>DATJGP010000173.1:0-63561 GCA_035494915.1 Candidatus Eiseniibacteriota bacterium | reverse complement strand
CCGCACCTGGGGAGCTGGGAGCTGGCTGGACTCGCGCTCGCGAGGCTCGGGATCGAGGTGCAGGCGGTGAGCGGGGTGCAGATCCATCCGCTCCTCGCGCGTGCCCTGCGCGACCGGAAGGCGCGCGAGGGGCTCGTGATCCGGACGCCCGACGAGGGCTTCGCGCCGCTCGTCGCCGCGCTAAGGCGCGGGGCCGTCGTGGTGCTCCTGGTCGATGGCGACATCCACTCGAGATCGCTGCCGGCCCCCTTCTTCGGACGCCGCATCCCCTTTCCCGCCGGCCCGGCCATCCTCGCGCGCCGCGCGCGGGTTCCGATCCTCCACGCGCACGCGACGCGCGGTGAGGACGGGAGCCACGAAGTGGTGTTCGACGGTCTCGACGAAGCGGATCCACGGCTCACGCTGCGCGAGGATCTCGAGCGCCTCACCACCCTCGTCGCGCGGGCGCAGGAGCGCTCCATCGCGGAGAACGTGACGCAGTGGTGCATCTTCCGTCCCCTCTGGAGCGCCGCCGATGCGGCTTAGGATCGGAATCGTCTCCCAGGCGTATGTCCCCACCGTGGGGGGTGTGACGGAGCACGTGGATGCCACCGCGAAGGGGCTGAGGCGGCGCGGACACGACGTCACCGTGGTCACGTCCGGAATCGCCGGAAGGCCGCGCTTCGAGCCCGGGACCGTGCGCGTGGGACACAACATCGTCCTCCCCTACAACGGCGCGCAGAACGACATGACGGTCGGCTTCGATCTGCCGGAGCGGCTGGGCGGGCTCTTCGAGGAGCGGCGGTTCGACGTGATCCACGTGCACTGCCCCGTGGCCCCGGTGCTCCCGCTCCTCACGCTGCGGCTCGCGCGGGTCCCCGTCGTCGGCACGTTCCACTCCGTGTCTTCGGATCTTCCGTACCGCCTCTTCGGCGGGCTCCTTCGCCCCCTCTACCGACGCATCGACCATCGCCTCGCGGTGTCGGTCGTGGCGCGGGACTACATCCAGCGGCACTTCCCCGGACCCGTCGAGGTCCTGCCGAACGGCGTCGACCTCGATCGATTCCGGCCGCGCGCGACGCGGGATGACGACGGCGTGCCGACGATCCTGTTCGTCGGGCGGCTGGATCCGAGGAAAGGACTCCCCGATCTGATCGACGCGTGCACGATCCTCGCGCGGCTCGACGTTCCGTTCCGTCTGGTCGTCGTCGGGGATGGACCGCTCCGCGAGCGGATGGAGCGGAGGGCGCGTCGCGCGCTCGACGGACGCGTCGAGTTCGCGGGGCGGGTCGAGCCGGACCTGCTTCCCGGCCGCTACGCGGCCGCGGACATCTTCTGCACGCCGGCGCGCTCGGGCGAGAGCTTCGGGCTCGTCCTCCTCGAAGCGATGGCGACCGGGATCCCCATCGTCGCGACCTCCCTGCCGGGCTATCGCACGGTGCTCACGCCGGAGGCGGAAGGGATCCTCGTCGAGCCGCGGGACGTAGAGGCCATGGCGCTCGCGCTCCGCCGGCTCCTCGCCGATGCGGAACTCCGCGCCACCATGGGGGCGCGCGGAGTGGAGACGGCGCGGCGCTACGGCTGGGACGGAATCGTGGAGCGCCTCGAGCAGGTCTACGCCTCGCTCCTTCCGGTCCGTCTCGAGCGCAGGCTCGCGGCGGTCGAGGCGGAGGAGCGAGAGCCGGAGTTCGAGACGGCCGTCCGCTGATGCGGGGGGCCGCGTCGCTCCGCCTCTTCCGGAGCGGCAGCTTCCGCGCCCTCTGGATTGGGCAGCTCGTCTCGATCTTCGGGGACCGGTTCACCTACCTGGCACTCCTCGCGCTCGTCGTCGAGCGCGCGGCCGATCCCGCCAATCCCGCGCGCGAGCTCGCGCTGATCCCGCTCTTCAGCTTCCTCCCCGCCATCCTCTTCTCGCCGGTCGTGGGCGCGCTGGTGGATGGCTGGAACACACGGACCACGCTCCTCGTGTCGGACGCGCTCCGCGGCGTCGTCGTGCTCGCCATGATTCCGGCGGCGGAGACGTGGGGGCTTCCGGCCGCCTTCGCGCTCGTCTTCCTCCTCTACGTGGTGAACACCTTCTTCCTTCCCGCGCGGTCGGCCATCCTCCCCGACCTCGTGCCCGAGGGCGCGCTCGTCGAGGCGAACTCGCTCGCGACCCTGGCCGGCGTCGTCGCGACGATCCTCGGATCGTGGCTCGGAGGACTCTGGGTGGAGCGGTCGGGATGGCGCTTCGGCTTCGCGCTCGATGCCGCGACCTATTTCGTGTCCGTGATCGCGCTCGCGTTCATCCGTCCGAGCGACCTGCGCCCCCGGGCGAAGCCGCACCAATCCGCGGCAGCGGCGTACCGCGGGCTCGCGAAGAACGTCGCCGAAGGGGCGCGGCTCTCCCTCTCGTCGAAGCCGATCCTGGGATCGATGCTGGCCATGGCGCTCCTCTGGATCGCGGGGGGGGCGCTCCATGTCGCGCTCCCGACCGTCATCCGGGGGCATGGATCGGGCGTGGTGTCGGGCGTCGGCGGCGTGATCGCGTTCGCGGCCGCGGGCATGGTGGCGGGCACGCTCCTCCTCGCCGCGTGGGGCCGGAGAGGCTCGAGGGCGTGGGTGCTCGCCGCATCGCTCGCCGGCGCCGGGCTCGCCGTGGTCTCGTTCGCGCGATTCCCCTCGCGCGCCGCCGGGGGCGCTGCGGCGTTCCTGGCGGGACTCTTCGTGGCGCTCCTCCTCATCACGACGGAGTCGGCCATCCAGCAGGCGGCCCGCCCCGAAGTGAGAGCGCGGGTCTTCGCGCTGCGCGATTTCCTCGCGCGGCTCGGCGTGGTGGTGAGCGCGTCGATCTTCGGATGGCTCGTCCAGCGGGGTGGTCTCACGCCCGGATCGGCGGTCGTGCTGGCGGGCTGCCTCCTCGTCCTGGGGGGCGCGGCGGGCGGGCTCCTGGGACGGACGCGGCAGGCGGGCTGAACCCGGTCAGAAGATCTTCTTGCCCTCGGCGAGGAGGTCGTTCAGGGCGTCGCGGAAATACGGAGTCGAGTTCGCGAAGTCGGCCCCCACCCGCTCCTTGTAGGTCTCCCACGACTTCTTGATCTCGTAGCCGAGCACCGCCACGAGATTCCCGTCCACCATGCCCCGCTCCTTCTTCTCACGGTTGTAGATCGCGATGTCGGACGCGAGCACGCGCGCGAGCCGCCGCGCCTTTTCATGGCGCGTGCGCTCTTCGGGCGAGAGGCCGTCGGGGATCGGCGTCCCCAGCGTGAGAGGAACGACGTTGTCGGTGGCCATGGGAGCCTCCGCGGTTTCGGACGTGGCGAGCGCCGGCGCGGCCGCGGGCGCGGGCGCCGGGGCGTGCGACGGGGTGGACTCGGCGGCAGGAGGCGCGGGCTCCTGCGGCGACTCGAGCGCGGGCGCGCCGATGGACGGCGGTGCGGTCTCGAACGACGGAGCCGACAGCGACGGCGCCGCGAGCGTCGGCGCTGCGAGTGTCGGCGCGGCCAAGGACGGTGACTCGGACAGTGACGGCTCGCCCAGATTCGGCGCGCCGGAGGTCTCCAGCACGGGTGCGGGTGCGGGCTCGGGCGCAGGCGTCGACTCGAAAGCCGCGGGCGGCGGAGTGCCGAGCGGTTCGGTCTCGAGCGACGGCGTCGCGGGCTCGTACGAAGCCTGCGCGGCCGCGGCGCCGATGTGCTCGAACGCGGGATCGGCCGGGATGGCGGCCGCCGACGGGGCGTCGAACCGCTCCACGAAGGAGGAATCGTGCTCGATGTCGGGCGACGGCGGAACGCTCCGCGCCTCCGCGGCGAGCTGCTGCTCCAGCGTCACGCTCTCGTCGGCCGCCCGAGGCTCCGGGTCGGCGGCGCGCGGCGGCGGCGCTGGCGCAGCGACGGAGGGGGCTGGCGCGGGGGTGCGCTCCGCGGGTGTCTCGACCCTGACCGCGGGAGCCTCGTCGATGCGCGGCATGCGCTTCGGCGGAGGGGGCGGGATCAGCTCCAGGTCGACGGGCGCGAGCTCGATGACCGGGGCCGGAACGTCGATCAGGGTCGAGCACCGACGGCACTTCACCCGGGCGCCGTCAGGCGGAATGAGCGAGTCGTCGATCTTGTAGCGAAGCTGACAGTTCGTGCATTCGAAGGTCATCGCGGCTCCTGGCGGCTCGTAAGTGGACTCGCGTCTCCAGTATCGGCGGCCGCCGCCGCCTTCTTTGGCCGAAATTCTACCCGCTCCCCAGGTACCGCTCCGCCCCCGGTACGTGCGTCTCGATCCAGGCCTCCACGCGCCCGCCCGAGGTCTCGGTCTCGGCGCGGTCCAGGAGCTCCCGGCTGAGCGTGGACGCGGCCTCGATCAACTCCTGATCCTGCATCGGATCCGCCGCGCGGAACGTGGGAAATCCGTGCTGCGAGGTGCCCAGGAACTCCCCCGGACCGCGCTGCTTCAGGTCCTCCTCCGCGAGCCTGAATCCGTCCGACACCGTCTGGAACACGTGGAGCCGCCGGCGCGCCGCCTCGCCGAGGCCGCCCCGCGTGACGAGCACGCAACGCCCGGCTCGCCCCGCCCGGCCCACGCGGCCGCGGAGCTGATGAAGCTGTGCGAGGCCGAACCGGTCCGGATGCTCGATCGCGACGAGCGTGGCGTCGGGAATGTCGAGTCCCACCTCCACCACCGTGGTCGTGACGAGGATCCTCGCTTCCCCGTTCCGGAATCGCTCGAGCGCGCGACGCCGATCCTCCGCGGGGAGACGGCCGTGGACCAGCTCCACGCCGGCCTCGGCCAGCGCGGGCTCCTCCCGGAGCGCCGCCGCCGTCGAGGTCGCGTCCTCGAGATCCACCTTCTCGCTCTCCTCCACGATGGGATACACCACGAAGGCGCTTCCGCCTCGCTCCATTTCACCGCGCAGGAGATCGAGGAGCGCCTCCCGCCGCGTGCCGTCGATCGAGGTCGTCTCGACCGGCAGGCGGCCGGGCGGCTTCTCGTCGAGGATGGAGAGGTCGAGATCGCCGTAGAGGGTCATCGCGTAGCTGCGCGGGATCGGCGTCGCCGTGAGGACGAGGAGATGCGCGCTTCGCCCGGGGTCCGCGCCACGCGCGAGGGAGATCCGCTGCCGCACCCCGAAGCGGTGCTGTTCGTCCACCGCGACGAACGCGAGCGAGCGGAACGCGACCTTGGGCTCGAGGAGTGCGTGCGTGCCGATCGCGATCGAGATCTCTCCCGAGGCAAAACCCTCGAGCAGTAGCTTCCGATCACGCTCCGGCGTCGCCGCGGTCAAGAGCCCCCACCTGACGCCGGCCGCTTCGAGCTGCTTCGCGGCGGTGGCCGCATGCTGCTCGGCCAGGAGCATCGTCGGCGCGAGGAGCGCGGCCTGGTGTCCCGCCCCCGCCGCGCGCACGGCCCCCGCGAGCGCGAGCACCGTCTTGCCGGAGCCGACGTCCCCGAGGAGGAGCCGTCGCATCGGCACCTCGCCATCGAGGTCCTCCGCCATCGCGCCGAGCGATCGCTCCTGCGCGCTCGTGAGCGGAAACGGGAGCGCCTCGAGGTAGCGCCGCATCGCGGGATCGCCGGTCGTGAGCGACGAGGCCTTGTGCGCCTTCCGGTGACGGCGTCGCGCGAGCTGGAGCGCCACTTGGAGCGCGAGGATCTCCTCGAGCGCGAGCCTCTTGCGCGCCGGCTCCTTCTGCGCGACGTCCTCCGGGAAATGGATCCGCTCGAAGGCGATCGGCAGAGGCGGAAGCTCGAGCCGCGTCCTCCACTCGCCCGAGAGCACCTCGGGTGGAGGCTCGAACTTGTCGAGCGCGGCGCGCACGCGGGCTCTTAGCCACCGCTCCGTGATCCCTTCGGTGAGCGCGTAGCGAGGCGCGATCCGGCGGACATGGAGATGGTTCCCCTCGCCTTCCGCGACCGGCTCGAACTCGGGGTTGTGGAGCTCGGGGCCGCGGAACGCGTGCACGATCCCCGAGAAGACGTAGCGTTCCCCCGCTTTCAGCGTGGACGCGAGGTAGGGCTGGTGGAACCAAACAGCGCGCATGATCCCGGTCGAGTCGCGGAGCGTGGCCTCGAGATCGCGGCGTCCGCGCGCGCGCCGGAGCGGACGCACCGAGGCGACCGAGGCTTCGATCGAAGCTTCCACGCCGGGCACGAGCTTGGCGATCGGGGTCACCTCGCGGCGATCCCGGTAGCCCACCGGTATATGAAAGAGGAGGTCTCTGACGGTTCGGATCTCGAGGCGCGCCAGGCGGCGCGCCATTTCCGGCCCGACCCCCTCGAGATAGCGAATCGGATCGGACAGGGCGGTCACGAAGCGATGCTAGGGGCGGCGTCGGATCGAGTCAAACCGAGTTGGCGGAAGGGGCGGAAATCACGGGGATCCTGTGCGCAGAACAGGCGCAGTCCGCGCACCCAGGTAATGCTGTACTCGCTTTGGGAGGCGCGGGGAGGGTGTGGGGGTCCAGGACCACCGCAGCTGGCGCCCACCAAACCACTGTAGGGGTAGAATATCGAGCGCCAGCATGTGAGGTCCAGGACCCCCACACCCTCCCCGCGCCGGCCAAGTCACAATTGCACCATGCCCCAAGGTGAGATAAACTGCCCGGCTCTACCCAAGGAGGCAAGATGGCCAGAACCTGTGATATCTGCGGCAAGGGCGTCCAGCACGGTCAAAACGTGAGCCACGCCCACAACGTGACGAAGCGCCGCTGGGAGGTCAATCTCCAGACGGTCCGCGCGCTCGTCAGCGGGAAGCCGAAGCGGATTCGCGTTTGCACCCGGTGCATCCGGACCGGCTCGGTCCAGAAGCACATGGGGGCCAAAGCGGCGCAGCGCGCCCGGGCGATCTAGTCCGGACGCGCTGCCGCACCGCTTCACGCCCCGGCGCCTGCCGGGGCTTTTTCGTTTCCCTGCCTAGTCCATCTGCTTCCGCATGAATGCGGGCACGTCCATGTTCTCCTTGCTGATCGCGCGGCCGCCGAAGGGGCGCCGAGCCGTGCCGGGCGACATCTTGAACTGGGGACGGCCGGCCGGGGCCTGAGCCGGCGCTTCGCCCGGAGGCGAGGCCTCGAGCACCGTTTCCTCCTCCATCTCCTCGAGCACGGGGCGCACGATTACGGTCGGTCGCACCGAGCGCGTCTCCATCTCGAGAATGCGAGGCGCGTGGGCCCGCGGGGTCTCCGCGGCGCGCGCCTTCATCATCTCGGCCTTGCCGAAGCCGGTCGCGATGACGGTGATGGAGAGCGCATCCCCCATCGACTCGTCGATCACCGCGCCGAAGATCACGTTCGCATCCCGTCCCGCGGCGTCCACGACCACCGTGACCGCCTCGTTGATCTCGTGGAGCGTCATCGACTCGCCGCCGGTGACGTTCACGAGGAGCGCCTCCGCCCCCGAGATCGACACGTCGTCGAGCAGGGGGCTCGAGACCGCGCACTGCGCCGCCTCGTACGCGCGGTTCGGGCCGCTCGAGTGTCCCGCGCCCATGAGCGCGTTCCCCCGCTCCGCCATGACCGTCTTCACGTCGGCGAAGTCGAGGTTCACCAGCCCGGGCACGGTGATGAGATCGGAGATTCCCTTGGTCGCGTAGTGGAGCACCTGATCCGCGACGCGGAAGGCCTCCTTGAGCGGGGTGTGCTTCTCGACGATCGCGAGGAGCCGCTGATTGGGGATCACGATCAGCGTGTCCACCTTCTCGCGGAGGGCCTGGAGCCCTTCCTCGGCGATCTGCATGCGGCGGCGTCCTTCGAACTCGAACGGACGCGTCACGACCGCGACCGTCAGCGCGCCCATCGAGCGCGCGACGCGCGCCACGACCGGCGCCGCGCCGGTTCCGGTTCCGCCCCCCATGCCGGCGGTGACGAACACCATGTCGGCCCCGGAGAGCGCCTCGGCGATCGCCGCCTCGTCCTCCTCGGCCGCCTCGCGCCCGACGTTTGGATTCGCGCCGGACCCGAGCCCCTTCGTGATCCCGGTGCCGAGCTGAATGCGCTTCGGACAGCGGGACTGCTCCAGAACCTGTGCGTCTGTGTTCGCGGCGATGAAGTCGACGCCGCGAAGACCGGCCTCCATCATTCGATTGACCGCGTTGCCCCCGGCGCCGCCGACGCCGATGACCTTGATCGAGGCTCCCAGCACCACCTTCCCATCCTCCACCAGCTCGAACATGTCATTCCTCCCTGTGCAGCGGTTACGCCGGTCTTCCCAAACCAGCTCTAGCGGTACCCGACCCTCCTAAACCAGCTCTTCGATCCAGCGACGAATTCCGACACCGATGCGGCCCATCCAGTTGCCGTCCGCGACGCGGCGGCCGCCGTCGTTCTGGTAGGCGTACATGGCCAGCCCGACGCCGGTCGCGTACCGCGGATCCGAAACCGTCTCCTCGTGTCCCGAGAACCCCATCGGGGCGCCGCGCCGGACCGGCAGATCGAACACCTGCTCGGCCAGCTCCGTCATCCCCGCAAGGAGCGAGGCGCCTCCCGTCAGGACCACACCGCCGCCCAGGAGCTCGGCGCCCATGTGGTTCTTTCGAATCTCCTTGTTCGCGTGCGCGAAGATCTCCTCGACGCGCGGCTCGATCATCATCGCGAGCATGTGCCGCGAGATGTCGCGATCGGGCCGCCCGCCCACGCTCGGCACGCGCACCGTCTCGTCCGGTCGCACCATCGAGGTGAGCGCGCATCCTGCGTCGAGCTTCAGCTGCTCGGCGCGCTCGACCGGCGTTCGGAGACCGATCGCGAGATCGTTCGTCACGTTGGCGCCGCCGAGTCCGATGACCGCAGTGTGCCTCACCGAGCCCTCGTAGAAAACAGCAATGTCAGTGGTTCCGCCTCCAATATCCAAAATAGCGACGCCGAGGTCCTTCTCGTCGGGCCGGAGCACCGCCGCCGCGGACGCCAGTGGCTCGAGCACGAGCTCATCCACCTGGAGTCCCGCGCGCTCCGCGGCACGCAGCACGTTCCGGCAGGCGCTGGCCGCGCCCGTGATGATGTGCACCTCCGCCTCGAGCCGGACGCCCGACATACCGGTTGGATCGCGGATTCCGTCCTGGTCGTCGACCACGTACTGCTGTGGGAGCACGTGGAGGATCTCGCGGTCCGCGGGGATCGCGACCGCCTTCGCGGCCTCCACGACGCGCGCCACGTCCACGGCGCGGATCTCCGAGTCCTTGCGCGAGACCGCGATCACGCCGCGGCTGTTGATGCCGCGGATGTGGTCCCCGGCGATGCCCGCGGAGACGCTCTTCACGCTCCGCCCCGCGATCCGCTCGGCCTCCTGGACGGCGTGCTGGATGGAGCGCACCGTGCGCTCCAGGTTCACCACCACGCCCCGCTTCAGTCCGTCCGAAGGTGCGCTTCCGACGCCGATGATCCGGATTGCGTCACCGTCCGCCTCCGCCACGATCGCCGTGATCTTGGTGGTCCCGATGTCGAGTCCCGCATAAATGGGTCCGTCCGCCATGTCCGCCCCCCTAGGTGGTTCCGCGCGGCGGCAGGGCCGCGCTCAGGCTGTCTTCGGGCGCGCAACGCACCACGACCTGTCCCCGATACCGCGCGTCGACGGAGAGCACGTGCCGCTCCCGCTCGCGGAGGTCCCGGAGCGCGGCGGAAAGCGCCCGCATGGACGCGACCGTCGCGCGCTCCGGGTCGACCGTGACCGGGATGTGATCCCGCGAGAGGCGCAGGATCGCCCGATGCGGATCCTCCGAGACGACCTCGGACACATCGGACACGAGCCCCACCTCGGGCGACTCGAGCACCTCCACGAGATGGAGGATGTCCCGCAGGCGCGCCGTCGTCACCCGCGCGCCCGGCTTCACCGTCGGGAACGGAACCCCCGAGAGAACCGGACGGTCGGCCACGAGCCCCCGGTCGAGCGGCGAGAGGATCGTTCCCGACTGGTCCACCTCGAGGAGCGTGCCCGCGTTCACCAGGAGGAACGTGCGCCGCTCGGTGACGTCGATCCGCAGGCGCCCCGGGTGCCGCGACACACGCGCGCTGGCGATCCGCGGGTGGAGCGCGAGCGCGGACGCGACCTCGTCCGGATGGATGAGGAGGAGGTTCTCCCGCTCCCGCACCGGGATCCACGAGCGGACCTCGTCGGGGGAGAGATAGAGGAGTCCCGTGACCTCGATCCGTTCGGCGCGGAAGAACGGGATCACGCCGAGCGCGCGCTCGCACGGCTGGGCGAGAAAGGGCGCCGCCAGCGTGGTCAGGAGCAGCATCAGGCCGAGAAGGAGGATGCGGCGGTTCCTCCGTCTCCGCGCCGGACGCTTGTAAGTCGGAAGTCCCGCGTACCCCGCTCTCATCCCCCACCTCCCCGGATCATCTCGCCGATTCGATAGACGTCGCCGGCCCCGATCGTGGCGAGGAGTCCCTCGGGGCCGAGCGCCTCGGCCGCGGACTCCGCGGCTTCGGCAAACGAGTGCGCGAGCACGACGCGCGGCCCGCCGGCGGCGGCCACCGCGTTCGCGAGCCGCTCCGACGACACGCCCTGAATGGGCGCCTCTCCCGCCGGATAGATGGGCAGGAGCACGAGCGTCTCCACCCCATGGAAGCAGGTCGAGAAACGGTCGAGAAGCGCCTGCGTGCGCGTGTAGCGATGCGGCTGGAACACGGCGACGATGGGGCGGCCGTGCGCGGCGCGGAGCGCGCCGAGCGCCGCTTCGATCTCGGTCGGATGGTGCGCGTAGTCGTCGACCCAGGGCGCGCCCTTCACCTGGCCGCGCGCTTCGAGACGGCGGCCCACGCCGGCGAAGTCGCGGAGCCCAGCCTGGATGGTCTCGAAGGGAACCGAGAGCTCCCACGCCGCGGCGGCGGCGGCCAGCGCGTTCCGCGCGTTGTGCACACCCGCCACTTGAAGATCGATCCACCCCTGCTCCTGGCCGCGGACGACGACGCGGAAGCGCGCGCCCCGCCGGCCGACCTCGAGGTCGTGGCCGCGGAACTCGGCCTCGTGCTCGAAGCCGTAGGTGACCACGCGGCGATGCACGTCGGCGCGGATCATCGCGGCGTTGGGGTCGTCGGCGGGGAAGATGACGGTGCCGTAGAACGGGACGCGATTCGCGAAGCGAAGGAAGGCGCCCCGGATGTCGTCCAGGTCCTTGTAGTGATCGAGATGCTCGAGATCGATATTGGTGACGACCGCGATCGTCGGCGAGAGGAGGAGGAAGGAGCCGTCACTCTCGTCCGCCTCGGCCACGAGGAAGGGGCCCCGGCCGAGCCGCGCGTTCGCGCCGACCGCCTTGAGCCGCCCGCCCACGATGACGGTCGGATCGAGGTCGCCGCGCGCGAGGATGTCGCCCACCATCGAGGTCGTGGTGGTCTTCCCGTGAGCCCCCGCCACCGCCACGGAGACCTTGATGCGCATGAGCTCGGCGAGCATCTCGGCGCGCGGGATCACCGGAATGCCGAGCGCGTGCGCGCGATCCACCTCGGGATTGCCCGCGGCGATCGCCGTGGATGCGACCACCACGTCCACGCCTTCGACGTTGGCCGCGGCGTGGCTTCCGGCGACGCGCGCGCCGAGGCCGCGCAGCCGGCTCACCGCCTCGCTCTCCTTGACGTCGGAGCCCGAGACCTCGTAGCCGAGGTTCAAGAGGACTTCCGCGATCCCGCTCATCCCACTGCCCCCGATGCCCACCAGATGGATCCGGCGGATCCGTCCGTACATCCTTCCTAGCTCTCGTCGACCGGGCCCGAGAGCCCGGCCAGCGCTTCGATCGAATGCGCGATCTTCTCGGCGGCGTTGGTGCGCGCGAACGCGCGTGCGTTGCGCGCCATCCGGCGAAGCCTCGGCTCCTGCCGGAAGAGCGTCTCGACCCGCGACGCCACCTCCGCGGGGTCGAGATTCTTGTCCTCCATCATCTCCGCAGCGCCGCGATCCACGAGGCCGCGCGCGTTCTGCGTCTGGTGGTCGCGCGCCGCGTGCGGATACGGGATCAGGATCGCCGGCACGCCGCAGGCGGTCAGCTCCGTGATCGTCATCGCCCCCGCGCGGCAGATCGCGAGATCCGCGACCGCGTACGCCTCTTCCATGCGATCCACGTACGCGCGCACACGCACCGGGTAAGGCGCGGTCCGGCTCGCCTCCATCATGGCCGCCTCGTCCTCGGAGCCGGTCTGCCAGAGCACCTGGAGCGAGGGCACCCGCGCGAGCGCCGGGAGCGCGCCGGCCACGGCGCGATTGATGCTCGCCGCGCCGCGGCTCCCGCCGAACACGAGGAGCGTGCGGCGCGACGGGTCGAGCCCGAGCGCCTCGTACGCGCTCGCCTTGTCCTGGAGCAGGAGCGAGCGGCGGATCGGATTGCCGGTCACCTTGAGGTGGTTCTTCCGGCGGAAGTAGTTCCGCGACTCGACGAAGCTGATGTGCACCTGGCTCGCGATCAGGCTGAGCCACCGGTTCGCGGCGCCCGGCACCGAGTTCTGCTCCTGCAGCACGAGCGGGATCGAGAGGAGCCGCGCCCAGACCGCCGCGGGACCGCTCACGTAACCGCCGGTCGCGACGATCACGTGCGGCTTCACTTCCTTGATGATCCCGGCCATCTGCGAGAAGCCTCGCACGAACGACCAGAGCGAACCGACCGCCGCGGGCGACGGACTGCGCGGAAAGCCGCGGGCTTCGATGGGACGAAACGCGAAGCCGGCCGCAGGAACGGCCTTGGCTTCCACGCCCCGGGCCGTGCCCACGAACGTCACCTGCGAATCGGGGTGCAGGCGCATCCATTCCTCGGCAATGGCGATTCCCGGATAGACGTGGCCGCCGGTTCCTCCGGCCGCCACGAGGAGGCGCACGGGGACCGCGCTATCGGCCACCTGGTCGCCGGTTTCCGATTGGGGCGTCGAACGTGCGTGCTCGGATGCCGGATTCCATCTGACTC
This sequence comes from Candidatus Eiseniibacteriota bacterium, assembly GCA_035494915.1. GTDB lineage: Bacteria > Eisenbacteria > RBG-16-71-46 > SZUA-252 > SZUA-252 > WS-9. Next base: position 50,738 of record DATJGP010000173.1, on the reverse strand, counting down.
GCGATGTTGAGTAGGACACCGATGACTCCCAGGTTCACGACGAGGGCCGAGCCCCCGTAGCTGAGGAACGGAAGCGGAAGGCCGGTGGTGGGAATCACGCCGGTCACGACCGCGATGTTCATGGCGACATAGACGGACAGGTTCACGGTGAGCCCGGCGGCCAGGAGAAAGCCGAAGCGGTCCGGCGCCGATCCCGCGATCTTGAGACCGCGGAGGAAGAGCGCGAGGTACGCCGCCAGCACGAGGGCGGTTCCCACGAAGCCGAGCTCCTCGCCGATCACGGCGAAGATGAAATCCGTATGGGGATCCGGAAGGAAGAAGACCTTCTGGAGCCCGTGCCCCGGCCCGGTCCCGAGGACACCCCCGGACCCGAGCGCGAGGATCGATTGCGATAGCTGCCAGTTCCGGCCGAGGGCTTCCACCGACCCTCCCCAAAGCCCGCGCCACGCCACGACCCGCTCCATCATATACGGGTGGCGCAGAACCTGCACCCACGCCGCGACCACGCCGCAGAGAACGAGGAGGCCCAGGTGGCGCGTCCTGGCCCCCGCCAGGTGCAGCATCACGAACCCGGTGGTGAGGAGCGCGATGGTGCTCCCGAGGTTCGGCTGGAGCAGGATCAGGACCGAGAGGAGGCCGAGCGTGAGGACGGCCGGGAGCACGCCGTCCCGGAACGAGGACATGCGGTCCCCTTTCCGGTCCAGGAGGCGGGCGAGATAGACCACGCACGCCACGCGCGCGAACTCGGTCGGCTGGATGTTGATGGTCGCGAGCGAGAGCCAGCGATTGGCGCCCCGGATGCCTTCGCCCCCGAGCGCCACGAGCACGATGAGGAGCGCCACGCTCCCCCCGAACGCCCAGGGTGCGAAGCGCGCGTAGATGTGATAGTCGACCCGGGCCAGGACGAAGAGGAGCGCGAGCCCCAGGGCCACGCGGACGACGTGCCGCTTGAGGAAGAAGTACTCCGACTGGAACCGCTCCGCGCCGAGGAACGCGCTCGACGAGTAGACCATCACGATGCCGAGCGCGGTGAGCGCGGCCACGGTGAGAAGGAGCGTGCGGTCGATCCGCGGGACCGCGAGCTGGCTCATCGACGCCCCCGCTCGATCGAGCGCTTCAGCTCCATCACCGCCGCTTCGAAGCGCGCGCCGCGCTCCTCGAAGTTCCGGAACATGTCGAAGCTCGCGCAGCCGGGAGAGAGGAGGACGACCCCTCCTGGGGTCGCGTGGGACCGGGCCAGCCCGACCGCTTCCTCGAGGGTCTTCGCCCGCGTCCCTGGCACCTGGCTGAAGGCGCGCTCGAGCTTGGACGTCGCTTCCCCGACGTAAACGGCGTGCTGGACCCGCTCGTGAACCAGGGACGCGATGGCCCCGAAGTCCCCGTCCTTGTCCCGTCCTCCCGCAATCAAGGTGATCGGCTCCGTGAACGATTCGAGCGCGCGCTTCATCGCGTCGACGTTCGTGGCCTTGGAGTCGTTGATGTACCGCACGCCCTCGATCTCCGCGACCAGCGTGAGCCGGTGCGGAAGGCCGCGGAACTCCTTGAGCGTCTTCGCGACGACCTTCTCCGAGACGTCGGCCGCGAGCGCGGCGCCGGCGGCGGCGCAGATGTTCTCCGTGTTGTGCGGCCCGCGGAGGAGCGCGTCCCCGCGCTTCACGATCATCCCCTCGCGCCCCTGGAAGCGGAACTGGAGCGTGCCCTTCTCTTCCCACACGCCGTCCCCCGTCGGGTCGGCGAAGCCGAACCAGATCGCCGACGAGCGCATCGGCTCGAGCAGGCGCGTGAGGCGGGAATCACCGAGCGGCTGCACGCGGAAATCGTGCTCGTTCTGGAACGCGAAGAGCCGCGCCTTGATCTCGGCGTAGCGCTCCATCGATCCGTGGCGGTCGAGATGGTCGGGGGTGACGTTGAGGAGCACGCCCACGTGGGGCCGGAAGCGCGTGCAGAGCTCGAGCTGGAAGCTCGACACCTCGACCACGAGCCAGCCGTCCTCGGGCACCTCCTCCGCACGCTCCGAAAGCGCGGTCCCGATATTGCCGAGCACCTCGGTCCGCTTGCCGGCGTTCCGGCCGATCGCGCCCAGGAGCTCCACCGTCGTCGACTTCCCGTTGGTCCCCGTCACGGCGATGATCGGCGCGCGCGCCACCGCGAAGCCCAGCTCGAGCTCCGGCGCGACCGGGATCCCGCGCTTGGCCGCCTCCAGGAAGAGCGGGAGGTCGGCGGGGACGCCGGGGCTCGTGACCACGAGATCGCACCCCTCCAGCGCGGATGCGTCCATCGTGCCGTAGCGCACCTCGACGCCGCGCCCCTCGAGCTCCGCCGCATCCCCCGCGATCTCGTCGCGACGGCGGCGGTCGATGGCGCGCACGCTCGCGCCGTGCCGGAGGAGGAGGCGCGCGGCCGCCGAGCCGCTCCGCGCCACGCCCACGACGAGCGCGCGCGCGCCGGCGAACCACGGGGCGGAAGTGCGAGCGGCGGTCGTCATTGGAGCTTGATCGTGCTCAGGCTGACGAGCGCGGCGAGCGCGGCGGCGATCCAGAAGCGGACCACCACGCGCGACTCCTTCCAGCCCGACAGCTCGAAATGGTGGTGGAGCGGCGCCATTCGGAGGATGCGTCTCCCCATGATCTTGAACGAGAGGACCTGCGCCATGACCGAGAGCGCCTCGGCCACGAACACGGCGCAGATGACCGCGAGGAGGAACTCGCGCCGGATGAGCACCGCCACCGTGCCGAGCGCGGCGCCGAGCGAGAGCGAGCCCGTGTCCCCCATGAAGACGTCCGCGGGGTGGCAGTTCCACCAGAGAAAGCCGAGCGTCGCGCCGATGACCGCCGCGCAGAAGACCGTCAGCTCCCCCGTGTCGGCGATGTAGGGCACCTGCAGGTAGCCCGAGAACTTCACGTGGCCGGTGATGTAGCACATCCCGCCGAGCGCGACCGCGGCGAACGCGGTGAGCCCGGCGGCCAGACCGTCCAGACCGTCGGCCAGGTTCACGGCGTTGGACGCGCCGGTCACGACCAGGACCACGAAGGGAAGGTAGAGCCAGCCCAGGTGGATCACCGTCTCCTTGAGGAACGGAATGTTGGTTTCCCCGGGATTGAGGATGCCCGGCGAAGGATAGAAGTAGACCGCGACGAAGATGCCGATGCCGAGGAGGATCTGCCCCGCCAGCTTGTACCGGCCGAGGAGTCCTTTCCGGTAGTGCTTCACCACGCGCAGGTAGTCGTCGATGAAGCCGACCGCGCCCATCCAGAGCGTCGCGACGAGCGCGATCAGCACGTTTCGATTGCCGAGGTTCCCCCAGAGGAGCGTGGAGATCAGGATCGCGATCACGATCAGGATCCCGCCCATGGTCGGGGTGCCCGCTTTCGGGAGATGGCTCTGCGGTCCGTCGTCGCGCACCTTCTGCCCGATCTTGAGCTCGCGCAGCTTCTTGATCACCGGAGGCCCGAGCACGAGCGCGATGACGAGCGCGGTCGCGAGCGCGTACGCCGAGCGAAACGTGATGTAGCGGAAAACGTTCAGCGGCGTGAAGTAGACGTGGAGCGGATAGAGGAAGTGATAGAGCATCAGGCCCGTCCCGCCGGAGCCGGCGACGCCGCGCCGCGCCCCGATCCGGAGGCGCCCATGAGCGCCTCCACCACCCGCTCGAGCCGCATGCCGCGCGACGCCTTCACGAGGACGAGGTCTCCCGCGCGCGCGTCCGCCGCCACCGCATGCGCCATCGCGGGCACGTCCTCGAAGCGCCGGATGCGCGCGGGATCCACGCCCGCGGAGCGCGCGCCGCGCTCCAGATCGGCCGCGTGCCCGCCGGCCGCGTAGAGCCAGCCGTCCCGGGGCACCGCGCGCCCCACGTCCTCGTGGAGCCGCGCCGATTCAGGGCCAAGCTCGAGCATGTCGCCGAGCACCGCGCGCCGTGCGCCGCGCGCGTCCATGGAGGCGAGCAGGGCCAGCGCCGCCTTCATCGACGCGGGGTTCGCGTTGTACGCGTCGTCGATCACGTGCACCCCGACGGGCGTCGTGACTCGCTCGAGCCGGTGCTTGGGCGGACGGAGCGCGCCGAGCGCGCGCGCCGCCTCGCCGCGCGGAATGCCGAAGCGATCGCCGACCAGGATCGCCGCGAGCGCGTTTCTCACGTTGTGGCGTCCGAGGAGTGCCAGGGTGACCTCCGTTCCGTCGGGCAGGATGAACCGGGTGCCGCCGTCGCCGCTCTCCGTCACCGAGTCCGGCCTGAGATCCGCGTCCCGGTTGTCGAGAGCATAGCCGCGCACCGTCGTGGGACGGCCGCGGTTCATCGCCCAGAGTAGCGCGTCATCGGCGTTCACGACCAGGAGCCCGTCGGGCCGGAGGGCCTCGGCGAGCTCGCTCTTGGCCCGCGCGATCTCCTCGACCGATCCCAGCTGCTCGAGATGCGCCGCGGAGGCATTCGTGATCACGCCGACGTCGGGCCTCGCGAGCGACGCGAGAAACGCGATCTCGCCCCGCGCGCTCATCCCCATCTCGATCACGAGGACCTGGTGCTCCGGCGTCAGGTGCGAGAGGGTGAGCGGCACGCCGATGTGATTGTTCAGATTCCCCACATTCCGGTGCACCTGGAGCCGCGCGCCGAGCACGGCGGCGGTCATCTCCTTCGTGGTCGTTTTCCCGTTCGAGCCGGTCACCGCGACCGTGGGCACGCCCGAGCGCTCGCGGCAGTGCCGGCCGATCGCCTGGAGCGCCTGGAGCACGTCCGCCACCTCGATCACAGGCTTCGGCGAAGGAGCCGACCCCGCGCTCCACGTGGCGCCGCGCGCGACGAGGCTTCCCGCCGCGCGCCCCTCGAGCGCGGACGCGACGAACGCGTGTCCGTCCACGTTCGATCCGGGGAGCGGAACGAAGAGCTCCTCCTCATGGATCGTGCGGCTGTCGATCGCGCAGCCCCGGAAGGTGAGCCCCGTTCCGGCCGCGCCCCGCTTCAAGGTGCCGCCGGTCGCGGCGAGGACGTCCTCGACGGTCATCCAGGGAATTCCGCCGGAGCGGTTCACGCGCGATACCCCCGCGCGTCGAGGGCCTCTCGCGCGACCTTCCGGTCGTCGTAGGGAATGGTGCGCGCGCCGAGGATCTGGTAGGTCTCGTGTCCCTTCCCCGCGATCAAGAGCGCGTCTCCTTCTCCACAGGCTTCCACCGCCGCGCCGATCGCCTCCGTGCGGTCCACGATGGTATGCACGTGCGCGGCGCCGCGCACGCCCGCCTCGATCTCGGCCAGGATGGCACGCGGATCCTCGCTCCGTGGATTGTCCGAGGTCAGGAATACCTCGTCCGCGTGCTCCGCGGCCACCGCTCCCATCAAGGGCCGCTTGCCGCGGTCGCGGTCGCCGCCGCACCCGAACACGCAGAGGAGCCGCCTCGGTCCGGTCGCGCGGACGGCGTCGAGCGCGCGGAGGAGCGCGTCCGGCGTGTGCGCGTAGTCGACGAGCACGAGGAAGGGCTGTCCCGCCTCGACCGGCTCGAGCCGCCCCGGCACCGACGCGACCGACTCGAGGCCGGCCGCGATGGCGCTCACCGGGATGCCGACGGCGAGCCCCGCGGTGAAGGCCGCGAGCGCGTTCATGACGTTGAAGGCGCCACGGAGACGGAGGGCGACTGAAGAGCTTCCCTGCGGGCTTCGGATCCGGAGTCTCGTGCCAGACCGCTCCCACTGGATCTCTTCCGCCGTCACCTCCGCTCCGGGCTCGAGGCCGAATCCGAGCATGGGGGGGTCTCCATGCTCTCGGATCCAGCGCCCTTCGGGATCGTCCGTGTTGACGGCCCCTACGAACGCCTTCGTGCGATCGCCGCGCGCATCCGCGCGGAAGAGCCGCGCCTTGGCGTCCCGGTAGGCCTCCATGGTCCCGTGGAAATCCAGATGATCCTGCGTCAGGTTGGTGAACACGCCCGCGTCGAACGCGACGCCGTAGGTCCGGTCGAGCGCGAGCGCGTGCGAGGAGACCTCCATGGCCACGGCGGTCGCGCCGCGGTCGCGGAAGCGTCGAAGGAGCCGGGACAGATCGGGCGCCTCGGGGGTCGTGTGCGGGGCGGGCTCGGTCTGTCCGCCGAACTTGTAGCCGACGGTTCCGATCACGCCCACGCGCTCGCCGCGCGCCTCGAGCTCCGCCGCGATCAGGTGGGCCGTCGTGGTCTTGCCGTTGGTCCCGGTCACGCCGACCATCACGAGCTCGCGCGAGGGATGGCCTGTCTCTTCCGCGGCGAGGAGCGCGAGGGCGCGCCTCGAGTCGGTCACGCGGATCTGCGGGAGGTCGAGCCCCGGCGTCACGGTCTCGACGACGGCGGCGACCGCCCCCTGATCGCGCGCCTGCCGTAGATGCGCGTGGCCGTCCTGCTTCTGTCCGCGAACGGCGACGAAGACGTCTCCCGATCCGACCGCGCGCGAGTCGTACTGGACGCGCTCCCAGACGCCGCGCGGCGATCCGTGCACCTCGACCGCGCCCACGATCCGGGCGATCGAGGCGGCGTGCCGGGCGGAGGCTTCGATCAGGCGCCTCGCGGCGAGAGGACCAGCGTGCACCGGGTCCCCTTCTTGACGGTCTTGCCCGCTTCGAGCGACTGACGGACGACGGTGCCGCTCCCCTCGACGCGCGCGACCTCGATCGCGCTCGCGGTGAGCCGCGCCAGCGCGTCCCTGAGCGCCAGGCCGTGGAGATCGGGAACGGTGGTGTCTCCGTCGCCTCCCGTGTCGAGAGCGAGCTCGATCACCGCGCCCGATCCGATCTCGGTTCCGGGAGCCGGAGTCTGCGCCATCACGCGACCACCGACGGCGCCGCCCGAGGCGACGCGAAGCCCGTAGCCCGCATGCGCGAGGACCTCGCGGGCCCGATCGATCTCGAGGAGGCGAACGTCCGGAACCGCCATGCGCGCCCTCGGCTCGTCGTCCCCGCGCACCACCGAAGAGGGCGGGAGCGCGATGGGGCCGCGCCCCTGAAGCGCCCACGCGGCGAGGATGTCGCGGAACACCGGCGCGGCGACGGAGCCGCCGTAGTAGAGGCCGCCGCGGGGCTCGTCGATGACGATGAGCCCGACGACGGATGGATTCTCGTAGGGAGCCATGCCGACGAAGGACGAGATGTAGGCGCCGGCGCCGTAGCCCCGACCGCCCTCGAGCGCCTTCTGCGCCGTACCGGTCTTCCCCGCCACCTCGCACCACGGAAGCGCCGCCTCGTTCGCCGTCCCGGTCAGCACCGCGTCGCGCAGGAAGGATCGGAACGTGCGCGCGGTCTCGGACGAGACCACGCGGCGCACGTGCTCGACCGGAACCTCGCGGATCGGCGAGCCCTGATCGTCCACCACGGTCGAGACCACGCGCGGGCGAAGGAGCTCGCCGCCATTCGCGATCGCGCAGTACGCCATGAGGATCTGCAGAGGCGTGACGAGCACTTCCTGGCCGATGGAGATGGTCGCGAGCGAGCGGCCGGACCACTTGTCGGGGTGGCGGATCTGCCCGGGCGCCTCGCCCGGCAGCATGATGCGCGTGGGCTGGCCGAAGCCGAAGAGCCGCGCGTAGCCGTAGAGCGTCTTCGCGCCGACCTTGGTCCCGATGCGCGCGTAGCAGACGTTGCTCGAGAGCGCGGTCGCGTCGCGGAACGTGTACCAGCGGGTCTCGGGATGCGAGTCGTGGATCGTGAACCCGCCGACGTCCGCCTCTCCCTTGTCGACGTAGAACGAATCGGACGGCTGGAGGAGCCGCTCCTCGAGCGCGGCGCATCCGGCGAGGATCTTGAACGTGGAGCCGGGCTCGTACTGGTCGGCGATGACGCGGTTCCGGTGCTGGCCCGAGTCCGTGCGCCCCTCGGCGTCCACGGTGACCATGGCGAGGATGTCGCCGGTCCTCGGATCGGCGAAGACGGCCATGCCGCCCTTGGCGCCGTTCTTCTCCACCGCCTTCTTCAGCTCGATCGCCGCGATCGACTGCGCGTCGAGATCGATGGTCGAGACGATGCTCTCTCCCGACTCGGGGAGCTTCACCAGGCTCCGCGGCAGCTCGTACGCGGCGCCGCGCGCGTCGCAGAAGAGCGTCGCCCACCCGCTCTTCCCCTTGAGCTCCCGGTCGTACACGCGCTCGAGTCCTTCGAGCCCGTCTCCCTCGCTACCGATCACGCCCACCACGGAGCGGGCGACCGTCTCGAGCGGATAGACGCGCCCGGGCACGGCCTCGACCCGGAGTCCCTCGGGAAGCTGCGTGGCCTGGAGCGCGAGCTCCTGCTGCGGCGAGAGCGAGGACGAGAGGCGGATGTAGGCGGCATGGCGGCTCCGACCGGCCTTGAAACGGCTCACGGCGTTCTGCCCCGCGGCCTTCGCGAGAAAGGTCTGGATGGCGCGCGCGTTCTTCACGTCCTTGGGACGCACGGAGAGGCGGCTCAGGGCGACGTTGTCGGCGAGGGAGCGGAGGTGGCGGTCGAAGATCCGGCCGCGCTCCGGCTCGAGGAGGACGCGCCGCGTCTGCTGCTGCCGCGCGGCCCTGGCGAAGCTCTCGTGCTGGACCACCTGGATCTGGACGAGCCGGGAGAGGAGCACGAGGAACGCGGCGAGCCCGACGACCGCGAGAAGGCGGAGGCGCCGGGCGTCGTTCGGAATCACGGTCCCACCTGCGCGCGCACCGGCACCGCATCCACGCCCCGAGTCGCGGGCGTGACGTTGCGACGCCTGAGTCCCTGGAACCACGAGCTCACGCGTGCGGCGACGCCACCGCCCGGCATGGCGCGCGGGAGCGACTGTTGCAGATCGATGTCGACGATGTGCGCGGGATCGGGAGCGAGGAAGCCGAGCTCGCGGAGCGAGCGGGGATCCACGCCGGAGAGGAGCGACGACTGCTCACTCACCTCGGACGAGAGCTGGAGCCGGTTCTCGAGCGCTCGAACCTCGCGGCGAAGCCGGTCGCGCTCCATCGCGGTCCCGTGCGCGACCGTGTTCTCCCAGACCCGTGCCATGAGAAGGAGGAGCACCGCGAGGCCCATGAGGAGCGGCATGCCATAGCGTGCGCGGCGTCCGCGAACGGCGTAGCGGCGAAGATAGGCCTGGTCGGGGCGCTCCTTCGCGCCCGGGGCCACGTCTCGTGCGGGAAGGGCGCGCTCCAGGGTCAGACTCACCGGTGGTTCTCCTTTCGCTCCGCCACCCGGAGCCGCGCGCTCGCGGCGCGGGGGTTGGCGGCGACTTCCTCGTCGGAGGGACGAATCGGCTTCCGCGTGAGGGGGGTCCACGGGGTTTCGGCCGGTTCCTCCCAAACGTCGAGAGGGCGAGGGGGACGGAGCGCGTTCTTCACGATCCGGTCCTCCAGGGAATGATAGGCGATCACGCAGAGGCGGCCGTTCGTGCGCGTGCGCCGAGCGGCCGTTTCGAGGAGCGCCTCGAGCTCCTCCATCTCGTGGTTCACGGCGACGCGGAGCGCCTGGAACGCCTGCGCCAGGCGGCGGGGACGCTGGGGGCCGGGATAGATCGGAGCGAGCGCGTCGCGAAGGGCCCCGGTCGTGAGGGGCTGCACGGCGCGCTCGGCACGGCGGATCGCGCGCACGGCGGTCCGTGCGCGCGGCAGCTCGCCATAGGTTCCGAGGATCCGCTCGAGCGCTCGATCGTCGACGCTTCGAATCAGCGCATCGGCCGACATCGGCCGGGACGGATCGAGTCGCATGTCGAGCGGTCCCTCGGTGGCGAACGAGAGTCCACGGGCGGGATCGTCCAGCTGGTCCGAGCTCAAGCCCAGATCGGCCAGGATCCCGTCGACTTCGGTGATTCCGATTTGATCGAGTCGGGTATCGAGATCGGAAAAACGCCCCCGAACGGGGGTGAAACGGGGTGGCGGCGCCGGCGGGTTCGCGCTCGCGCGCTCAACCGCCGCCGGATCGCAGTCCAACGCGATCACCCTTCCTCCTCCTCCCAACGCCGCCACCAGTTCCCTCGAGTGGCCCCCGAGACCGAGGGTCACGTCGACGTAGACGCCCTCGGGATCGGTGACCAGCCACCGGATTGCTTCCTCTTTCAAAACCGGGACGTGTCCCGGCATCTCTCTCTAGGCCACCATCCCGTCCCACGCCTCGGCATGGGACATCCTTCCGTCCTTCGTCTCCGCACTCTCCCCGGCGCCCCATTCGAGCCGCGCCAGCGCGGGGCCCTGCCCCGCCACCTGGAAGAGCGCCCTCAAGTACGGATTCAAACCCACGAGCCAGACCGATGCCCCGCGCTCGCGCTGACGACCGAGGCGCGCGACGAAGTCGGCGAGCGCGCGGTAGTCGAGGTGCTCGACCTCGTCGAAGTCGACGCACGCGAGATCGCGCGGCGAGCGGCACCGGTCCCGCAGCGTGTCCGCCACCCGATCCAGATCGCGCGTGCCGAGCACGCCATAGAGCCGGAGCCGGACCGGGCCGCCCGCGCGCGAGAGCTCCCACTGGCACGTCGGACGGTCGGCCCTGAGCGCGGGTCGCATGCTCGGGATCGCGATCACAGGAGCAGCTCCCCGGCGATGTCCTCGTAGGTGCGGTCGGAGGACGCCATGTACTGCTCGAACACCTTGGGATCCCAGACCTCGAGATGGTCGAGCACGCCGTTCACGAGCACGTCCTTCGTGATCTTCGCGTGCTCGAGGAGGCGCGGCGGAATCGCGACGCGTCCCTGCGCGTCGAGCGTCTCGTCCCGCGAATCGAGGAGGAACATGCGCTGAAAGCGCCGCGCCACTTCGTCGCCGAAGGAGCGCCCGCGCAGCCGGTCCTCGAACCGCTTGAACTCGTCCGCCGGAAACAGCCACACGCACGCGTCGAGACCCCGGAGTACGACGAAGGAGCCTTCGGCATCACCGGAGAGGGTGCGCCGAAAACGGGCGGGGATGCTCACGCGGCCCTTGTGGTCCACGGAGTGCTGATAGCTCCCCCGGAACGCTGCCATTCCCCTCGCTCTCGCTCGCTTGTGCTGCCGGAAGGATGGGGCTAGTTGGTTCCCCACTTCGCCCCACAATTTGCCACGCCGCGCATCCTAGAAGGGCGGCCGGGGGGTGTCAACAAACAATCGTCATTTTTCTGAAATTTTATTTTATTGGGGCCCAGGGCTTTGGCGCTGGGTGGAGCGGAAGGGGGTGTGGTGGGTAAGAACTAGCCCGCGACGGGCGAAACGAGGCGTCCGAGGAGGGCCGCGGCCCGGCCGGCCATGGCCTTCCGCTCCCAGCCTCCGGCCAGGGCGGCCGGGGGCCGGACCGCCGAGTCCTGGCCCTCTCGGAAGGACCGGAGGAGATTCTCGATGGCTCGGGCGGTCGAGGCCTCGTCGCCAGGCCGGGAAACCGTCCCGGCCCCGGCCTCGAGGATCAGGTCCGCGGCCGGGCCGGGGTCCAGGACCCCGAGGATGGGGCGGCCGCTCGTCAGGTACTCGTAGATCTTTCCCGTGTAGAGGAGCGAGTCGGCGTCGCCGCCGTGCCCCAGGAGGACGAGGGCGTAGGCACGGCGCATGGCCTGGAGCGCCTCGAGATGCGGCCGCGACGGCTCCGCCTGCACGATCCCGTCGAGGCCGCGCTCGGACCACTCCCCCGGCCTCAGCTCCTCGTTTCCGCCCAGGAACCGGAGCCGGAGCTGATCCCGCGCGCTCGGATCGGCCGAGATCACGCGCTCGACCGCGTCGAGGAGCGTGCGCACCGTGGGGCGGTGCGCGAGCTGCCCCGCGTGAAGGAGCACGCAGCGCCCTTCGTCGCGCGAGTCGGGCGATGCCGGAAGCTCGGCCACGCGGCGCCAGTCGTCCGAGTCGACGCCATTCGGGAGGGTCACGAATGTCTCACCCGGGAGATCGGGATAGCGCTCCCGGTAAAGAGCGGTCATCGGCTCGCTCACCAGGGTCACGCGATCGGCCGCCGTCACGACCGAGCGCTCGAGCTCCCTGTGGCGCGCGTCGTGCCACGACGTCGGAGGCGCGTACGTGACGCGCCCCACCCAGGGATCGCGAAAGTCGGCGACCCAGGGGATCCCGAAGCGACGCTTCAGGGCCAGCCCGGCGAGATGGGCGCTCTCCGGCGACGAGGTCGTCCAGAGCGCGTCGATCCCGCCCGCCGCGATCCGGCGCGCCGCCGCGCGCTGCGCTTCGCGCGCCCAGGCGCGGTACCCATCGGGCAGGAGCAGCCACGACTGCGCGCGCCTCAGCCTTTGGAACGCGCGCGCGTCGCGCGCGCCTTGCCGCCGCTCGATGCCGCCGGCCTCCGCGAGGAGACGCACGAGCCGGAGGGAGGTGATCCCGCCCACGCGGATCACCTCCGCCGTTCTCGGGATCTCGGCTTCGAGGGACGGATCGAGGATCCAGTAGTCGGCGTCCCGCGTGGTCACCACGGTCGACGCCCACCCCTCGGGCTCGAGGTAGCGCACGAGCTTGAGCGTCCGCTGACAGCCTCCGCCGCCGAGTGGTGGGAAAAAGTAGGCGATCGCGAGGAGCCGTTTCACGAGACCGCCCGAGCGGCCGGAGCGCCGGCCAGCTCGCTGAGCTGCCGCTCGATCAGGTCCACCGTGTCGGCGAGATTCCCCCGCTCGCGCGCGACCGTGGCCGAGCGCTCCGACATCGCCTCCGCGGACGCGGCGTCCTTCGCCACCTCGGCCAGCGCCGCGGCGACCGCTTCTTCATCGCCTGTGGGAACGAGCAGCCCCTCGCGCCGGTGGCGCACCCACTCGAGATTCCCATCGATGTCGGTGACGACCGGCACGAGCCCCGCCGCCATCGCCTCGAGGAGCGACTGCGACGTGGAATCGGAGCGCGAGAGCGACACGTACGCATGATGGCTTCGATAGAGCGCGGTGATCCGGGGACGGTCGACCCAGCCGGTCCAGGCGATGCGGTCGGCGACCTTCTCCCGCTTGGCCAGCCGCTCGAGCCCCATGCGAAGCGGCCCCGATCCCGCGATGGTCGCCTCGAACGGCACGCCGCGCCGTCCGAGCGCGCCGAGCGCGCGGATGAACGTCTCGGGGTCGTAGAGATCCTCGAGCTGCCGCGTCCAGAGGATCCGGAGCGCGGGGCTCCGCTCGCGCCGCGCGCTCCACGTCTCGGACGGAGCGAGCGACGGAACGTCGACGCCCCACGCGCGGGTCCAGATTCGATCGCGCGGCGCGCCCAGCTCCTCCGCCGCGCGCGCCAGGTTGGCCGCGTCCACGTGGATTCGATCCGCCTTCCGGAGCGTCCATCGCGCTCGCGCGCGATGGAGCGGCGTCTTCCAGGCGTTCACGAGGAGGTCGGACCCCCAGCAGACGAGCATCCAGGGGCGCGCGCCCGCGAGGGCGGCGAGGAAGCCGTAGTTGGGAAGGAAGTGAGCCACGGTGACGTCGGGCTTGAAGCGCTGGATCTCCTCGCGCACCGCTCCGCGCGCGCTCGCGTAGCGAAGCGCCTGAAGCGGCACGCTCGTTCCCACCACGCGCGTGGACACCGGACCAGGCGCGCCCGGCTCCGCCGACAAGAGACGGATCGCGTGTCCACGGGCCGCGAGCGCGCGAGCCCAGAGGGCGGTGTGGGTGGACGGGGCGTGCGCGAGGAGGAGAATGCGCACTACGGACGGAGCCGGCGGTGGAGGGCGCTCCGCCGCGTCAACGTCCAGACGGGACGCGGCCGCGCGCCCCATCCCTCCTTGAAGCGGATCAGGCCCGCCGCGTCGGACGGCGAAGCGCCGAAGTTGTACTCCGCGTATCCCGCCTGGCAGAGCGTCTCGAGGAGACTCGCCACGAGAAAGTTGTTCGGCCGCAGCGGCCACGACGACTCCAGCGACACCGGGAGCCAGCTCGTCGCCACGCCTTGGTGGAACAGATGGAGGCTCCCCGCGACCGCCTTGCCCTCGTGCTCGACCAGGTGGTAGCGCGCGAGGCCGGCCGGAACCAGGTCGCCCTGGATCCGCTCGTAGAGGGCTCGCGGCTTCGGTTTTCCACCGCGCCGGACCACCGTCTCCTCGGCGATCGCGATGAATGTCGCGACGTCCTCCGCGGACTCGGCCGCTCGGATCGAGAGGCCGCTCTCGTCGGACTGGCGCACGAGCCTCCGCGTGGACGGAGAGAAGCGATCGGCGACCCGCTCGTAATCGCTCTCCAGCCCGAGCACGTGCGTGCTCGCTTCCTCGGGGGACGAGCCGTCGGGGAAATCCTCGGGCCGGCCGCCGTACCACGTGAGCTGCGCGCGCAGCACGCGCCGGCGCGACGCGCGCGCGAGGAAGGTCTCGAGGAGCGCGTGGCGTGCCTGGCCGGGATCCGGGTGCCCTTCGCGCACGATCGGACCCCCGTACGTGGCGTACGGCATCGCGTCGAGCGATTCGAACCACCCGTGGCGGCGGACGATCCAGCCGAGCGCGGCCACGTACCGGCCTCCCTCCTCGAGGACTGCCGCCTCCCACCTCGTCGAGGACGCGAGGCCGGTCCAGAGCCGAGCCCACGCCGCGGTGTGGAACACACTGCCGCCCGACGACGCGAGAACGAGATCGTCCCAGGCCGCGGGATCGGGCGTCATGATCTCCGCCGGAAGCGCGTCCGCCTTCATCGCACCACCGCCACGCGCAGCATCCGATGCTCGTCGCGATCTCGAAGCACCACCACGAAGACGCCCGACCGGGCTCGCGCGCCGTCGGCGAGGAGGAGATTCCAGACCACGTCGTGCGCGGGATCGCAGCGGAACCGCTGGATGATGGCCCCGGTCACGTCCCGTATCTCCCCCGTCACTTCCCCCGTGATCCCGCCGATCCGGAGCGCCGTGGTTTGCGGGCCGATGGGGCTGGGATAGACGTAGCTCTTCGACGTGAACGTCGTCGCGCCCGCCTGGGGCACCACCACCTCCGAGATGCCGGACGTCGTGCCCACCCAGAGCGTGCGGTGGGCCGCGTCCCACGCGAGCGCCCGCACGTCGTCTCCAGCGAGCCCTTCCGCGGTTCCCCAGTGCTCCACGAAGGTCGAGCCCTCGGCCACGCGGGCGAGCCCCGCCGTCGTCGCAACCCAGAGATTTCCCTCGGAGTCGAGCTCGAGATCGTGAACCGCCGGAGACGGAAGCGCAGCGTTGATGGCCACGGTTGTCCCCGGAACGATGACGTCGTTCACGATCCGGACCACCCCAGCCACGGTTCCCACCCAGCCGGAGGACGCGCCGTCGGTCTCGACCGCGGTCGTCTGCAGGGAGGGAAATCCCGTGGCGAGATGCTTCCAGACATCGTCCGAATGATCCGTGAGCGTGCCGCGCCCGTCCCAGATGTCGAGGCCGGCCGCCGCGTGCGCGATCCACCCGCGCCCCGACGTGTCGAACGAGATCCCGCGCAGATTGTTGCTCGCGAGCCCGGCTCCGACGGCCGAGCCTTGAGTGTTGAGCGGGGTCAGCGAGTCGACGACCGCGGGCACGGTGGGATCGTAGACGTAGATGCCGTTCGCCAGCTCCGCGCTCCCCGCGTACATGAGCCCATCCGGGCCGCGCGTGAGGACGAAGATGTTGGTCGTGCCGAGCGCGGTCCATGCGTCGGTGTCGGGCTGATAGCGGTCCGTCCGCGGCAGCGGGTCGGAGGCGCTGCAGCAGTGCCCCATCCAGATCGCCCCCTCTGGGTCTTCCGCGAGTCCGAACACGCTCGTGGACTGGAGCGCGTTGCCCGTGGTCGACGGGGCGAGAAGCGACCAGCTCGTGCCGTCGTAATGGAGAACGTTTCCGAGACTGCCGCCGGGGGGCACGTTGTTGCCGGTCGCGAACCAAGCGCCGCGCGAGTCCACGAGCGCGCGCTCCACGCCGTTCACCGCGGGGCCGTCAGTCGGATAGATGATCCATGCAGCGTCCAAGCGTGCAACACCACGGTCGGTACCAGCCCAGAGGCTCCCGTCCGGTGCGGTCACGAACGACGTCGGCCGGAAACCCGACGGGCCCGGACGGAAGAGAGTCCAATCAAGACCTGTGTACACGAATGCACCCGACGCGGTACCCGAGATCAATCTCGTCCCATCGGAGAAGAGCGCGAAGCTGGATCCTGGGTGTCCCGCACCTACGAGCGTAAAGGTTCCCCCTGCATAGCGTCTCGGCCCGGACGGTGTTGCAGCCCAAAGGGTATCGGCGAATAGCGCGAGGCTGCGCACCGCAACCGCGAGCGTCGACGCGCGGTTCTGCCACACACCGCTCGTGAACGTCGAGAGTCCCCCGGACGTCCCCACCCAGAGCGTGTCCGCCACCTGCTGAAAGGCGAGGATGTCGTCCGACACGAGGCCGCCCCCGGTGCTCGCCTGCGAGTCGCTCCGCCGGAGCGTCGTCTGGCCCGACGCGCTCTCGGTGAAGAGCGCCACGCCCCCGCTCGTCCCCACCCAGATGCTGTCGCCGTGCACGTAGAGCGACTGCACGCGATCGCTGGGAAGCCCGTCGAAGCTGGTCAGGGTGCGCTTGAATCCTCCGCCCGGGACGAGCCGTGCCAGACCCTTGTCGGCCGTTCCCGCCCAGAGGATCCCGCTCGGCCCGACCGCGACGGCGAGCACGCTGTTCGACGGCAATCCTCCGGGCGACGCGAGGAGCTTCGTGCGCTCGCGCGTCGCGGGGTCCACCATGACGAGCCCTCCGAGCGTCGCCGCCACCACCTTTCCCTGCCACACGGTCAGCGCGCTGACCTGGTCGGAGTGGATGTGGTTGGTGATGAACACGCTCGTCGCGGCACGCCCGACGGCGGGGGAGGCGAGAAGCCATCCAACGAGGAGCACCGATGCTCGGCGCGCGGACGAGATCACCGCTTTCGCTCCGTGGCGCGGAGGAACACGCGCAAATCTTCCGCGATCGAGAAGCGCGTGAGGTAGGCGAGCTCCGACTCGAGACGCGCGCGCCGGTCCGAGCCCGCGCCGTTGGCGGGCGACACCACCCCGGGGCGGAGCGATTCGAGCGCGAGCCGCGCCCAGGGCGGCACACCGGTCCAGCGATCCGCTTCGTACGGGCTCCGTCCCACCCAGCTCCGGGCGCCGGTCACCACCTGGCGCCATGCCTCGCCCGCAGCGAGGCCGTCCCCGCGCTCCGCGAGATAGGAGCGGATGCGGCCCCAGCGCCAGGGGGCGATGAGAAACGAGAGCAAGAGATCGCTCGCGCGCTTCCTTGCGCGGAGCGAGAGCCCGCGGCTCGGGGCGTGGAGCAGAACCGCGTCGAGCGGCCCGAGACGGCGCGACTCCCCCGCCGCGGCCGCGAGATGCGCGACGGAGCCGGCCCACCAGAGCGCGGCGCCCGAGTCGCGGAGCGCGGACCCCATCGCGAGGAGGTACGGCACCTCGTCCGGCTCCGGGACGAGGCAGACGATCTGCACGCGCTCCCCTTCGACCAGCGAGCGGATCCGCGCGGCCGCGGCCTCGGGCGGCTCGTCCGGGCTCGACGAGGCGCGCGCGTGGAGCGGCTCGAATCCTTCGCGGCGGGAGCCCTCGAGCGCGGCGCGCGCCTGCTCCGCCTCGGCGCCCGAGCCGAGGAGGAGCACGCGGCGAAACGCGAACCCTTGCTTCCGCGCGCCGGCCGCCACGCTCGCGAGCGCTCCGCGCGCGACGTAGAGGAAGAGGAAGAGGAGGGGCCCGACGAGCAGCACGAGGAAGCGGGAGTAGCGCGGCATCTGGAAGAGGAAGGTCGCGGCCATGAGGAGGAGCACCGCCTGGACCACCGACTTCCCCACCAGGAACGCGCGCTCGATGCGGTCCGTGAAATCGGTCCGCCGGTAGAGGCCGTTCATCGCGAGCGCGGCGATCGTGACGCCCACCGTGAAGTAGAGGAGTCCCGCGTAGCTCTCCGCCGGGAACACCGGGCGGTCGAACCAGGGATCGAGCGCGCTGCGGATCGCGTACGCGGCGGCGCACGCGACCACGGCCGCGAGGGCGTCCATCGCGAGCGTCACCACCTGGATCGTCCGGCGTCGATGCTGGCTCATGGCGTAGAGAATCGCGCTCCACTTTTCCGTGAATCGAAGGAGTCCGGCCGCGTGGGCCCGGACCGAGCGCGGTCGCATCTGGGCGCTCGCGCGCTCGTACTCGTGCACCATCCGCGCATCCGCACAGTAGACCACTTCGTAACCGTGGCGCCACATCCGCTGGCACCAGTCGACGTCCTCGAAATAGAGGAAGTACCGCTCGTCCATGAGGCCCACGTCGCGCATGGCGCTCCGCCTCACGTACATCGCGGCCCCCAGCACCCAGTCGACCGCGCGGGTGTCCAAGTGGTCCCAGTCCTCCATCATGTGCTCCCGCACCTCGCGGCTCCGCGCGGCGACGCCGGGGAGCGGCATGCGGCGGTAGAGGAGCGTCCGCCACGTGTAGAACCGCCGCGCCGAGAGCTGGAGCGATCCGTCCGACTCGAGGAGCTTGGGCGCCAGGATCCCCGCGCGGGGATGCTCCGCCGCCGCGCGCTCGAGCGCCTCCACCGAGCCCGGCAGCACGCGGACGTCCGGATTGAGGAGCAGCACGTTCTCCTCGGACGCGGCCCGGATCCCCTCGTTCACGCCGCGCGCATACCCGAGATTGGAGCCCGGCGTGAGGACCCGGGTCGGATACCCGGACGCGCGCGCGAGATCGTCGAGCGGCTCCCCGGAATTGTTCACGACCACGATCTCCCGCAGCGGTGCGGGACGTGCCTCCCGCAGGGACTGAAAGAGGCGCTCCAGGTGCTCGCGGGTGTTGTAGTGGACGACGACGAGCGAGAGGCCCAGGACCCCTCCCGCTAGAGCGCGCCGAGGAGGTCCAGGAGGCGCAGTCGCCAGACCATCCAGGCGGCCTCGCGGACGATCCGGCGGGACATCTTCGACACGCCGGCGCGGCGGTCGACGAACAGGATGGGAATCTCCTGGATCCGGAATCCCTTCCTCCAAGCCTTGAAGTTGATCTCGATCTGGAAAGCGTATCCGTCGGACCGGACCCGGTCCAGGTCGATGGCCTCGAGCACCTGCCTACGGAAACACTTGAACCCCCCGGTGAGGTCCTTCACCGGCATCCCGGTGATGACCCGGCTATAGAGATTGGCCGTATAGGAGAGGATGAGCCGGGACAGGGGCCAGTTCACCACGGTCACCCCGTGGAGGTAGCGGGAGCCCAGCACCAGGTCGGCGTGCTCCAACTCCCGGAGGAAATCCACCAGGCTGTCCGGGCTGTGGCTGAAGTCGGCGTCCATCTCGAAGACCGCTTCGTAGTCCCGCGCGAGGGCCCACTTGAAGCCGGCGACATAGGCGGACCCGAGCCCCATCTTCCCCGCGCGGTGCATCACATGGACCCGCGGATCGCGCGACGCCATCTCGTCGGCGAGCGCGCCCGTGCCGTCGGGGGAGTTGTCGTCCACGATAAGGACCTCGATCGGGAGTTGCTTGTCGAAGATCCGGCGCACCAGCTCCTCGAGATTCTCCCGCTCGTTGTAGGTCGGGACGATGATGAGCGCCTTCATCCCGCGGCGCCCTCGGTGGCGGGGGGCGGAACCGGCGTGGTGGACGCGCGGCGCCGGCGATCGTCGAGCAGCTGCTTCACGCCCCAGAGCCCGATCAGGACCGCGACGATCGCCGAGGCGATCGAGATCCGGATCCCTTCGGCGAGCGCCTTCGGCTCGTACTGGTAGCGCACGCGGTGCACCCCGGGCGTCAGCGGCACGCCTCGCATGAAGTAATTCACGCGCTCGATCGGCACCGCCTTGCCGTCGACGAACGCCTTCCAGTCGGGGTCGTACTGCTCGATCGTGAGGAAGATGCCGGGGGCGGTCGTCGAGACGAAGTACTCGATGTCGTTGAAATCGTAGCGAAGCGTGCGCACGGAATCGGGCGTCGAGGGAGTGCCCACGGCCGGGGGCGCTGCCGGGAGGCTCCAGAGGATCTCCTGGTGCGGGTCGAATCCGCCGGTGCGCATCGTCGCGAGCGCGACGCCGTCGTCCCGCACCGGCCGCACCGCGTGAATCACCGACGCGCGAGGCATCGTGTGCAGGATCTCGTAGACCTTCACCTCGCCGTCATGACGAAGCGCCGCCGCGTCCTTCGTTTCGGGCGGGAAGTAGCCGTCCGCGAGAACGTACTTCACGTTCAGCATCTCGAGCGTCCCGAACGATTGGATGCCCGCCGTGTCCACGAACGCCTGGTAGAGGTACGGCTTCGCGGGGTGATAGCCGAGCACCGACGCGATGCCGAACGCGACGAGGCGGCTGTCGTTCCACTGCAGCGGGAACACGCGGAACTGCGTCGTGTCCGAGCGCAGGAACGTGATCTCCGGCGTCGCCTTGAAGTTCGCGTCGTACTCGACCGGAGTTCCGACCTGGGGATCGATGATCTTGCGGTCGACCGGCCAGAGGTCCACGACCACGATCAGCACGACGAGCAGCGACGCCGCCGCGCGCGTGAGCCTCCCCCGGCGCGCGAGCCCGATCACGAAGAGAGCGGCCGCGAGGAAGAGGCCCGCTTTCAGCGCGTCGGTCGACGCCATGTCGAGGGCCGCCCGGGCGCGCGCTTCGTCAAAGCCCTGGCGCGAGCGCATCGCGGCTTCCCGGTACGTGGGCCCGAGCGCGTTCAGCGCGACGAGGAGGACGAACCCTCCCGCGAGCGAGAGAAGCGCGCCGCGCATCCAGGGGCTTCCCGGATCCTTCCCCTGCGAGCGCTCCGGGGTGAGCGCCCGGTCGAGCCCGAGCGCGGCGAGCGCGGCCACGGCGAACTGAACGAGAACCAGGATCATCACCGGCACCCGGAACTTGTTGAAGAACGGGAGATGGTAGTAGAGGAGCGCGTAGAGCGGCTGGAAGTGCTTGCCAAACGACATGAGGAGCGCGACCACCGCGAGCACGATCAGGTACGTGCGCGTCCGGCCCCGCGTGCTCGCCGCCCCGTAGATCGCGAGCACGAGTGCCACGATCCCCATGTAGTTCGGGTAGTCGGTGAACGGCATCGTTCCCCAGTAGGTCGCGCCGCCGAAGCCGAAGAAGCCGGGCAGGATGAACGTGAGGATCTCGTTCGGCGAGAAGGACCACGAGGTCGCGTACGTGAGCCCGGCGCCGCCTCCCTCGCCGCCGCCGCGCGTCGAGAGCTTCGAATACTCGTGCACCGGCAGGTAGAGGAAGGCGCTCAGCCCGAACGCGAGCGCGAGGCCCCCCGCCAGCCCGGCGATCGCGCGCACCCCTTCGCCCTTGCGCCCCGATCGGAACGCGTCGACCGCGAGGAAGAGCGCGTAGAGACCGAGCGCGAGCCACGAGTAGAAGACGATCTGCACGTGACCGCGCAGGAGCTGGAACGCGGCCGCGATCGCGAAACCGGAGAGCGCGAGCCACGATCCTCGCCGGGCGAACCGGTCGTAGAGAAGGATGAGAAGCGGCAGGTACGCCGCCGTCATGATCTGGCTCCCGTGACCGAACGCTCCCACCGCGACGAGGTTGGGCGTCAAGGCGAGCGTGAGCGCGCCGAGGATCGAGGACCCGCGCGATGTCCCGAAACCGCGCAGGAGCGCGTACATCGAGAATCCGAGCAGGAGATAGTGCGCCAGGAGCCAGGTGAGATCGGGGAATCCGAGCTTGGTGTTCAGGAAGCCGAAGATCGGATCGGGCGGATAGGCGCCCGGGACGAACATGAGGCTTCCGAAGCTCGGCATCCCCAGGAAGGTGTACGGGTTCCAGAGCGGGAAGTAATGCCGCGTCTGGAGCGCCTGCGCCGCGATCTTGGAGAAACCGGCGGGTGCGACCGAGTCGGGCGAGACGAAGACCTTGCCGAAGGTGATCGGATAGAAGAAGAGGAGCACGAGCCCCGCGAGGATCGCGTACGCCCAGAGCGCCTTGAGGTCGGGGCTCTCGGCGGAACGAAGCGCGGCGCGTCCGGCCGCAGTCCCGCGCCCCGCGGCGGGACGTCCTGTCGGTTTCTTCTTGCCCGGAGTGCTCACGCCGCGTCCTCCAGCACGACCCGAGTGAAGCGCGAAGCGATCGCGTCCCAATCGTGCTCCTCGGCGAAGGCGCGAAGCGCCGCGCGGTCGGGCTCGCGCAGGAGCTCCCCCCGCACCGCTTCGACGAAGCCATCCTCCGTGTCCGCGACCCTCGCCGCGCGCCGCCAGGAATCGACCTCGTCACTGAAGCGCGTGGTGACACAGGGCACGCCCGCGGCCGCGTACTCGTAGAGCTTCACCGGATTCACGGCTTCGGTGAGCGGCGTCCGGCGGAACGGGATCAGGCCGACGCGAAACGCGGCGACGATGGACGGGATCTCGCGGTACGGCTTGGGCCCGATCCAGTGGAGATTGGGGGCCGTGGCCGCCTCGCGCTCGATCGCGTTCCTCGTGTCCGGATGCGCGGGGCCGACGAGGACGACGCGGGTCTCGGGCATGCGGCGGGCGAGCGCGCCCACGAGCGGAACGTCGAACCATGCGTGGAGCGAGCCGACGTAGCCGAGCACCGGGCTGCCTGCGTTCCCGGGCAGGGACGCGGGCTCGGCTTCGGCGAAGCGGCGCGCCTCGACGCCGTTGCCGACGAGCGCGATGCGCGTCGAGCCGCCGTGGCGCGCGAGCGACTCGAGCGGTCCCGACGTGACCACGACGCGATCCGCTTCGCGAAGGAGCGTCTCCCACGCGGGAACGAGGCGCGGCGGCACCGGAGCGAAATGGAGCGGCGCGTCGATCATGTCGTAGACGATGCGATCGGGACGCCACGAGCGAAGCGTCGGATAGGCCATGAAGTTCTCCACCAGGGTCAGCCGTTTCGCGTGGGGCCTGAAGAAGCCTCCCAGCGTTCCGATCCACGCCCGCTGCAACGCGGCGAGCGACGCGGTCGCGGCGCCCGAGCCGCCCAGCCGGTACGCGAGCCGCCTCAAGCGAAGCGAGCGAGCGTGGAGCGGCAGGAACGGAAACGAGACGCGCTGGATTCGCTCCGCAACCGGCGCCGGCCGGATCGCGGCTTCATGTCCGAGCGTCCAGGGCTCCACGAAGAGGATGCGCGCGCCCTCGGGGAATCGCGTGGCGAGCTGCTGAGGGCGTTGCCAGAGGCCGGCCCACGGAATGTCACTCAGCCAGACGACGTCCCACAAGGGACGCACGTGAGCCTCCGTGGTTGTGCACCGGAGTAGCCTACGTGCGGGCGCAAGGCCCAGTCAAGCCGGAGGATGCGCGTGTCCGCGCCAGGCGGAGGGGCATTGACCCGGGCGAGCCCGGTCCCGTAGCGTGCCGCCGTGGCGCGCGAGATCCGTGTGGCGATCGACGTGAGGCCTCTGGCCCTCGCGGAAGTGACCGGGGTGGGCCTCGTCGTGACCACGCTCCTCTACGAGCTGGGGGCGCGCGGCGTGGAGTTCGTCGCCGTCACGGACCGGCCCGTTCCGGAGGGCCGCCTTCCCGAATCCGTTCCCGTCGTCGCGACCGGCGCCGCGGGGGGACGCATCCGCTGGGAATCGAGCGCGCTACCGCGCGCTCTGCGCGCGATCGATCCCGCTCCCGATCTCTTCCACGCGACCTGGAATCATGGCGTGCCCGGTGGACTCCCCTTCCCCTCGGTTCTCACGGTGCACGACGTGATCCCGTGGCTCTTGCCGCACCTCGTCCCATGGCCCAGCCCCGCGCCGCTCCATCGCTGGCTCTATCGTCGCGCGCTCCGGGCGTCCACGAAAGCCGCGGCTCTTGTCATGACGGACAGCGAAGCGAGCCGCAAGGACCTGGTGCGCGTTCTTCCCGAAACGGCCGCGAAGACCGAAGCCGTTCCGATCTCCCTTCCCCGCTGGTTCCGGCCGCTCCCGCCGGAGGCCGCGTCGGAGTCCCGCGCGGAGTGGAACGACGGGCGCGCCTATTGGCTCTACCTGGGGGGCTTCGATCCGCGCAAGGGGGTCGCGACCCTGCTCGAGGCCATGGCGCTCGCCTTCCCCGATCCGTCGCGCGCTCCGGACCTCATCCTGGCGGGGGGCCTGAACGCGACCGGGCACGCGCTTCGCGCGGAGGCGCATCGGCTCGGCGTACGCGCGCGCTTTCCGGGCTACGTGGACGATCGGGATCTGCCGTCGCTCTTCGCGGGGGCGGCGCTCTTTCTCTATCCGAGCCGCTACGAGGGGTTCGGGCTCCCCCTCCTCATGGCCATGGCCTCGGGGGTGCCCGTGTTGGCGAGCGACGCAGGATCGATCCCCGAGGTGCTCGGGGACGCGGGACTGACGTTCCCCGCGGGAGACGCGGGGGCGCTGTCGAAGGCGCTCGCCCGCGCGGCCGGGCTGACCCCGGAGGAGCGCACGGCCTTCGGCGAGCGGGGCAACGCTCGCGCCGCTCGATTCAACCCGGACGCGTTTGCGGAGCGAATTCTTCGAGCCTACGATCGGGCGCTCGGCCTCCGAACAGAATCGTCGTGAAGTCGGTGTATCCCTGGATGAGCGCCTTGGTGGACGCGACGTCGGGCACCGCCATCGCGCGCCCGACCAGATACGACGTCCAGAGCCCGTACGCCATCCACGCGAGCGGCCGCTCCCAAGCGGGCGCGTGGCGCGTGAGGTAGAGCGCTCCGCTTCGCAAGCGGTAGTAGGCCTTGAGCGGTGTGAGCCTGCCGCCGCCGCTCGATCGCGAGACGTGATGCCAGCCTCGCGCCTGGGGCTCGTACCAGAGCGTGAATCCCGCCTTCCGCGCGCGCGCCGACCAGTCCACGTCCTCGACGTAGATCACGTAGTCGGGATCGAGGAGTCCCACGGTCTCGAGCGCGCGCCGCGAGAGGAGCACCGCGGCCCCGGAGACGTAGTCGACCGCCCGCGGGCCGTCCCGGAACGCGTCGTCCTTCTGGTGGACGCCGCGATGGCGGATCAGACCGAATCCCTTCGTCACGACGCCTCCCGCGAACCAGATGCGGTCGGGCGGATCCCAGAAGTAGAGCTTCGGGCTGACCGCGCCGCGCTTGGGATCGGCCTCGAGCGCGGCCGCGAGATGGCGGAGCGCTTGCCGCTCGAGCACCACGTCGTTGTTGAGGAGGAGCACCGAGGCCGCCCCCGCCTCGAGCGCGCGCCTGAGCCCCGCGTTCACGCCACCGGCAAAGAGCCGGTTCTCGCCGAGCGCGAGCACCTCGACCTCGGGAAACGCGGCGCGCGCCTGGTCCGGCGTCCCATCGCTCGATCCGTTGTCGACGAGGAGCGTGTGGCCGGGCGCGGGATCGAGAGCGCGGAGCGAGGTCAGGCACTCGCGCGTCGCCTCCCACTCGTTGAAGGCGAGGACCACGGCCCAGACGGCGCTCAAGAGCACGCTCCGGCCAGGCTCACGAGCGCGTCCACGAGCGACTCCCAGCTGAACCGGGCGCGGGCGCGCTCCACGCCGTCGCGGAGCCTCGGGCCGAGATCCTCGTCCGCAAAGCGCTCGATGGCGCGGGCCAGATCCTCGGGCGACTCGGGGGCGACGAGGAGTCCGGACACGCCGTCCTCGACCACGTCCTCGAGCCCGCCCGTGCGGGTGGCGATCACCGGTACGCCGGCCCCGAACGCCACCTGAGCGATGCCTGAGCCGGTCGCGGACCGGTACGGGAGCACGGCGAGATCGGCCGCGGCCATGTATGTTCGCACCTCCTCGTTCGGCACGTAGCGATCCACGACGGTGATCTTCGCGCGAAGCGCGGGATCGTCGAGCCACGCCGCGTACCGGTCGCGCGGCTCGTAGAACTCCCCCACGAGGAAGAGCCGGTCCCATGAATCCGGGCGCGCGCGGCGGAGCGCTTCCAGAAGATCGGCAAGGCCCTTGTAGGGACGCACGTACCCGAAGAAAAGGAGCACGCGCCCGCTCGCCCCGATCCGCGCGCGCGCTTCGTCGCGCGACGGAGCGCCGCGGTGGAAGATCTCGTACGACGGATGCGGGTGCACGCGGATGGGACGTCCGTGCGCGCGCGGCTCGAGGCGCGCCGCCTCGGCGCGCGCGTGGACGAGGAAGCCGTCCGCCGCGCCGAGTCCGTAGGAGGCGAGCGCGTGATCCAGCGGCGTCGCCTCGTGCGGCTCCACGTTGTGACAGAGAAAGATCCTCCTCGGCCGCGGGCCGCGGCGCGCGCGGCGTGCGGCCGTTCCGAGGGACGGGCCGAAGAAGGGATGCCACCACGGGACCACGAGGAGGTCGGGCGTCAGGGCGCGTAGGCGGTCGCCCGCGGCGTACCAGGTGATGGGGTTCACGCTGTCGAGGAGCGCCTCGGGCTTCACCGGAGGTTCGATCGTTTCACCGCTTGCGTCGAATTGCGTCGTGCCGGGGAAGAACAACGATGGGTAGAGGCGGCTGAAGGAGATGAAGTGGGTTTCGTGATCGCGCGCGAAGGCGCGGGCCAGGAGCGTGGTGTAGTGGGCGATGCCGCCTCGGTGGGGGTAGGTCGGGCCTAGGAGGGCGACCTTCATCTCATGCGATCCGAGGCGTTCGCACGCGCCGGGGAATGCGTTCCGACGCGTGCTTCGCACGCGTCGCTAGAACGACTCCCGAATCTCATACCGCGGCTCCTCCGCCCTCGTCCCGGCGATCAGCTCGCCGAGGAAGCCGAGCGAGAGGAACTGGATGCCCATGATGACGAGGACGAGGCCGAAGAGGAGCGCGGGGCGCACGTGGAGTCCATGACCGAGGAACCAGGGCCACACGGTCGCGATCGTCACGAGGCCGCCGACGAGCGCGAACGTGACGCCGATGCGTCCGAAGAGATGGAGCGGCCGCGTGCTGCTCGTGGCCATGAACTGGACGGCCATCAGGTCCAGGAATCCGTTCAGGAAGCGCGACATGCCGAACTTGGACGTGCCGTGGAGTCGCGGGTGGTGGACCGTGCGGATCTCGCCCACCTTGAATCCCTGATTGTGCGCGAGCACCGGGATGAACCGGTGGAGCTCGCCGCGGAGCTTGACCGAGCGCACCACTTCCTGACGGTACGCCTTGAGCCCGCAGTTCATGTCGTGGAGCGACACGCCGCTCACCGCGGCCGTGACGGCGTTGAAGAGCTTGGACGGGACCGTCTTCATGATGGGGTCGCGGCGATTCTGCTTCCACCCCGACACGAGGTCGTAGCCCTCGTCGAGGGCTGCGAGAAGGCGCGGGATCTCCGCCGAATCGTCCTGGAGATCGCCGTCCATGGTCACGACCGCTCGGCCGCGGGCCTCCGCGAAACCCACCGAGAGCGCCGCCGACTTGCCGAAGTTCCTCCGGAAGCGGATGCCGCGGAGTCCGGGTGTGGACGCGCGCAGCCGGCGCACCTCGTCGAACGTGCCGTCGCTCGATCCGTCGTCGAGCACCAGGATCTCGTACGAGAGATGGAGCGGCGCGAGATCCTGGACCAGCTTCCGGATGAGAGGCTCCATGTTCGGAGCCTCGTTCAGAACGGGAACCAGCACGGTGAGATCGAGCTCCCGTCCGGGCTCGCCCCGCGTCGCCGCGGTCACGACCTCCGCTGCCACTCCCATTGGCGCCTGAGTCCCTCCGTCAGCTCGGTTTTGGGCTCGTACCCCAGGTCCCGTCGCGCGCGCGAGCAGTCGGCCGACGTATCGGGCGGATCGCCCGGCGGTGCCGCGACGAGCCTCCGCTCGAGCGGACGCCCCGTCACGAGCTCGATGCGCGCGAGCAGGTCGTTGAGCGACACGCGATGGCCGCCGCCGACATTGTACGTCAGCCCCGGCACGGCGGGCTGCGTGAGCGCTGAGATCGTCGCGGCCACGGCGTCGTCGACGAATGTGAAGTCCCGGGTCTGGTCCCCCGTGCCGTAGACCTTCACGGGCGTGCCGCTCTTGGCCGCCTCGAAGAAAGCGTGGATGCCCATGTCGGGCCTCTGCCGCGGGCCGTAGACCGTGAAGTACCGGAGCCCGACGAGCGGCAGGCGGTAAGTGGCCCAGTACGCATGGAACAGCGCTTCCCCCGCGAGCTTCGTCACGCCGTACGGCGAGACCGGCCGGGGCGCCTCGTCTTCGGGCGTCGGAAATCGCGTCGGGAGCCCATAGATGGACGAGCTCGACGCCGCCACCAGCCGCCGGACGGGATGGCGGCGGACCGCTTCGAGGAGGCGCTGCGTCGCGACCACGTTGTGCTCGGCGTACGCGCGGAACGGCTCCCCCCAGCTCGCTCGGACGCCCGGAAGCGCCGCAAGGTGCACGACGCCATCCACGCCGTCGAGGAGCGGGTCGATGGCCGCGGTCCGGAGATCGGTCTCGACCAGCCGGAAGCGAGGGTTCGCCGTGAGGCGCGAGATGTTCATCCGCTTGATGGAGGGGGCATAGTTGTCGGTGAACGAGTCGACGCCGATCACGTCCGCTCCGGAGGCGAGCAGCCTCTCGCTGAGCGTGGAGCCGATGAAGCCGGCGGCCCCGGTGACCAGCACGGGCCCCGTCATCCGCGCCCCGGCGTCACGCGCGCTGGGGGACCGGAGCCCAGCACGCGGAGTGATTCCTCGTAGACCTTCAGGTAGCCCGCCCCCTGCGCGTCCTCGGGATGCGCGCGCGCCCAGGTGCGGAGCACGTCGACCGCCTCGGCGCGCCGGCCCGTCTGCCAGAGTGCGGTGAAGAGCGCGCTGAACCAGTCGAAGTACTGCTGATTCAGCTCGGCCGCGCGCCTGAGCTCCGCAATGCCCGGATCCACCCGGCCGGTCTGGTAGTAGAGGATCCCCAGGTGATAGTGGTACTCGGGCTGCGTCGGGAAGCGGCGCACACCCTCCACGTAGATCTGCTCCGCCTTGTCGGGGCGTCCCGTGTCCTCGTACAGCTTGCCCAGGTACTCGAGCAGGCCCGGGAAGTCGGGCGAGATCTTCACCGCGTCCTCCAGCACCTTGACCGCTTCCGGATTCCGCCGGGCCAGCTGGAGCTGATACGCGGCCTGGACGTGCGCCGCCGTGTAGTTCTGGACGAGACGATAGGCGTTCTCGTCCTTGTACACGGTCGTATCGTAGGCGCGGTTCTTGTCCAGGAGCCCGCCATATTTGAAGGTCGAGTAGAGGTTGTGCATGGTCTTGTCGAGATCGACCGACCTCTGCGTCTCCTTCGGGTCGATGCGGAAGACCAGGCCCTCGAGCGAGAGCTGCTTCTCCATCCCCATCTGGTCCGGCACGGTGACCGCCAGGTAGAGCGGCTTCTTCCACTGGTTCGTCTTCACGATGTCCTTCACCGCGAGGTCCTTCACCCAGACGATCTGCCCGGTCTGGGGATCCTGGTAGGGGCCCATCACGGCGAGCTGCGCATTCGTGAAGCTTATCGGAACCTTCGGCTCCTGGTCCCGAAGCTGCTGGATGTACCAGGGAGTATTGAGAAGACTGAGGTTGACGACCCGGACGTCCTTACGGACCTTCTCCACCTCCTGGATGTACCAGAGCGGGAACGTGTCGTTGTCCCCGTTCGTGAACACGACCGCGTTGGGTTCGAGCGGCTCGAGCATGTTGTAGGCGTAATCGTGCGCGATGTAGAAGCCCGAGCGGTCGTGCTCGAACCAGTTGGTCCGCATGGGCAGGAGCGCCAGGCCGGTGAGCGTGAGCGCGCCCAGGCCGAGGACGGCGCGGTTGGAGCTTCCCGATGGAAGCGGAGCCGCCGCGGGAACCTCCTCCGACTCGTCGTCTCGTGCGGCCACCTCCCCTGGCGCGAGCGCGCCCGCGAGAGCGTGGAGCGCCGCGGCCGCCCCCATGCCGATCCACACCGCGATGAAGTGATAGGAGTTCGTGAAGAAATAGTCGCGCTCGCGAACCTCGTGGTCCGTGAAGTTGAGATAGAAGATGAGCGCCGGACCCATGATGATGTGCGTCGCGAGGAAGAACCAGAACGACTTCCGGTCGCGACGGTAGTTCCAGAACGCGCCCGTGAAGAAGAAGAGGTACGGGACCGCGTTGACGAGCCGGACCCAGAAGGACCCCAGGTCCAGGTTCCCCAGCCGCTCGATCAGGTGCCACTGCTGCCCCACGTAGCGCAGGTACATGTGCTGGATCTGGTACCAGAGCTCGGCGCGCCGGTCGAAGGGATCGGCCGGCCCGTACTGCTTGCGGCTCAGGTACTCGAGCCACGTTCCGAGCGTGGTGGGGGCTCCTTCGTTCACGTTCGGCATCTGCTGGCTTCGGATGAGGAGGAAGAGCTGCACCGTGATCCCGATCATCCCGACGAGCACCCACCAGGCGACGAGGTTCTTCCGGATGAAGAACTTGTTCTGGACGAGGGCGTAGAGGAACCCCAGCGCGAGGATTCCCAGGATGACCTTGTCCGAGAGCCCCATGTCCAGGGCGCCGTTCAGGTACAGGAGCACGACGAAGCCGCAGATCGCGAGGAACGGGACGAGGAACTTCGAGCTATTGAACGTGCCCGGTCTCACCATCCAGAAGAGCACGAGCAGGGACGGCGCGATCAGGATCGTGCCGAGATGCACGCCGGTCGACACGCCCAGGATGTACACGATGAGGATGAGGAGCTTGTCGTTTCCCGGCTCTCCCTGCCGGTCCCACCAGACGAAGGCGAGCCAGACGACGAACGCGATGATGGCGGACGAGAGCGAGTAGACCTCGGCCTCGATCGCGCTGTCCCAGAAGGACGAGCCGAAGGCGAGGAAGAGGGCGGCGACCAGGCCGCCCACGCAGCTCGAAAGCCACGTGAGATCCGACGCCGGGGCCGCATCGTCGCCCCGTTCCGCGGCCGAGCCGATGCCGAACGTGCGGCGAATGGCACGCGCGGTGAAGAGATAGGTAAAGAAGCAGGTGATCGCCGACGCGAGCGAGCTCATGAAGTTGACCCGCCACGCGACGGTCTCGAAGGGCAGGAACGTCATCATGCGCCCGAGCATGGTGTAGACCGGGTTTCCGGGCGGGTGCGGAAGGCCGAGGATGTACGACGTCGCGATGAACTCCCCGGAGTCCCAGAACGGCACCGTCGGCGTGACGGTGCGCATGTAGGCCAAGAGCGGGACGAAGAAGGAGAGGGCCGCGAACAGGGCGTGGCCGCGCTTCCAGGTCATGAGCCGATGCGTCTCCTTTGGGTGTCTCCGGTCTCCGCCTCGCGCACGCTCCGCTTCTTCTCGAGCATCGCCTGTAGGGCGCGGCGCGATGGGCGGGTCACGAAGATGAGCCCTCCGATCAAGCTGATGAGGACGGAGAGGAGATAGGTGAGAAACGGTACCGTGAACGCCTGCTCCTTGGTCATGCCCGACATCTGGAAGAGGACGACGCCGGCGCCTTCACGGACGCCGAGACCGTTCAACGAGATCGGGAGCGACACGAGCGCCGCGAGCACGGGCACGAAGAGGAAGTAATAACCCATCGCCACGCGCACGCCGAGGGCGAGCCCCACGAGGTAGTGCGCGACGATCCGGCCGACCTGGACCAGCATCGACGCCGCGACGGCGGTGACGAGCGCGCCCCCCTGGCCCTTGTAGCCGTGAAGATCGTCCATGAGGCGCGAGATCGCGCGCGCGATCCCCCGCGCGCCGATCATCCGGAACGGCCATTCGAAGGCCTCGAGCACGCGGCGGTGGAAGATGCTGACGAAGAGGCCGAGCATCGTGAAGAACACGAGCGCGATCATCCCGTAGATGGCGTACAGGTGGAACCGGTCGACGGACGCGAACGAGGCGAGGAGCGCGAGAAACGCGATCGCGAGGACGCCGATCAGCCGGTCCATGAGCGTGGCCGTGAACACGCGGCTCACGTTGTCCGCGTGCTTCGACGCGTCCGAGATCCGCGCGATGTCGCCGCCGATGTTGGACGGGAGGAAGTTGTTGAAGAAGAGTCCGACGAAGTAATACGACGCCGCCTTGCGGAACGGGATGTTCACGCCCTGCGCCTGGAGGAGCCGCGCCCAGAGCCATCCGCCGACGAGGCTCGAGAAAAAAAGGAGTGAGCCGGCGAGCACGAGAAGGCCGGGGTCCGCGGGACGGATGGTGGCCCAGATGTCCCCGGGCGAGACCTTCGCCACGACGTAGGCGAAGAGCGCGAGGCTCAGGATCACCTTCGCCGCGATCAAGGGCACGTGATACTTCTCGTAGAAGCCCTTGAGGCCCCCGCCGCTCATGGGCGCGCGCCCTCCCGGGCCGCGAGCTCCATGACCGCGCGGCTCCCGCGGTAGCACGTCTCCCAGTCGAAGGTGTGCGCCCACGCGATCGCGGCTCGCGCCTGCCGGAGCCTGAGATCGTGATCGGTGAGGAGCTTCACCACGCCGGCCGCGAGCGCACGAGGATCGCCGTGGGGAACGAGGAGTCCCGTCTCGCCGTCCCGCACCGACTCGATCAGGCCCGGGCTCCGGCTCGCGACCACGGGCACGCCGCAC
This sequence comes from Candidatus Eiseniibacteriota bacterium, assembly GCA_035494915.1. Classification (GTDB taxonomy): domain Bacteria; phylum Eisenbacteria; class RBG-16-71-46; order SZUA-252; family SZUA-252; genus WS-9. The sequence continues at coordinate 18,634 of DATJGP010000173.1, read as the reverse complement.
GCGTTCGCTTCGATCACGGTGAGTCCCCAGCCTTCCTTCGGCGAGGGATTCACCGCGACCTGCGCGCGATTGAGCGCCGACACCTTCCCCGCCTGCGACACCGCTCCAAGGAAGCGGGTGCGGTCCGACACGCCGAGCTCCGTCGCGAGACGCTCGAGCTCCGGACGATACGGCCCGTCGCCGACGATGGCGAGGCGCGCCCCGGGTACCGACGCGGCGATGATCGGTAGCGCCGCGATGGCGTGCTGCGCCCCCTTGTACCGGCGGAGCCGGCCGAGGAAGACGATCTCGGGCTCCGCGCGATTCTCCGGGGCAACGTCGACGGCGTAGTCCCCCTGGTTCAAGCCGCAGCGCACGACGTCGATCCGGGCGCGCGCGATGCCGCGGCGCGCGAGGTCGTCCCGCGTGCTCTCCGAGATCGCGAGAAAGCGGCTCTTCCGGTACACGATCGGGATCAGGCTCTCGTGTGCGGAGACCAGCGCGGCGATCGGTGCGGACGCTTCGTCGAAGGCGGTGGTGCCGAATAGGTGAGGCACGACGGCCAGGACCGGCGCCGTCGCGTAGAGCGGGGCGAAGAAGGGGACCTTGTTGATATCTTCCACGACGAGGTCAAACCGTTCCCTCCGGAACCGACGTCGATAGAGAGCCCCGAGGGCAAGGTGCGCATTGTACCACGTACCCGCACGGTGGATCTCGATGCCCTCGATCCGATCTTCCTCTGCCGCACCAGGATAGCGCTCCGCCAGCCAGACCGCCCGGTCGCCGTCGCGAACCGCGCGGCGGAGGATTTCGAAGAGGTGGAGCTCGGCGCCGCCGGCTTCGGGGTGGCGCGGATCGCGCCAGTTGAACGCGATGAGGTTCAACCGGCTCGGGCAGCCGGAGGTTCCGGCGCCTCCTTGCGTCCGATCGCGCCGATCACGAAGTAGGTGTGGTACGCGAGCGGCGTCCGCGCGACGAGCCCGCGGATCCCCGCGAAGACGGGCGTGATCAGCGGGACGGACGGCGGATCGAGCGGCAGGCGCGCGAGCCGCAGCTTCAAGAGCCCGAGTCGAAGCGACCGGTAGGCGAGGCCCGGCACCATCCAGGCGCCGTAGCGGCGCTCGATGCGCACTCCGGCCCGCGACATGAGTCCGGTCAATTCACCGATCGAGAACTCGGTCTCCCAGCCGGCGAACCAGCGCCCCGCGGCGATGAGCGCGTGCTTGACCACGGTGTAGAGATGCCAGCGCTGCGGCACGTCGACGAGGAGGATGCCGTCCTTCTTGAGCGAGCGCACGTTCTCGCGCAGGAGCGGCATCGGATCGCGGAAGTGCTCGAGCAGTCCCTGATGGAAGACCGCATCGAAGGTGCCGTCCCGGAACGGCATCCGGAGCGCATCCGCGCGGACCAGGAGCGGAGTCACCCCCGACCGCTCGGCCACGTCGCGCGCCACCTGGAGCGACGCCATCGAGTAGTCGAGCATCACCGCGATCGCCCCCTGCTCCGCCAGCCCGACGCTGTCACGTCCCGATCCCGCCCCCACCTCGAGGACCACCTTCCCCTTCACGGGGCCCTCGGCGGTCATCTGTTCCACGACGCGGCCGGCGGTCGGATAGACCTCGTCGATCTCGGCCCGCTCTTTCCAGAAGCGGCTCCAGTGCGCTTCGGTCGACGCCCGCACGGCTATTCCCCGGTGGCGAGGCGCGCGGCGAGCACTTCCGGAAGCTGGGCGGCCCGGATCTTCGACTGCGCCCCCTCGATGTCGTAGGGAACGCGCACGTATTCGATGGTGGTGGAGGACTCGTGGTACAGGACGAAGCAGGCTCGAGGATCGTGGTCGCGCGGCTGCCCCACGCTCCCGACGTTCACGATGTAGCGGCGACTCGGATCGAGCTTCCCTTCCGAGAGCGGAAGCGACTTCGTTCCGCTCTGGTCCGCCAGGTAGATGGCCGGCTGGTGGGTGTGTCCGATGAAGCAGATCATCTCGGTGAAGTAGTGGAACTGAGGCTCCGCGTCGAAGCGGTCGAGCAGGTACTCCCAGTCCCGCGGGCACGCGGGGGACGCATGGACGAGGTAGAAGGAGTTCTCGTTCGCGGTGAGCGGGAGACGCTGGAGGTACTCCCGGTTGTCGCGCGTGAGGGTCTTCATCGTCCACTCGGCCGCGACCCGCGCGTAGATGTTGAATCGCGCCGCCTCCGGACCACCGCTCGCGGCGGCGTCGTGATTCCCGAGGAGCACCGTGCCGCAGCGCTTCCGAACGTGATCGAGGCACTCGTTCGGGCTCGCGCCGTAGCCGACGATGTCGCCGAGGCAGATGACGCGATCCGGCTTGCGCCGGTCGAGCTCGGCCAGCACGGCTTCGAGCGCTTCGAGATTGCCGTGGATGTCCGACAGGATGGCGGTGGTCATCCGACGGAGGGTCGCGCTTCGTGGGCGATCCGGTCAAGGATTCCGTTCACGAAGGATCCCGAGGTCTCCATACCGTATTTCTTCGCGATCTCGATCGCCTCGTCCAGGGCGACCCGCGCGGGCGTTTCGAAGTGGTAGAGAAGCTCCGCGGCGGCGACGCGGATCACCGACCGATCGGTCGCGGCCATGCGGCTGAGCGACCAGTTCCTCGCGATCCGCTCCACGGTCGCGTCGATCTCGGCCCTGTGATCGTCGAGGGTCCGGACCAGGCTTGCGGCGAATTCGCTCACGTCCTCGGTGGGAGCCACGTCCTCCACGATCTCGCCCAGGCAGCGATCGGCGGGCTCGCCCGTGACGTCGGCCTGATAGACCGCGCGAAACGCGATCTCGCGTCCTTCCCGGCGCCGGTTCATCGCGTGCGAGGCTCCGCGTCGAGGAGGCGCTTCAAGCGCGCCATCTCGATCGCCGCTTCCGCCGCGTCCGCACCCCGGTTCCCGTGCGCTCCGCCGGAGCGGTCGAGCGCCTGCTCGGGCGTCTCGGTGGTCAGGATTCCAAAGAGGACGGGAACCCCGGTCTCCTCGGCCGCCCGCGCGATCCCGCTCGCCGATTCACCCGCCACGTAGTCGAAGTGCGGCGTCTCGCCGCGGATCACGGCCCCGAGCGCGACCACGGCGTCGTAGCGGCCGGATGCCGCGAGCCGGCGCGACGCGAACGGGGTCTCGAACGCTCCCGGCACGCGGACCACGGTCACCCGCTCGGCGGACACGCCTCGGCGCGAGAGCGCGGTGAGCGCCCCCTCGAGGAGCCGGTCGCAGATCGCGCGGTTGAATCGCGCGGCCACGATCGCGATGGAGAGACCGCTCCCGTCGAGCGACCCCTCGAGGAGCCGGTGTCCCTGCGATCCCACGCCTGCGAGCGGCGGCGCGTATCCCGCGTCCTTCGCCGTCACGCGCGCCTCCCGTTCCGGCGCCGCCCGGCCACGAGCTCGAGGTGCGGGTGCCCGAGGAGATGGCCCAGTCGCTCGCGCTTGGTTCGCAGGTAACGCCGGTTCACATCGTTCGGGCGCACCTCGAGCGGCTCGCGCGCCTCGACGTCGATCCCGTACTCGCCGAGCGCCTGGATCTTCCGTGGATTGTTGGTCAGGAGCCGCACACGCATGAACCCGAGATCCTCCAGAATCTGCGCCGCCACGCCGTAGTCGCGGAGGTCGGGCGCGAAGCCCAGCTTGAGATTGGCCTCGACGGTGTCGAGCCCCTGGTCTTGCAGCTCGTACGCGCGGAGCTTGTTCGCGAGCCCGATGCCGCGCCCCTCTTGGCGCAGGTAGAGGAACACGCCCGATCCCTCGGCGTCGATCCGCTCGAGCGCCGACGCCATCTGCTCGCCGCAGTCGCAGCGCATGGAGCCGAACACGTCGCCCGTGAGGCACTGCGAGTGCACCCGCACGAGCGGCGCCAAAGAGCGGCCGCGCGCGGGCGGACGCCCTTTGACGAGGGCGACATGGTGATAGCCATCGATCCGGCTCTCGTACACCACGATGCGGAAGTTGCCGTAGCGCGTCGGAAGATGCGAGGCGGCGACGCGATGGACGAGCCGTTCCTTGCGATACCGGTAGCGGATCAGATCCCGGATCGTGATGAGCGGAACACCGTGCTTCTTCGCGAGCTTTCGAAGCTCGGGGCCCCGCGCCATGGTTCCGTCCGCGGAGAGGATCTCGCAGAGCACCGCCGCCGGCTTCAGACCGGCCAGGCGCACGAGGTCGAGCGCGGCCTCGGTGTGCCCCGGGCGGCTCAGCACGCCCTGGTCGGCCGCGCGCAGGGGGAAGACGTGCCCGGGCCGCGCGAGCTCCTCCGGACGGGTCTTCGGATTCGCCAGGGCCCGAATCGTGAGCGCGCGGTCCTGCGTCGACGATCCGGATGTGGTCCCCGCGAGGAGATCGACGGAGATCGTGAACGGAGTCGAAAAGCGCGCGGTGTTGAGCGGCGTCATGAGCGCGAGGCCGAGCTCCTCCAGGCGCGGGCCGGGCATCGACACGCAGAGGAGTCCTCGCGCGTCCCGTGTGAGGAAGTTCACGTCCTCGGGCGTGACCTTCTCCGCCGCCATGACGAAGTCCCCTTCGTTCTCCCGGTCCTCGTCGTCCACCACGACCGCCATCGATCCGGCGCGGAGCGCGCGGAGTGTGTCGGCGATCGAGTCGAATCCGGCCCCGGCCCGGCGGCGCTTCACGCGTGCGTTCATCGTGTCCTCTAGGGTCTGCCCACGAGATGGGCGCCACGCGCTTCGAGCAGGCGGTCGAGATAGCGCGCGATGAGATCGACTTCCAGGTTCACCCGGGTTCCGGGCGCGTATGACGAAGCGATGGTGTGCGCGAGCGTGAACGGCACGATCGCGATCTCCACGATGGGATCCGCCCAGTGGGCCACGGTGAGGCTCGTGCCGTCGATCGCGATCGAGCCTTTCGGCGCGACGAACCGCCGGCACGCTTCGGGGACGTCGATCAGGAGCCGCACCTGACCCGCGTCCTCGATCACGTCGCGCACGACCGCGGTCGCGTCGACATGCCCCTGGAGCCAGTGTCCGCCGAGGGTCTGTCCCACGCGGAGCGCGCGCTCGAGATTCACGTGAACGCCTTCGACGAGCGTATCGAGGGTCGTCTTGTCGAGCGTCTCGCGCACGGCCGTCACCTCGAACGAGCGGGCGTCGGCCCGCTCCACCGTGAGGCAGACGCCGTTCACGGCCACGCTCTCCCCCGCCAGAAGGGAAGCGCCGAACGGGGCGGTGATGACGAACGTCCGGCTTCCGCCCTCGGACGCGGCGCGCTCGACCACGCCCACGCGCTCCACGATGCCGCTAAACACGGGATCCTCCATCGGCCGCGATCCGGCCGGTCAGCCACACGTCGGGTCCGAGCCGCCTCACCGTGAGTCCTTCGATCCGGATGGCGTCCGCGAGCTTGGGGCGCCCCAGATCGCCCGTCAGGATCGGAGCGCTCGTGCCCCCGACGATGCGTGGCGAGATGCCGAACGCAATCTGATCCGCCAGACCCTCGCGAAGGAACGAGGTGTGCACCTCGGATCCGCCCTCGACCAGGATCGAGATCCGGCCCTCGAGCGCGAGGCGCTCGAGAAGGCTTCGGAGCGGCACGCGTCCGCCCGGTCCCGGCTCGAACGTCCACACCGACGCGCCGCGCTCCTCGAGCGCGCGCGCCTTCGTCTCATCGCGCGAGACCGTCGCGATCGCGAGCGGCGCTTCGGCCACCGTGCTCCAGATGCGGGCGCCCTCCGGAATCCGAAGCGTCGAGTCGAGCACGACGCGCAAGGGCCGGCGGCCGCGCACGCCCCGCACCGTGAGGCGCGGATCGTCGGCGATCACCGTCCCGATGCCGGCGATCACGGCGTCGCTCCCCGCGCGAAGCCGGTGCGCCGCCCGGATCTCGGCGTCGCTCCCGAGTCCCCGCGACTCTCCGCTCTCCGTGGCCAGCCGGCCGTCCAGCGAGAGCATGGCCTTCAGGGTCACCCACGGGAGTCCGGTCGCGAGGTGCTTCAGATAGGCGGGATTGAGCTCCCGGCACTCCTCCTCGAGCACCCCGACCACGACGTCGAGCCCCGCCTGCTCGAGCTCCCGGATGCCGCGGCCGTCGACGAGAGGATTGGGATCCCGCATGCCGATGACCACCCGGTGGATCCCCGCCCGCAGCACGGCCTCGGTGCACGGAGGCGTGCGTCCCACGTGGGCGCACGGCTCGAGCGTCACGACGAGCGTTCCCCCGCGTGCGGCCTCGCCCGCCAGGTCGAGGGCGCGGACTTCGGCGTGCGCCTCGCCGGCGCGCGCGTGAAAGCCTTCGGCCATCACGCGGCCGCGACGAAGCACCACGGCTCCGACCCTCGGGTTCGGATGCGTGGTCCCCACGCCTCGCCGCGCGATCTGGATGGCGCGGCGCATGGCCGCGGTCTCCGCCGCCTCCGCAGAGGAGGAAGCACGCCCCGGCCTGGCCGCCATGGAATCGATGTGTAGGCTCACAATGAAAAAACCCCGCAGGCAGACACCCGCGGGGCGTGAGCGGCGATGGCCGGACATGCCCGTACCGTGTGCGACGTCCTTCTCCCATCCAGACTTTGACTGTCGGCTCCGGAATCACACCGGATCTGCCGTGGGACCGGATCCCTTGGCTCGCGGGCTCTACCGCCGGTGGGGACTTTCACCCCGCCCCGAAGGATGTCTGCTACCCCGGAGACTACCCCGGAACGCGCCTCAGCGCAAGAGGATGACCTTCCGCGCCGGGGTCCGGACGCCGTCGGCTTCGAGGGTCACGAAGTAGGCCCCGCTCGCCTGGTCCCGGCCGCGGAGGTCCCGCCCGTCCCAGACGACCTGGTGCTCCCCCGCCTCGTAGGGACGGTCGACGAGGGTGCGGACGAGCGAGCCGTCCACCGCGTAGATGCGGAGCGTGACTCGCGCGCCTCGATCGAGGCCGAAGCGGATGGTCGTGTGCGGATTGAACGGATTGGGCGATGGAGCGTAGAGGCGCGCCGGGGTTGCGCGCGGCGCCGCGGCGGTCGCGTCCTCCGGAATGCCCGTAGCGACGTAGCAGCTCGGCGTCTCGAACTCCTGCACGATGGTCCGGTAGAGGAGCAGGTTCCGCCGCACGGGATTGGTGAGGTTCCGGAGCGAGAATCCGGATAGGACGACGCGGGTGCTGTCCGCGTTGGGAGCGCCGTTCGGCGCCTGCCGCTCCGTCGCCGCCGCGAGATTGTTCGGATAGCGGAGCCACACGCGCCCGTTCGCGCCCACGCACGACGAGGGGGCGATCGCATCGTACTCATCGATCACGGGGCACCCTCCGTCGATCAGGAAGGGCTCGTTCGCGATGCGCGTCCCGGACGCTCCCGCCAGGATCGGCAGGAGGGTGTCCTGGGGCGCGTTCTCCCAGACGTCGCGGACGTAGCTCGCGCCAAGCGTGCAGGAGAGGAAGTTCCCCGTCCCCTGCCCGTTCACCAGGAGGTCGTAGGCGAGATTGTCCCCGGAGAGGAAGAGCCCCCGGTTCTTCCCGGGCAAGGAGAGCCAGCTCGTGAGGAGCGACTGATCCTCCGCGCTCAGCGTGACGGCGTTCCGGTCCCCCACGTCCCAGACGATGGCGCGATAGGCGCCGAGCACACCGAGGGGCGCCGCCGGCCAGATCGCGGTGCCGCTGCCCGCCGATCCGCCGCCCGGCGAGTTCCCCGCGGCGAGCTGCGGCGCGTTGACGTCGAACCGGTCGAAGCGCGCGCCGATCGCGGCGAGCGACTGAGCCACGCCGGACGATAGGTCCGGACCGCCCCAGCTGTTCACGTAGAGCACGCGCGCGGTGTCGTCGGGGCAGGCGCCGCTCGTTGCGTACACGCCGGGCAGGATCGTGGCGCTGAAGTAGTGACTCGACGTCAGCGCGTCGGCCGGCAAGGTCGCGACCTGGTTCAGCGAGTCGGTGGCGGAGAAGTAGTAGCGAAGCTCGGTCCCTCGGGCGTAGTTCCCTGCCGGCACGTCGGCGCTGTAGGCGTTCTCGGTGCCCGCGACCTTGACCAGCGGCGTCTGCGTGAACGGCGCGTTCGCGATGCTCGTGAACAAGGACCCGTTCTTGAGTCCGTTCGCGGCCCCGATCCGGACCGCGACACTGTCGCCGCTCGGCGTGTTGAAGTTGTCGTTCCCATTGAAGGCCGTGGTGCGGAACGTGTCGTTGTAGAGATCGAACTCGTTGGCTGCGATCGACGGCCCGGACGAGCCGATGGTGCCCACCCGGAAGTTGTCGAGCATGAGATCGGTGCCCGACACGGCCTGGCTTCCGTCACAGAGGATGGGTCCCCAGTCCTTGATGCCGACGCGGGCCTGCACCGAGTCCACGCCGCCGGCCCCCGTCAACGCAACGGTCTGCCTCATCCACTCCTGCTCGGCACCGTAGTAGAGGAGCCCTGATGGATCCATCCACGGGGACCAGCCTCCGCTCCCCACGTTCCGCGTCCGGAACTCGACGTTGTAATAGAAGCACCCGTTGAAGGGAAGGCTCCGATAGGCATCGAAGAAGAGGAAGATTTGATCCGCCTGGCCCACGGCGACCGGCGGGAGGATCAGCTTGTCGTCCTGGCGCGGCACGAGCGAGTTCGTCACCGTGTTCGCGGCGCGCCAGACCTTGCTCGTGTTCGTGGTGCAGACCTGCTGGGTGATGGGATTGGCCTGGATGCGCCAGTAGTCGCCGACCGCCGGGAACGTGGAGCGCATCCACGTGCCCATCCCCGCCTCCATGTCATCGAAGAAGCGGACGTCGAACGAGCCCCCCTTCACGGTCACGTTGTCGATCGCCCATCCTTCGCCCGCGGGGTAGAGACCGTCCGCGGACGACACGTCGATGCTGCTGTGGAAGCGGAAGCGGAAGTGGACCGGATTCGATTTCGCGACCGAGGAGTCGGGCAGGCTCAGGACGACGTTGACGCAGCCGCTCGGACCGACGACGCCGGTGAACGTTCCCACCGGCAGCCACGCGTCGTCGCGGTCGAAGATCTCCACCACGCCGTAGTCGGGGCCGTTCTGGACGTTCATCCGTTGATCGAACGAGATCGTGTAGGGCGACGCGGCTCCGGCCAGATCCGCGTAGTTCTCGAGCGTCTGCTCCCAGCTGTTGTCGTAGCCGCGCCGGTTCGCATCGCCGGTCCACGAGGAGTCGACGACCCCGCACCAGAACGCGTGCCCCCCGCAGCCGAAGAGCGTCGAGATGTTCCACGCGGTCGGCTGGAAGGATTCGTCGATGTGCGACCACTTCCCCTCGTTCCCGGGGCTCGACCAGGTCTCGAGGCTGTCGGTGAAGACGGCGATCGTGTCGGTGGTCGCGTAGACCCGGGCCGCGAGGCGCGCCGAGAATGCGTCGTCGGGAGGTCGGTCTACGGGCACGACATCCCCGGTCACGCGCACGGGAATCCTGGCCTTTACCGAAGCGGGCGACCGGACGGGCTCACTGCCGGAGGCCGAGGCGCGGGGGCATACGAAGAGGAAGAGGCAGGCCGCGGCGGTCAGGGCCGCCGAAATGCGCTTCACGACCATCATTTTACCAGAGGGACGGGGTCGATCGAAACGATCGGAAGCGCCCCCATGCGGTGCGCGAGCCCGCGCACCACGGACAAGGTCTCCGCCCCCGTCGCGAGCGCCTCCGCCTCGAAGCGCCCTCCGTCGCGCTCCGGCAGCCCGAGGCGGACCGCCTCGGCCGCGGCGTGCCCGAGGTAGTGGCGGCTCCCGAGGTCGGGAAAGGTCGCGGTCAGCACCGGCGCCGCGCGCGTCGTGTCCGCGGGAGCGCGCGGCGAGGCCGCCTCGATTCGCCCGAGCAGCACGGCGAGATTGCCCCGCGTGAGCGGATCGTCGAGATGGAGATCCCGGTCCGCAAAGGGGGCGATCCAGCCGCGCGCCACCGATGCGCGAAGCCATCGCGAGCCCCACGCCTTGTCGATGGCGGGCCAATCCGCCCGATAGGACGCGTCCGCCTGGAAGGAGACGCGGTCCGGATCGAGCCCCGCCTCGACCGCCAGAATCACCCCGAGCTCGCCGCGCGACACGCTCGCGGCGACGGGAAGGGACGCGTACTCCGGGGGCACGCCGGCGCGCTTGTAGCGCTCCTCGAGCATCGGCCGGATGGCCCTCCAGGCTTCCTCGTGCTTGGGTTCCATGTGGATCGCCCGGGAGAGGGACGCGAACGCGAGGTCCTGTTGTCCCGCCTTCAGGTACGCGAGCCCGAGCTGGTACGCGGGCTCTGGGCTCGATGGATCGAGCGCCTCCGCACGCTCGAACTCGGTCTTCGCGTCCTTGTACCGCTGGATCGCCGTGTAGAACCGCCCGTAACCCAGCCGCACCGCCGCGCTCTGCGGCGCGAGGGAGGCCGCGCGCTCGAGCGCGCGCCGGGCGAGCGCGGGCTCCGCGACCGCGAGCGCGGAGTCGGAGAGCGCGATCAGCTGCGCCGGCGATGCGTGCGGATCGATCTTGGCCTCGGGCTCTTCCGGAGGACGCGAGCCCGCGCACCCGGCGACGACGAGGGCGAGCGCGAGGGCGCACCACCGGCCCCTCATCGGAGGAGCCTCCGCTCCTTGAAGCTCGTGTACGCCTCGCGGGCGACAACGACGTGGTCCAGGAGCTCCACTCCGAGGAGGCGTCCCGACTCGGCGATGCGGCGTGTGATGGCCAGGTCCTCCTCGCTGGGCGAGGGATCGCCGGAGGGGTGGTTGTGCGCGAGGATCAGGCTCGCCGCGGAAACCGCGAGCGCCGGGATGAAGACCTCGCGGGGGTGGACGATGCTCGCGTTCAGGCTCCCGATGGAGATGATCTCCCGGCGGAGCACCTGGTTCCGCGAATTCAGGTAGAAGCCCACGAAATGCTCCCGGTTCGAGCGCCGGATGTCCGCCGTCAGCTCGAAGATCGTCTCCGGTCCACGCACGAGCGGGATGGGATCGGCGTCGGGCCAGATCCTCCGCCCGATCTCCGCCGCCGCGAGGAGCTGCGCCGCGCGGGCCGGGCCCATGCCCTTGACCGCGAGGATGTCCTCCACCGCGGTTTGATGGAGCCGCCGGAGTTGGATGGTGCGCGTGACGCGCGCGGCGACATCCAGCACGCTCTCGCCTCCGCTTCCAACGCCGAGAACGAGCGCGACGAGATCCGCATCGGACAGCGCGCCCGGTCCCAGCTCGAACAGGCGCTCACGCGGCCGCTCCGACTCCTCCACATCGTGCATCAAGACGCCCGACTCCCGATTCATGATCCAACCCTCCGGGAGCGGGAACGCGCGGGGTGACGAAGCTCGAGGAACCTGAATGGTACCTCAGCTGACGAGCGCCTGCAGGTCCTTCCGGTTCATCCGAATCGGCGCCTTGGTCCGGAGGCGTCCGGTCCACGCGTCGATCCGCTCGTCCAGCACCTGGCGGAGGAGCGCGTCGCGCTGTCGCGCGAAATCGCTCGCGGGCGGGATCGTCACGGTGTCGACCACGCCGTAGAGCGTGCCGCTCGACCCCGTGAGGGGGGGCAGTACGGTTTTCGGCTTCGACGCGAAGACGCGGGCGAGATAGGTCGAGTCGCGCCCGAGCACCGCGTCTTTCTGAAAGTCCGGAATCGGACCCTGACGTCCAAACGACTTGCTCGGGCGAAGTCCCCCATAAGCCACGAAGAGCGTCTCGGGATCGGCGCCCTCCCTGAGGGCCGCCTTGAAGCGCGTGTTGAGCGAATCCGCCTCCGCCCGCTTGCGCTCTTCCTGATAGTCGGCGATCGCCTTGTCGCGGACCTCCTCGAAGCGCGCTTGCCTCGGAGCTTCTTCGCGCATCTTCCGGAGGACGACATCCCCTTCGGGAAGCTCGACCGGCTCCGCCGCCACGCCGCTGTCGGCGAGCGAGGCGACCACGCGTGCGAGGAACGGAATCTTGCCGACGCCCTCGATCTCTCCGTCCGCACCCACCGGGCCCTTCCGCGTCCAACCCCCATACGGCGCGGCCAGCGAGTCGGCGGCGTGGTAGCCCACCCGGCTCGCACGGTCCGCGAGGATGCGGGCCGGAATGCGCGCGAGCGAATCGGCGATCTGGTCGGCGATCACACCGCGGATCTCCGTCTTGCACTCCTCCAGCGGACGCAGGCGCTCCGGCGTCCGGGACTCGACTTGCACGATGTGGTACCCGAACTTGGTCTCGATGGGGTCGCTGAATTCACCGATCCCGAGGCTCATGATGGCGTCCCCGAACTCCTTCGGCACGGCGCCCCGGGTGAGCTCGCCGAGGTCGCCGCCCCGGGTCGCGGACGTGGCGTCCTCGGACATCTCCCGCGCCACGACCGCGAAGTCCTCGCCGGCGACGAGACGCTTCCGGGCCGCGAGGGCCTTCTGGCGCGCGGCGTCGAGCGTGGTTGCATCCTGCGAGCGCACGAGGATGTGACGGACCTTCGCCTTCGCGGGCTCGGTGAACTCGAGCGGATGGTCGCGCCAGTAGGACGCGATCGAATCATCGGGCACCGTGATCTGCTCCGGTTTCTTCTTCGCGAAGAAGACGACGTCGAGCAGGTACTTGCTCGCGGTGCGGTAGCTGCCTCCCCGCGCGCTGAACCAGGCCTCGGCCTCGCGAGCGATGTCGGCCCTCTGCTTCGCCTCCGCCGCCGCGCGCGCATCCTCCCGGATCTCCGAGAACGGAGGCACGTGCGTGCCGTCGATCGACTCGAGACGGACCACGTACACCGAGTCGTCCTTCACCCGGGGTCCGACGACGGCTCCGGCCCGCATCGTGTAGAGGCTGTCGAGGAGCTTCCCCTCGAGGAGCGACGCGCGCTCGGGAGGCTGTCCGCGGTACGTGCGAAGGAGGCTCAGGACGCCGCCATAGCGCGACGCCACACGGGCGGCCGATTCCTTCTTGGCGAGCTTCCCCGCGGCGTCCTTCATGACGTGGAAGCCCGACTTGACCTGGCGCTCCTGGAGGATGAGCGCGGGGATGCTCGCGCGCGTCGAGTCCAGGTAGGCGCGCGACGAGTCGGGTAGATGGAGGTCGTCCTTCAGCTTCTCGAGGCGCCGATCGATCTCCTTCGGAGTCGGAGGCGAGCCCGATTCGAACGTGTTGAGGCCGCGCGCGACGATCGAGACCTCGATCTTGGGCGCGTAGTAGGACTCGGGATGGAGCCGCACGTCCTCTCGCGCGAGCGAGTCGATCATCTGGTCCCGCACCTCGAGATCGGCTTTGCGCTTGGCGTAGTAGACGACGTCGTGGAACGGAAGACGCTTCGCGCGCCGGCGCTCCACCACGTTCACGACCAGGTACATCGGTCCGATGCGCAGCGGCTCACGGATCCAGACCGGTGGATCGACCCCCTTGATCGCGGCCGTCAGCGCCTCGGAGCGGCCGATGCCCCGGATGGGATCGCCGAGCTTGAACCAGCCTGGGTCCTGAATGCCGCCGTACGGCTTGGCCGCCGTCTCGGCGGGAGCCCCCGTGCGAATCGCGGCGATCACGTCCGAGGCGATCTTGGAAGCAGCCTGCGCGGCATTCTCCCTGGCCGAGTCGGGCACCGACGCGTCCGCGCCGATGGGAATGCGGATGTACTGGATGTGCGCCTCGTCGGCGCTCTCGAACTCGTCCGGATGCGCGTCGTAGTAGGCGCGGATCTGGGCCGGAGTCGCCTCGGGATCGAGGGACACCGCGTCGGGGCCCATGAGCATGTAGCGGATGGTCGCGGTCGCGCTCCGCGCCTCGAACTCTTTCCGAAGCTCGGCGTCGCGCGGGCCGAACCGCCGCTCCATCCATCGGACGTATTCCTCGAGGAGGATCGCGTCCTGGATCTCGTCCTTGAGCGCCGGATAGTTCGAGGTGTCCGACTTCTTGAAGCGCTGGAACATGGCCTCGTCGACCTTGCCCCCCTTCTTGAAGTAGTCGTTCTGCTTCATGCGGGAGTCGACCGCCGCCTCGGTCGCGACCATCCCGCGGCGGCGGGCGTCGGCCAGCCACAGGCGTTCGCGAATCAGCTCGTCGAGGATGTTCTTGCGCAGGAGCTTCTTCTCGTCGTCGTTCAGCTTGCGCCCCGCCTTGGCCTCGACCTCCTCGAAGTAGGGATCGGCCAGACGGTCCCAATCGACCTGGTAGATGGGAATGCCGTCCACCATGCCGACCTCGTCCGGCCGCGGGGCGGGAGCGGGAGGCTGCGATCTGGGCTTGGCCGGAGACTTCGCGGCGGATTTCGCCGATGCGGGTGGCTGAGCCGGCTGAGCCGGCGCGCCCTGGAGCGCGGCGGCGCCCACGAGCAGGGCGACGGCGATGACGGCGAGACGCAAAATGTTGGGGGGTTTCACTGGGACGGCAAGTCTAGAAACGGGTCTGGGTCGTGTCCACGCGAAATGCCGGTTCGGGCCAAAGAAAAGCCCCTGGAGGGCGGTTCTCGCGAAGTGTGGGGGGCAGAAGCATCGCGAGGCTGCCGCCAGCTACCAGGGGCCTGAACCGTCGACGTGAACCCACACGCGATCCGATACGCCGAAGCAGGGCAGGGTGTCGTGCACACGCGCGCGGACCGCGCTGGGTCCCAGCCGTGAGGTCTGGGTACGGCCTAGTGCTTTTGCACTCACCGTGCCATGGCAATCGAAGCCGCGAACGTTTTGAAAGTGGCCTTAAGCTATTGTGGAAATAGAGCTTGGCAAAAGGGCTCCGAGAGAACTCGGAACGAGACCGGCGAGGTTTTTGTGCCGCAGGGTACCGCGGGTGTGGATGAGTCGTTCTAAACGAAATGCAACAAATCAGTTAAGATACGTGAGCCAATCAATGAATCGATGTGCCAGATTGGCTCACTTCCTCTTCGGAGGCGACCCCGTAACGTTCGAGCATCCGGTAGAGCGTCCGCCGTGGCACCCCCAGGATCCGGGCGGCCTCAGTCTTGTTCCCGCGGACCTTGTCGAGAACCGAGAGGACGTATCGTCGGGTCATTTCGTCCAAGGTGGCCTGCCCCCCGGGCGTCGCCGGGATCGGCCCGGCATGGTGGACGATCTTGTCCGGGAGATCCGACTCCTCGACGATCGACCCCGGCGCGAGCGCGACGGCGCGTTCCACGACGTTTTCGAGCTCCCGGACGTTTCCGGGCCAGGGATAGTTCATCAAGGCGCGCATCGCTTTGGTGGAGAAGCCCTGGATCGGCCGCTGCGCGAGGAGTCCGTACTCGCGGAGGAAGTGCTCGGCCAGGACTGGAATGTCGTCGCGCCGCTCGCGAAGGGGCGGCACCCGCAGCGCCACCACGTGGAGCCGGTAATAGAGATCGAGCCGAAATCGCCCCGTGCGCACGAGCGCCTCGAGGTCCTGGTGCGTGGCCGCGACCACGCGCACATCGACCGGTACGGTGTCCGTGCCCCCGACCGGCTTCACCTCTTCCTCCTGCAGCACACGGAGGAGCTTCGCCTGCATCGAGAGCGACATGTCCCCCACCTCGTCCAGGAACACGGTGCCCCGGTTGGCCTCGAGGAAGAGCCCCGGGCGTCGCTCGATGGCGCCGGTGAAGGCCCCCTTCACGTGGCCGAAGAGCTCGGACTCCAAGAGCGTCTCCGAGAGGCTCGTACAGTTCACCGCAACGAAGGGGCGGTCCCGGCGCGTGGAGGCTTCGTGGATCGTCCGCGCGATGAGCTCCTTGCCCGTGCCGCTCTCGCCGATGATCATGACCGAGCTCTTCGTCCCCGCGACGCGCGAGACGAGCTTGAAGAGCTCGACCATGTCCGGATGCGAGCCGATGATCGCCGCAATCGGACGGCCGCGACGCCTCGGCTCCTGGGCCGACGGAGTCGGAGCCGACGCCGGCGCGGTCTTGGGCGTCTGCTCGCGCGCGCGGCGGCGCTCCATGGCCCGCTCCACCACGCGCCGCACCTCGTCGAGCTTGAAGGGCTTGCGCACGTAGTCGAACGCCCCCTCGTTGAGCGCGCGGATGGCCATCTCGATCGTGCTGTAGGCCGTGACGAGAATCACGGTCGAGTCGGGGGCCACGCCGCGAAGCCTGCGCAGCACCTCGATCCCGTCGATGTCCGGCATCTGGACGTCGCTCAGCACGACGTCGAAGGGACGCTCGGCTGCCTGCTTCAGCGCCTCGGCGCCGCTCTGCGCCACGGAGACGTCGTAGCCCTCCTGCACGAAGACTTCGCGCAGAAGACCGGACGATCCGGGATCGTCGTCGACGACGAGCAGCGTGGGACGCACACGGGATGACATGGTTTGGACCCCCTCGGTAGCAGCGCGGGGAGCGCCGCTGCCCTATTGTACCCTAGCTTGGCCCTTTCGCGCCGGACCCGGGGGCGCCCCCAACTTCGCAAACGGGCACCCGGAAGGCCGCTCCAGGGTTGATGATGGAGCGAGCGGCCGGTACCATCGGCGCTCGTGCCCGGTCCGCGGGCACTCCCCCCTTTCGATGCGGAGGCGGTCATGACGTCCAGCCCGGAACCCGAGCTCGAGGAACCGCTCTCGACGGCGGATCTCCAGGAGGCATGGTCGCTCCTGGTCCCGTCCGATCGTCTCGAGAGCTTTCGCGCGCTCGAGCGCACCGAGGCCGAGGACTTCTTCCTCAGCCTGAGCGCGCGCGATCAGGCCGAGCTCCTCCTCGCCCTTCCACCGGCCGAGCGCCGCTCGTGGATGCGCCTCCTCGCCCCCGACGACGCCGCGGATCTGGTGCAGGAGCTAGAGCCCGAGCAGAGGGAAGAGCTGCTCCAGCTGCTCGACGATCCGACCCGCTCGGACGTGAGCGGCCTCCTCGCCTACGCGGAGGACGACGCCGGCGGGCTCATGAACCCGCGGTACGCGCGGCTCCGTCCCGACATGTCCGTGGACGAGGCGATCACCTATCTGAGGCGCGTCGCCGCCGAGCGGGCGGAGACCCTCACCTACGCGTACGTGCTCTCGCACGAAAACAAGCTCCTCGGCGTGGTCAGCTATCGCGACCTCATCACCGCGAAGTCGGACCAGAAGATCGAGTCGATCATGCGCACGGACCTCGTCACGGTGCCCGAGGCCATGGACCAGGAAGAAGTGAGCCGCCTCTTCGCGACCTATCGGCTCATGGCCTTCCCCGTCGTCGATTCCGAGGGGCGTATGAAGGGGATCGTCACCCTCGACGACATCGTCGACGTCGTGCGCGAGGAGGCCACGGAGGACATCCAGAAGATCGGCGGTACCGCGGTGCTCGACGCGCCGTATCTCCGGGTGGGCATCGGCCAGATGATCAAGAAACGCGCGGGCTGGCTCGCGTTTCTATTCCTTGGAGAGACCCTGACCGCGACCGCCATGGGGTACTACCAGGACGAGATCGCGCGGGCGGTCGTGCTGGCGCTCTTCGTTCCTCTCGTCATCTCGAGCGGCGGGAACTCTGGAAGCCAGGCAACGACCATCGTCATCCGTGCCATGGCTCTGGGAGAGGTGAAGCTCCGCGACTGGTGGCACGTCATGCGGCGCGAGATCCTCTCCGGCCTCGGTCTCGGGGCGATCCTGGCCACCATCGGGATCGCGAGAATCACGCTGTGGCAGGTACTCTTCCACGCCTACGGTCCGCACCATGTGATCCTGGCCCTCTGCGTCGCGGTGAGCCTCGTGGGCGTCGTTCTCTGGGGAACCCTGGTCGGGTCGATGCTGCCCTTCCTGCTCCGTAGGCTCGGGCTGGACCCCGCGACGGCCTCCGCCCCCTTCGTCGCGACGCTCGTCGACGTGACCGGACTGATGATCTACTTCACGGCCGCCAAGGTGCTGCTCACGGGGACGTTCCTCTAGAGGGTTGGGCGGCTCCTCAGGGGATGAAGACGGTCTCTCCCGCCTGCTCCTCGGCGTGGTAGCTGCTCCGCACGAGCGGTCCTGACGCGACCTGGCGGATGCCGAGCGCGAGTCCGTATTCGCGGTAGTGCGCGAACTCGTCGGGCGTGACGTACCGCTCGAGCGGGAGATGGTTCTTCGACGGCGGCAGGTACTGCCCGATGGTGGCCATCGACACACCCTGGGCGTGAATGTCGCGCAGGAGCTCTTCCACTTCCTCCACCGTCTCGCCGATTCCGACCATGATCCCGGACTTCGCCGGGATCGCGGGGGTGTGGGCCGCGACCCGACGCAGGAGCTCGAGCGACCGGTCGTACTTCCCCGCCGGGCGCACGCGCTTGTAGAGGCGCTTCACGGTCTCGAGATTGTGGTTCAAGACGTCCGGGCGCGCTTCGAGCACGGTCTCGAGCGCGGCTTCGTCCCCGAGGAAGTCGGGGATCAGCACTTCGACCTTCACGCTGGGTAGCGCCTCGTGGATCGCGCGGATCGTCTGCGCGAAGTGCACCGCGCCGCCGTCCGGAAGCTCGTCCCGATTCACGGATGTGACGACGGTATAGTGGAGTCCGAGGCGCCGCACCGCATCGGCGACGCGCGCCGGCTCGTCCGGGTCCACGGGAAGCGGCTTCCCGCTGCGTATGTCGCAGAACGGGCAAGCCCGGGTGCAGACGTTGCCGAGGATGAGGAACGTGGCGGTGTGGCGCGAGAAGCAATCGCCGATGTTCGGGCAGTTCGCGCTCTCGCAGACGGTGTGGAGATCCAGGGTGCGAAGGATCGCCTTCGTCTCCTGGTACTCCTTGCCGGACGGAATGCGCGCGCGGAGCCAATCGGGGCGGCGCGGGCCCGGCGGCGTCAGCGTGAGCGGCTGATACTGGCGCAGCGGCTTCCGCTTCTCGCCCGCCTGGCTCCGGCGGTCGCTGTCGGCGCGGCCCTCGGCGTCGCTAGATGTGGATGGTGCGCCCGTCGGT
>DATJGP010000172.1:0-6352 GCA_035494915.1 Candidatus Eiseniibacteriota bacterium | reverse complement strand
CGGCCTAGCTGGAAGCTATTCCATGACGGATGTCCCCACGGGGAGTCCCCACGGGAGATCGGCGCGCGCGCCGATCGCGTCGTGACCAAGGTTCGCGCCATCGAGGGCGACGTTCTCCTCGTATCGAGCGCGCACTTCCTCCGCGTCCTCACGGCCCGATGGCTCGGGCTCGACGCGTCCGCCGGGCAGTACTTCGTCGCCTCGCCCGCCGGTCTCGGCTGCCTCGGTTACGAGCACGATCGCTCCGAGCCGGCGATCCGACTCTGGAACGACACGCGGCATCTGGCGGAAAACCGCCCGCCCGCTCCTCAGCGTTAACTTGACGCGCCCGGAGGCCCCCGGCCCGGTCCGCCGGCCAGGTCCTGGGCGCGCCCAACCCCCTCGACAGCCATCCTCGGAACTGCTATAAACCTGGGTTCTTGCACGGCACCCATTGAAATGGGCGATGAAGCGTCTGTGACCCCCACAGGCGGCCAACCCCCTGGCACACACTCGAATCGAGGAGACATGATGCTGGGAATTCGGTCCAGAGGACGGGCGATGCTCGCGGCTCTCATCCTGACGGCGGTGGCGCTCGCGGCCCCGTTCGCGCCCATGGCCACGGCCTGGGCACAGGAAGGCGGTCATCACGGCGGGGAGGCCAATCTGGTCCTGCCCGACCTCTCTTCCGTGACGTTCATCGGAGGTCTGAACGGGCACACGCTGCTCCTGTTCGGTCTCATCGTCTGCGCGTTCGGGCTCCTCTTCGGGCTCCTCACGTACTCGCAGGTCCGGAAGATGCCGGTGCATCAGTCGATGCGCGAGATCTCGGACCTGATCTACGAGACCTGCAAGACCTATCTCCTCCAGCAGGGCAAGTTCCTCATCATCCTCTGGGTCTTCATCAGCGCGATCGTCCTCGTCTACTTCGGATGGCTCGCGGTGACGGGCGTCGATGCCGCGGGGAACGTGGTCCGCGGTTTCCCGCCGTTCAAGGTCGCGGTCATCTTGTTCTTCAGCCTCGTCGGCATGGCGGGAAGCTACTCGGTCGCGTGGTTCGGCATTCGCATCAACACGCTGGCCAACTCCCGCACGGCGTTCGCCTCGCTCACAGGAAAGCCCTACGGCTGCTACGCGATCCCGCTCCGCGCCGGCATGAGCATCGGCATGGCGCTCATCTCGGTCGAGCTCCTCATCATGCTCATCATCCTCCTCTTCATCCCGGGGGACATGGCGGGGGCTTGCTTCATCGGGTTCGCGATCGGTGAGTCGCTCGGCGCCGCGGCGCTCCGTATCGCAGGCGGCATCTTCACGAAGATCGCCGACATCGGCTCGGATCTCATGAAGATCGTCTTCAAGATCAAGGAGGACGACGCGCGGAATCCGGGTGTGATCGCCGACTGCACGGGCGACAACGCGGGCGACTCGGTCGGCCCCTCCGCGGACGGCTTCGAGACCTACGGCGTGACGGGCGTCGCGCTCATCACGTTCATCCTCCTCGCGGTCGGCGATGCCGTGACCCAGGTGCAGCTCCTGGTCTGGATCTTCGTCATGCGCGTCATGATGATCGTGGCGAGCGGCCTCTCGTATCAGATCAACGAAGCGTGGAGCAAGGCCGAGTACGGGAACGCGGACAAGATGGACTTCGAGCACCCGCTCACCCGTCTCGTCTGGCTCACCTCGTTCATATCCATCGCGCTCACCTACGTGGTGTCCTACCTGCTCATCCACGGCCTCGGCGACGGCTCCCTCTGGTGGAAGCTCTCGACCGTGATCACCTGCGGCACGCTCGCGGGCGCCGTCATCCCCGAGCTGGTCAAGATCTTCACCTCCATGCACTCGAAGCACGTCCAGGAAGTCGTGACCTCGTCCCGGGAGGGAGGGGCCTCGCTCAACATCCTCTCCGGCCTCGTGGCGGGCAACTTCAGCGCCTACTGGCTCGGGCTCTCGATTCTCGCCCTCATGGCGGCGGCGTACGGCGTGAGCCTGATGGGCCTCGCCTCGATCATGATCGCGCCGGCCGTGTTCGCGTTCGGCCTCGTGGCGTTCGGCTTCCTCGGCATGGGCCCCGTGACGATCGCGGTCGACTCGTACGGCCCCGTGACGGACAACGCGCAGTCGGTCTACGAGCTCTCGACGATCGAGTCGATCCCGGGGATCAGGGAGAAGGTCCGCTCCGAGTTCGGCTTCGACGTCGACTTCGAGAAGGCCAAGCACAACCTCGAGGAGAACGACGGCGCCGGGAACACGTTCAAGGCCACCGCCAAGCCGGTGCTCATCGGGACGGCCGTCGTGGGCGCGACGACCATGATCTTCTCGATCATCGTCGGTCTGACGGACGGGCTCCAGCCCCAGTACGTGGCCAATCTCTCGCTCCTCCACGCCCCGTTCCTGCTCGGCCTCATCACGGGCGGCGCGGTGATCTACTGGTTCACCGGCGCCTCCACCCAGGCCGTCACCGCCGGCGCCTATCGCGCGGTGGAGTTCATCAAGCAGAACATCAAGCTCGAGGGCGTCACGAAGGCGTCGGTCGCGGACTCGAAGAAGGTCGTCGCCATCTGCACGCAGTACGCGCAGAAGGGCATGTTCAACATCTTCCTCGCGGTCTTCTTCGGCACGCTGGCCTTCGCGTTCGTCGAGCCGTTCTTCTTCATCGGCTATCTCGTCTCGATCGCGCTCTTCGGCCTCTACCAGGCCATCTTCATGGCCAACGCGGGCGGCGCCTGGGACAACGCGAAGAAGGTGGTCGAGGTCGTGCTCAAGGAGAAAGGGACGCCTCTCCACGACGCTACGGTCGTCGGAGACACCGTGGGCGATCCGTTCAAGGACACGTCCTCGGTGGCCATGAACCCGGTCATCAAGTTCACGACCCTCTTCGGGCTCCTGGCGGTCGATCTCGCGGTATCGCTCACACGGCAGTCGGGCGCGACCTTCACGATGGTGCTCGCGGCCATCTTCCTCGCGATCTCGATGACCTTCGTGTGGCGCTCGTTCTACGCCATGAGGATCACCCCCGCCAAGTAACGCCGCGGCGGCCGAGCCGGGGGGTTGTCAAAGGGCCCCTCTCCGGACGATTCTTGCGACCCGGAGGGGGGTCTTTTGCGTCTCCGGTACGAACACCCGATCGGGAGGGATGGACCAGGTTGGACGCTCGCGTGAACGAGGATCGCTGGGAACGCCTGCTTCGGCTGCTCGGACCGATTCACGAGCAGGCCGCGGGCACGGCGCGCCGGCTCTCGAGGTCGGCGGACGAAGGCGACGACCTCTACCAGGAATCCGTGCTGCGCGCGTACGAGCGGCTTCACGACCTGCGCGACGAGTCCAAGTTCCGGTCGTGGTTCTTCGCCACGCTCCTCTCGATCCACCGCTCCCGCCGGCGCCGGCGTGCGACGGTGAGCCTCGAGGAGGCCTGGCCGAGGGGCGGAGAGCCGGCGGGCGAGGACGGGTCGACGTGGGCGGAGGCTCTCGAGCGTGCCCATCGGGCGGCACGGGCCCTGGATGGACTGGCGCCGGTCCAGCGCGAGGCCGTCGTCCTCCACGAGATCGAAGGGTTCTCGGTGGAGGAGGTGGCGGCCATGCAAGGGGTCACGATCTCGGCGGTGAAGTCGCGGCTCGCCCGCGGCCGGGACAAGCTGAAGCAGTTCTACGAACGAGTCTGGAAGTCGGCCCGGATCCCCGGGCTTCGCAGGGAAACCGAGCCCGCGCGCGAGCTCGCTCCCGGAGGAGAGATCCGATGAACGATCCGAACGCGACGGACGACCTCAGGGCCGATCTCGCGGCACTCAAGAAGGTGAGTAACCGGGATCTTCCGGATCTGAAGCACGTCATGAACGAAATCAGCCGGCGCGACGCCGTGAAGGCCGCGCCGATCATGGGATGGAGGAGGAGGATCATGGCAGCCGTTCAAACGATGAAGGCACGCCCCGCGCTCGCGGCGCTCGCCGCCGCGGTGGTTCTGATCGCGGTCGGGATGGTGGTTCCGGTGTCCTACGACCGCGTGACGGGGCACGACGTCTCGATCACGCTCGCCGGGGCGAATTTCACGCCAGATCAGATCGCGCCGACGGCGAAGGAGATGAAGGCGAAGCTGGGCGCGGAAGGGGTTCAGGTCGATGCGATGGATGACAATGGCGTCGCGCGGTTCGTCTTCCACACGACGCTCCCCGAGCGCTCGCGCGCCGAGGCGGCGCGGAAGGCGGGCGAGTTCGTGAAGGAGCTGGCGCAGAAGGGAATCGCGGCGTCCTTGGCCGTCGCACCGCACAAAGAGCACGTGACGTCGCCGGCGGTCGCCTATGCGTGGAATCAGATCATCCAGATCAGCGTGGACGGGAAGTCGGCTTCCGCGCTCGAGTCGGAGATCAAGCAGCGACTCGCCGAAGCCGGCCTGCCGGACGCGCAGGTGTCGGTGAAGGACGGCGGCCAGGGCGGACGTGAGATCTCGGTGAACGTGCAGCGCCAGAACATCGGCGGGGCCCCGGCGGGCCAGCAGCCCGAGCCCGAGCTCGTGCTCACGAAGAACGGCGCGCCGATCACCGGCGGCTCGACGGTGCGGATCAAGAAGATGAAGGACGAGTCCGGTGCGACGTCCATGGTGGTCGAGACGTCGGATCACGGGAAGACCGCGACCGCGACGATTCCGAACGCGGACAAGATGTCGGACGCGCAGCTCCAGAGCGCGATCGAGACCCAGCTCCGCCAGGCCGGACTGAACGTCCGGGTCGAGGTGGTGGGCGGGCAGATCAAGGTTCGGCCGGTCGAGCATTGAGCCATTAAGCGCGCGCGAAGCGCGCGGAACGCGTACCACCGAGCGCCCCGGAGCCACCCAGCTCCGGGGCGTCTTGCTTCGATTTCAGATTAGATAACACCCGAATCGCATTGCAAAATAGTTACTTACGGAACGTCGATCGCTCCCCCTCCCGGCTGAACTCGCCCCGCCCCCAGCGCCGTCAAGCCACCCCCAACCCTCCTCAACCACCCCCCACCTGCCGATCCATTCACCATGGTCGGAGAGCGCACAACGGAGGGCTGGCAGGCGCGGATGCGCCCGCGAGGGATCTTTCGATTCTTCCCCGCGGCGTTCCTCGCGTTCTGGCTGTGCGGCTGGGCCGTGGGCGAAGTCATGGCGACCTGGTTCCTCGTCGCCGGCGCGAAGTCTCTCCTCACCGGGCAGCCCATGGGCCACACGCCCATGCCACCCGTGCCGGTGATGCTCGCGATGGGCGCGTTCGTGATCTTCTGGCTGACGCTCTGGACCTATGGCGGGATCACGGCCCTGGGCGAGCTCCTGCGCCTCGTCTGGTCCGAGGATCGAATCGTGGCGGGACCCGGGGGCATCACGCTCCACACGTCGCGCGGTCCGTTCCGGAAGACCGTCCAGATTCCTCGAGACGAGATCCGCGCGATCGTGCCCTCGGCGCGCGGAGCCGCGCTCGCGGTCGAGACGCAGCGCGCGACGATCGTGCTCACGCGAAACGGATCGACCGCGGAGCGAGAGGAAATCGCGACGACCTTGCGGTCGGAGCTGGGGCTGAAGGATCAGCCGGCGAGCGCGAGCACGACCTGGACCCCGGGCATGGCGGCCGTCGAAGCGAGCGGGCTTCCGCCCGGGTGGGAGGACACGATCTCACCGGAGGGGGAGCGCATCCTCATCCGCAACCCGCGCACGCGTGCCGCCGCGGCGCGCGTCGTCGGCTTGTTCGCTCTCGGGATGGCGGCGCTCGCGGTGTTCGTCGTGAGGAAGGCGCTGACCGAGGGCATCGCTCTGCTCGCGCCGGCCGTCGTGGTCACGATCTTCGCTCTCGGGCTGGCTTGCGCCACGTTCTGGCTTGCCGTGGCGCGCGGGGAATGGAAGATCGGTAGCGGCCGGGTCATTCTTCGGCAACGCTTCCGCGGGGCGGCTCGCGATGTGTTCGAGGCGGACCGCCTCGAGCTCACATATTCGAGCGACAGCGACGGGGACGAGCGTTTCGCGTTGATGGCGCTCATGGGAGCCGGAGCGACGATCAACGGATCCGCGTTCTGGACCGATCCCAAGTGCCGGCGCCTCGTCGAGTCGTCGCTCAGGGATGCGACCGGTCCCCGGCGGCTCGGAGCGTGGCTTGCTCAGGCCGCCGGGATCCCGTTCGACGATCGGACCGGTGCCGCGGCGCGTCAGCTCGACCTCGAGGTGCTGACGAAGCACCTCGAGGCGTCGGGCCCGCTCGGCCGCTTCGCGGCCAAGCTGGTGATCAAGGCGAAGAAGAGCGCGTAGGCTAGGCGCACGCCTCCGCGAACCGCCGCTCGAACACCTCGACCCAACCCTCGTCATAACCCTTGCGGCTCTCCGCGGCCTTCGCGCCCAGCAGCTCCCACTTCCGGTGCTCCAGATCCACGC
>DATJGP010000171.1:0-3375 GCA_035494915.1 Candidatus Eiseniibacteriota bacterium | reverse complement strand
GGAGTGTCCTGGGTCACCGTGAGCGTGATGGATCGGGCGCGCGCTCCCTGGGTGAGAATCGAGTTCAAAGTGGAGGACTACATCCCGGCTCCGAGCTCCGCGGTGCGCGTCCGCTTCGTCGCCGAGAACCGGTTCTCCGACCCAGTCGAGGTTCTCATCGACGATTTCAAGATCTTCGCCGGGCCGTCCGGTGGCTCGCTCGCCATCGCCCGGCGCGAGCAAATGCAGGCGACACGCGCGAGCGCTCTCTCGGACATCCGCGTGCGATGGGGCATCGCACGAAGCGGCGCGTGGACGTTCAGCCTTTCCCGCCCGTCCTTGGTGCGCGCGAGCCTGTTCGATGTCCAGGGCCGGCTCGTCCGAACGCTCCATGACGGAGCCCTGGCGGCCGGGGATCACGTCATCGGGTGGGACGGTCGCCGAAGCGGCGGTGCTGCGGCAGCATCCGGTGTCTACTGGCTACGGGTCCAGAGCGAGGGAGACGTGAGGACGTCAAAGTTCATTCTGACGCGATAGGCGAGATCCAAGCGTAGGGCCGTCCGCCATTCCGGCGGTCGGCCCTACCCCTTGCCTCTCCACTTGTCCTCCGAGATGTTGGGGCCGTAGCTGTCCGCCGTGTCGATGAAGTTGACGCCCATCTATGGGACGCACCGCAGAGTGGCGAGCGCCGCCCTTCGATCGGCCGGCGGCCTCCACGCTAGGTACCCTCCAGCCGTTCTCCATTTTTTCCATGTCCGCTTGTTCGGTCCCGCCCCCATCGGCGTTTCGAGTCGTGAACCATCCCACGCGACACGCAAATTTCGGGGGGAATCATGCGAACGCCGCGCCACGCCATGCCCATCGTCGCACTAGCCATCTTGGCTGCTTGTTTATTGTTACGGACCTCAGCTCACGCGTCGGTTTCAGGCGGCGGCCTGAAGATCCGCTGGTTCGGCGAGAAGCCCCAGGCGGCCCAGGCGGGGCAGGAGTTCGTGGGGCACGTGGAGATCATCGCCGCGAAGCCGGGGTCGCTGGACCAGCTCGAGGTCGTGGGACAGGGCTGGTCGCTCCGGAGCTCGGATGCCCCGGCCCACGCCTCGATGAGCCGCGGAGAGCGGCGCGTCCTCAATTTCCGGGCGGTCCCGAGCGATCCCACCCAACCTCTCACCGTGCGGGCCATCTTCAACGGCGTCCCCGTGGAGCGGAGCGGCCGCTTCGACGCGCACTCGCTCGAGAAACGGAAGCTTCAGTACCAGAACGGCCAGGGCCCCAAGCTCTCTGGCGTGCGACCGAAGCTCGCGCCTGGATCGACCGAGCGTGCCCAAAACCAGAACATCGCGTTCATGGGCGATTTCAAGTACACGCGCACCGACGGCACGGTGCGGGGGGCGGATCACATCCAGATCAAGGTCTGGGACCAGGACGCGGTCTTCGATGAATTGATGTGGTCGGGCACCACGGACACCCAAGGTCATTTCGAGGGCGCCGTGTCGTGGGACGACTGCGACATCTCGGGCTGCGACGATCCCGACATCTACGTCGAGGTCATCGCGACCGGAGACGCATGCGATCTGCAGGAGGACTCGCTCCTCGAGGAGACCTACTCGTGGGAGTCGGCGGTCACCAACAACTTCACCGGCACGTTCATCGACTTCGGCACCCTGACCCCGGGCACCCAGACGCCCGACAACGCCGCCTGCCACGTCTTCACCAGCGTGACGCGCGCACACCGGTTCGCGTCGGACCGAGCGGGGATGAACGCGCCGCCCGTGGACGTGCAGTTCCCCGATGGCGGCACCACGAGCCGGTACGACACCTTCTACAACGAGATCCACATCACGGCGAACGACATGTGGGACGAGCTCACGCACACCCACGAGTTCGGCCATCACCTCCACTACACGTTCGGCAATCTGCTCGATCCCGATTACGAGAACGGCTTCTGCGACGACCCGACTCCGGGCCACTGCGTCTGGTGTCCCGAGCACGTGGGCGAGGGATGGCAGGAGGGATTCGCGGACTGGTACGGGCAGCTCGTGACGGAAGACTACATCTCCAGCTACGGACAGGTCCCGTGGGTCGAGAACAATCAGGGCCCTCTCTTCCTGTACAAGAATGACGGGGTCGCCGCATGCCAGGACGGCATGACCTACAACGACAGCCGGACCGAGGGCTTCGTCATGGCGCTCCTGCGCGACATGCAGGACGGCACGAACGACAACCACTCGAACGACCCAGCGCCGGACTGCTCCAGGGACGCGATGAGCATCGGCTATGACGAAATCCTCCAGGTGTTCAAGGATGACGATCCCACGGACATGGGCATGTTCCTGAACGACTTCAGAGCACGCTACCCGCAGTTCGACATGGACCTCTACAGCACGACGATGAACGTGGGGCCAACCTTCAGCTTCCCGCTCCCCGATCCGAAGGTGGTGACGCAACCCTCCCCCTGCGTCATCGCCAGGACCGGCGAGACGATCACGCTCCATGTGGACGGAAACGGATCCCTCCTGACCTATCAGTGGCGCGCCAACGGCGGGAACCTCGTGAACGACCCGAACACCCACGGAGTCGCGACGAACACCCTCACGCTCTCACCGGTGGCGTCCTGGATGACGGCCACGTACGACTGCGTCGTGAAGACGTGCGACGGCTCGAAGTCCGTGACCAGCGCGAGCACGCGCATCACGGTGTTCAGCGCGCCGCCGACGCCGGCGCGGCCGTACGTGTCATGGGGCGAGAACTACGGGGGGCAGTGCGGCAACGGCACCAACACCTACCAGCTCCCCGCCGGCAACTACACCGGCCTCACGAACATCATCCAGGTCGAGGGCGGCCGGACGTTCACGATGGCGCTCAAGTCCGACGGTTCGGTCTACGACTGGGGACAGGCAAACACCGGCGAGCTGGGGAACGGGTTCTACGGCAGCAACCTGTACACACCCTTCCAGGTTGGGATCACGAACGTGCTCCGGATCGCCGCCGGGAACAATTTCGCCCTGGCGCTGAAGCGGGACGGCAGCATATGGGGCTGGGGCAATAACTTCTACGGTCAGCTTGGCGACTCCACCCAGAATGACCGGAACACGCCTCACTCGACCAAGTTTCCCGGGTGCTTCGTCGCCATCGACGGAGGCTACACGCACACGCTCGCGCTCCGGTCCGACGGAACGGTCTGGGTTTGCGGCTACAGCGGGCTCGGGAGCCTCGGACTCGGAAACACGAACGCGGTCAACACCTACCCGACGCAGGTACCCGGACTGACGGGTGTCGTCGCGATATCCGCCGCCGGCTACTCGTCCTATGCCCTCAAGTCCGACGGCACCGTCTGGTCGTGGGGCTACAACGCCTTTGGCAATCTCGGCGACGGGACCTCGACCCAGAGGAATTCGC
>DATJGP010000170.1:0-3281 GCA_035494915.1 Candidatus Eiseniibacteriota bacterium | reverse complement strand
ATCCGCTGTCCAGACCGTCCCCGCGACCGAGTCCTTCGGCGTGTCCCAACAGACACAGGTAGCTCCGGCGGCGACGACGGCCAAGCGCAAGCGGCGGAGCACGCGCTATCGGTCGCGCCGGCGCCACGCGCAGGCCCCGCTTCGGCTCCCGGCGGTCACCCCCTATGGAATCCCCCGGCTCCACGTGAAGGCCGCGTACGTCTTCGACGCCACGAACAACCGCGTTCTGTTCCAGAAGAACTCGGAGCAGGTGCTGCCGATCGCGAGCCTCACCAAGCTCACGACCGCGATGGTCTTCTTGCAGACGAATCCCGACTGGGACCGCGTGATCGAGATGGTCCCGGAGGACATCCGGAACTCGAGCCGCACCCGGATCCGCGCGCAGGAGGAGATCACCGTGCGCGATCTGTTCCACGCCTCCATCATGTCGTCGGACAACGCCGCCACCAAGGCGCTCGTCCGCACCTGCGGCGTGCCCTACAACGAATTCATCTTCCGCATGAACCTCCTGGCCGACTCGCTCGGCCTCTCGGGCACCCACTTCGTCGAGCCGACGGGGCTGAACGAGCGGAACGTGTCGACCGCGCAGGACCTGGCGCGCATCCTCTGGACCGCCACGCAGAGCCCGGTGATCCAGGCGATCATGCAGAAGACCGACTACACCTTCGTGAGCAACCGGAAGCTCCACCAGCTCATCAACACGAACCGCCTCCTCCGCAGCCAGTGGCAGATCACGGGCGGCAAGACCGGCTTCATCCGTGAAGCGGGCTACTGCCTGGCGACGAAAGTGAAGTCGCCCGAGGGCTCGGACATCACCGCGATCGTCTTGGGAGCCCCGAGCAACGCCCTGCGCTTCGCCGAAGCCCGGCGCATCCTGGACTGGACCTTCCGCTTCGGACTCACGAAGACCGAGACCACCCCGGAGAGCGAGTAGCTTGCCGCCCGCTTCCGGGTTCGATCCCAAATCCCGGGGGCGGCTCGTATCTGAACGGCCCGTGCGGAACATCCGCGCGGGCCTTCGCGCTGCCCCGGCCGTGGTGCTGGCGGCGGCGCTTCTCCCTGGTCCCGCCTTGGGCGCCGCGCATGCCAGGGCCGCGCACGGCGCGAGCGCGCACGCCGCCACCGACGATCCCGAGCCGGCGGCGCACGCCGCCGAGTCCGACGACGTCCCGATCGCGGGGGCCTTCGTCTATCCCGTCGGCGACGAGCTCGACTACACGCGCCCCCGCTCCGGCGAGTCGCACGGCTACTACGTCTCCGATCCCTACCTCGCGCGCCGCGGCGCCAACAACCAGCGCATCCATCGAGGCATCGATCTCTCCTGCGGAAGCGGAGGTGCCCCGGTTCACGCCGTCGCGTCGGGGACGGTCCTGGTCGCGGACGGCAACGCGCTCGTGAAGACGCGCTACAAGGTGAAGGTGAAGACGACCAAGGTGGTGAAGGGGAAGAAGATCACGAAGACGGGCTGGAGGTGGAAGACGTCCACGAAGTGGCGCACGGGCTGGGGCAACTACGTCGTCGTGAAGCACGTGCTCCCCTCGGGCGAGAGCGTCTACTCTCTCTACGGCCATCTCATGCCGAAGTCGGTGCGTGTCGCGTCGGGAGATGTCGTTGCGGCCGGCGAGACGATTGGACAGGTCGGGAAGACGGGGCGCGCCAGCTCTCCTCATCTCCATCTCGAGATCCGGAAGAACGCTCCGGCGGACGACGAGGAGCGGAGCGAGGACGAGCTCGAGATCGAGCCGACCACGCAGGATCGCACGTTCGCGCTCCTTGCCACCGTCAACCCCCTCGACTTCCTCGACAAGCACGTCCGCCGCTTCGAGGACCTCGAGCCCGGATCGTGGCAGGCGCGCTACGCGCTGGCCGCGTGCAAGGACGGCCTCGCCGTGCCGGACAAAAGCCACTTCGGGCCGAATGACTCGATGGACCGGGGCGAGTTCTATCGCTCGCTCGTTCTCGCATTCCGCCTGAGCACCGCGTTCCCCGTCGGCGACTGGACCTCCACCGTCTCGTCCCTGGCTCAGGCGGGCGTGCTGGACGAGGACGGAACGCAGGGGCAGAAGTCGGGCGACAAGCTGACGCAGGAGGACGCCCTCGAGATGGTGCTCCGCTGTCTCGAGCGGCACCGCGCGCGGGCTCAGAGTCTGGCGTCGCTCGATCCCATGCAGGTCAGCCTCGACTTCAACCGGCGCTTCGCCGGCGACACCGAAGCCGAAGTCGCCGCGAAGAAGGCCAAGGTCGCCGCGATGAAGAAGACCGAAGCGAACCAGAAGGCCGAGGCCGATCGCGTGGCGAGCGCGCGGAAGGCGGCCAAGGCGGCGGGCAAGAAGTCCCGCGTGAAGGCTCGCCCCGTGAAGCCCGTCGCGCCGGAACCGATCCTCGATCCCGGATTCGAAGCCCTCGCGCAGTCGAAGAAGACCCTCACCCGCGCCGAAGGCTGCCTGCTCCTCGCGACCGCGCTCCGCCCCGGATCGGATCGCATGTCCGCGCTGCAGCGCGCCGCCGTCCGGGTCGCCCAGGCGGAGTAGCGCGTTGCTCTTCACCCGCGCGGAAGGCGTCCACATCTGGGCCGAGGACGGTCGGCGCTATCTCGACGCTACCTCCGGCGCCTTCGCGGCACAGCTCGGCTACTCGCGCCCCGACCTCGTTCGCGCCATGACCGACGCCGCGTCGCGCCTGCCGCACGCGCGGCCGTCGCTCGCCGACTCCGAGGAGGCGGCCGCGTATCGCCGGGAGCTCCTCGCGCGCGCGGGTGCCCCGTACACGCGCGCAATCCTCACGTCCTCCGGCAGTGAGGCGGTGGACGTCGCGCTCAAGATCGCGCATCGATACCAGGTGGCGTCGGGACATCCCGAGCGCCACCGCGTCCTCTCGCTCGCGGGCCACTACCACGGGCAGACGCTCGCCGCGCTCGACGTCACCGGGTGGGCCCCGCGCCGCGCCCCGTACGAAGCTCTCCTCGGTCCCGCGCGCTCGGGCCCCGCCCCCTACTGCCGGCGCTGCTTCCGCTCGCTCGCGTATCCCGAGTGCCGTCTCGCCTGCGCGGACGCAGCGGTGGACGAGCCACCGGCCGCGGCGATCGTCGAAACCGTGCCCGCCGCGGGGCTCGGCGCGCCCGTGCCACCGCCCGGATGGCTCGCGCGCCTCCGCACGCTCTGCCACGGCGCGGGAGCGCTCTGGATCGCGGACGAGGTGCTGACCGGCTTCGGCCGCACCGGCGACCTCTTCGCGTGGAAGCGCCTCGCGCGCCGCCCCGGCGCCGCGGGTGGTGCGCCGGA
>DATJGP010000169.1:0-8501 GCA_035494915.1 Candidatus Eiseniibacteriota bacterium | reverse complement strand
GTGAGGACCAGGTCGAACTTGCCGTTCGTGACCTTGAGAATGGCGTCGTCGCCATTGTCGCAGTCCTCCACCTCGTAGCCCTGCTGCGTGAGGAGGTCCCGGAAGATGTGGACGACCTGGATCTCGTCGTCCACGACCAGGATTCTCGCGCGTGGCGCGTCGGTGCCGGAGGACGCCGCCGGCGTCATCGTCCGTTCCGTCATCGTGTCCTCAGTTCCCCTGAAGTCCCGTTCAGCTCGCGGCCGCTTCGCTCGGACCCGCGATGTCGATCGGCGGCGCCATCACGGCGTCCACGGCCCGCTCGAGGTTCGGCACCGAGACCGGAGCCAGCACGGAGTCCGTGGGATAGGTGGCGATTCCGATATGCACCGTCGGACGGCGGCGGCGCGGGAAGGCGTGCTTCTCCACCACGCCGCGGATCCGCTCCGCCGCGACCTTCGCGCGGGCCTCGTCCGTGTGCGGCAGGAGGATCCGGAACTCGTCGAAGCCGTACCGCGCGATGCAGTCGGTCGTGCGCGCGGAGCGCTTGAGGAGCCGCCCCATGTCGGAGAGCACCTGCTCGCCGGCGGAGGGACCGACCTTCGTCTTCGGCTCGCGCGGACGGTCGATGTCGAGCACGAGCACCGAGACCTTGTGGCCGTAGCGCTTGGCGCGCCCCACCTCGACCTCGAGCGACTGATCGAAGTGGCGCTTGTTGTAGAGCGACGTGAGGGCGTCCGTCGTCGCCATCCGCTCGCGATCCTTGCGGAGCACGGTGCGCATCGCGACCGACGCGATGAGCAGGCCGAACATGGCCACGCGCGTCACCATCTCCTCCTCGAACGCGCTCGGGCGGGAGTGGGCCATGTTGATGACGCCCACCACCTCGTTCTGCACGAGGAGCGGCACCGAAAGGAAGGACCGGAGCGCGACCGCGTCGGGGCCGCCTTCGCGATGGAGATCGTTCAGGAGGACTGGCTTCCGCTGCTGCGCCACCCACGAGGAGAAACCGGCGCCCTGGCCGAAGCGAACGTGGTTGATCAGATCCACGCGCGAGCCGACCGTGGCCGCTTCCTCGAGGCACTGCGTCTCACGGCTCCAGAGGAATAGTGTCGCGTTCTCGTACGGCACCACCGCGCGCATCTGGAGGAGCGCTTGCTCGAACGCGTCGGCGGGATCCGCCACGGTCTGCGCGATCCGGCCCAGCTCCGCCAGCACGTCGCTCTCGGACACCGCCTTCGCGGCGGCCGACTTCGACTTGGAGAGCACGCCCATGAGTTTCCGGTTGATCGAAATCGCACTCGCGAAGACGTCGGACGAGCGCTTCTTCGCCGCGGAAAGCGCGAGATCCTTCGCGAAGTGATCGCACTCGGTCTTCTTGAGAATGCGCCGGTCGCCCAGCGTTTCGAGAAGCTTCTGCTCGGACTTGATGAACCGCTCGGTCGCCTCGACCAGCCGCTTCGACCCCGCACCGTTGCGCTGCTTCATGACTCCCTCCCTGGAGTTAGCGGCCGACCGCGTTGTTGGTGGACTCGGGAATGCCCGGAACCACGGCGGACTCCACCGTGGCGACACGCCGGCTCGCGTTCCGTCCGTTCGCGCCCACCGGGGCGAGCACGAGCGGAGGTCCCAGCTCCTTCACGTAGACCGAGAACGAATCCCCCACCTTCCAGTCGGGGACTCCCTGTGCCATCAGCGTGTAGCCGTGATAGCGGAGGAGCGAGCGGCCGCGGCCCAGATTCTTGGCCACGGTCAGGGCTCCAACCTCGCCGTCTCGAAGGGAGGCGTAGAGCGCGGCTCCCAGCCCGGGCTCGAATCGAACCCGGATCTCGATGTCCCGGTCGTGTGCGGATTTGGTCGCGGCACTGCCCATGAACGTCAGTCCTCCTGCGATCCGCGGAATTCGGCGAAGAGCTCCTGCTCCCGCTCCGTTTCGCGGACCACGTCTTCGACGAGCGCCTCGAGGAGGGCCTCGCGCTTGCGCTCGTCGGCATCGACCACTTCGAACGCGGAAGGAGCGATGGGCCGGCGAGCGACCCCCCGGGGCCAGGCGAATCCGGCCCGTTCCGCGAGCGACGTGGCCACGTGGACCAGTTGGGCGAGCTCGGGATTCCGTCTCGCCGTCTCCGGCCGGTGATGGCAGGCGATGGCTTCCACCAGATCGGCGGGAAGCCCCCAGCGCTCGGCCAGCCACGCGCCCACCTCGGCGTGGCAGGACCCGAAGAGGCCACGCTCGGCCTCCTCGATCGTTTCACCCTGGTCCCGCACCATCGCGATCACGGCCTGGAAGCGGTCGGGATCGGTCTGGCGCAACACCACGGTGCCGATGTCGTGAAGCAATCCGGCGGCGTACGCCTCGCTGCTCAGGCGGTAGCGCGAACGATCCGCGAGGATCCGCGCCGCGACGCCGGCCGCGAGCGAGTGGCGCCAGACGTCCTCCATGAGGTCGTCGGTCTCGCCGATGGTGCGAAACACGGACGCGGAGAGCGCGAGATCCCGGATCGGGTTCGCGCCCCGGACCACGACCGCGAGATCCACCGAGCCGACCCGGCGCGGGAACCCGTAGAACTCGGAGTTCGCGAGCCGGAGCGTCCGCGCGGTCAGCGACGGATCGAGCGAGAGGATGCGCGCGATCTCGTCCGGGGTCGTGTCCGGCTGCGCCACGGCGCGAAGGAGCCGCGTCGCGACGAGCGGGAGCGTCGGGAGCGCCACCATGCTCTCCGTCAGCTTGAGGAGCGAGGTGCGATCGAGCGTCTTGGACGCATGGCCGCGCGGCGCGCGGGAGCGGTTGGCGCCCTTGACGGCGCTCGTGCGGGCAGCGTTGGTTCGGGAGGTGGTCACGATCAGAAGAGGCGGCCGAGGCGGCCCTTGAGGGTCTTCACGGCACGGGTGTGGATCTGCGACACGCGCGACTCGGAGATGTGGAGCGCTTCGCCGATCTCCTTGAGCGTCATCTCTTCGTAGTAGTAGAGCGCGACCACCAGGCGCTGCTGCTCGGGGAGCCCGTCGATCGTCTCGAGGAGCACTTCGCGTGCCTCATCGCTCTCGATCACTTCGAGCGCGTCCTTGTGCGACGGGTCGTCGACGATGTCCTCGAGCTGGATGAAATCCTGGTCCTCGTCGCTCGACACCGACTTGGAGAGCGAGAGGAGCGCGGTGCCGTGCACCTCGTCCATGAGGCGGGAGAGCTCGACGGGGCTCAGGTTGAGGGCGTCGGCCACTTCCTCTTCGGTCGCCGCGCGGCCCAGCTTCTGCCCCAGCTCCCGAGCGACTTCTTCCACATTGCGGGCCTTCCGGCGAATCGAGCGCGACGCCCAGTCGAGCGAGCGGAGCTCATCGAGGATCGCGCCACGGATGCGCCAGATGGCATAGGTCTCGAACTTGGTTCCCTTCGAGGCGTCGTACTTCTCGAGCGCGTCGAAGAGTCCGATGATGGCCGCCGAGATCAGATCGTCCCGCTCCACCGACTTCGGCAGATGGAGCGCGAGACGGTCGACCACGTACTTCACGAGAGGCGCGTACTTGCTGAGCGCGACCTCTTTCTGCCGCTCCTTGCGATTGCGTGAACGCGGCGTGCGGTGAGCCAGCGAGTGGAGCACGGACGGGGTGGGCATGATCGGAATCCTCCGCTACCGGTCCGTGGGGACGCGGCGGTCCGTCGGGACCGGGCGTTGCGTGGACACCGGGTTCGCGTGAAGCCTGCCGTCCCCGGGGCGGCGCCCCTGCTCGTAATAGCGGCGCAGGGCGGTGCGCATGACGACGAGGCCCACGCCCGCACCCGCGAGAAGCACGATGGTGAAGGCGAGGAGCGCTCGGAACATCACGACGTGCGGCTGCGTTCCCGTCGCGATCCCGAGAAGGGTCGCGGCGATCCCGGCGAGCACGGACGCGATGAGGGTGAGTCGGATCACGAGGCGACGCACGGTCACGCCTCCTCCGACGGATCGACGATGGAGAGGGTGGCTTCGGCGAGCTCGTGGCTCTTGGCGTGTTCGTAGTTGCCGCCGCCGTTGTGCGGGCCGGAGGGATTGCGGCCCTGCTGCCCCATCACCTTGCGCGCGAGCTGGTAGATGCAGCTCGAGGCCGGCGAGTACGGATAGGTGGAGAGGAAGGGCTCCTGGCGCAGCACCGACTTCGGCACGGACTCGTCGTCCAGGACGTAGCCCCAGTAGTCGACGTCGAGATTGAGGAAGCGCTTCGCCACGTTCTTCACGCGGCGGGCCACGGCAATCGCGCTCTCTTCGGAGTCGACCTGGTTCACGAGGAGCGCCGGCGTGCACTTGAGCGGGCGGCGCACCAGGACCTTGATCATGGCGTACGCGTCGGAGAAGGACGTCGGCTCCGGCGTGGTGACGACGAGGATCTGGTCCGCGCCCTGGATGAGCGACGTGGCGTGGGTACCGATGCCGGACGGAGAGTCGATCAGGATGATGTCGACTTCGCCGTCGAGCTCCGCGAGGGAGCGAAGGAGCACTTCGGTCCGATACTCATCGAGATTCGCGAGCTCCTCGACGCCCGAGGACGCCGGGACCACGCGGATACCGTCCTGCCCTTCGAGCACCACGTCCCGCACGTTGCGTCCGCCCAGGATCACGTCCTGGAGATCGAACTGCGGCGCGACGCCGAGGAGCAGGTCCACGTTCGCGAGTCCGAGATCGCCGTCGAGCACGAGGACGCGAACCCCCTGGCGCGCGAGCGCGATCGCGAGATTGGTGACGATGTTGGTCTTGCCTACGCCGCCCTTGCCGCTCGTCACCGCGATCGTGCGACGCCGCGGCCGCGACGGCGGCGGCGGAACGGCCGGCTTGGACGAGCGCTTGGACTTCGCACCGGGAGCGCGGCGGGGCGCGCTCTTCGATCCGCCGACGGGGCGGACCGTGGGCGCCGCCTTCGCGGTCGGCGTGGGCTTCGACTTGTTCTCGATGTCGCTCATCGGGAGGACTCCAGATTCGGGTTGCGGGCGGCGCGTGCGTCGCGCGTCGTCATGCATCCCGAGCAAAGCAAGCGCGGTGCCTGCACTTGATAGCATTGAGCCGCAACGAGTTGGAGCGTTTCGTCCGGCGATCCAGCGACCAAATCCCGGTGGAGCGATGGCTGGGTGGTCGGGTTCTGGCCGGTGAGGGGGGCGCGGTGCAGCACTGGGGCGGCATGGTGCACGGGGGTGGCATGGTGTGCGTCGGCGGCGCGGTGCGCGTCGGCGGCACGGTGCGCGTCGGCGGCGCGGTGCGCGAAGGCAGCACAGCGCTGCATTAGTTATTGCTCCGCTTCGAGCGCGAAGCCTGGATGGCGCGTGCCAGCTCGGCATCGATGGGCCCGAACGGATCGTTCGAGACGGCGACCGTCGCTCCGACAGGGCCGAGATCGGCGAGAGCGGTCCACTCGGACGACGTGGACCCGAGGAGGAGCCGCTTCCCCTCCACCTCGACCACCACGAGCGTGCGGCCGCGGCCGAGCTGCGTCCGCGAGAGCACCTGGATCTCGCACGGAGGACCGAAGGCGACCTCGTCGTTCTCGGCATCCCGGCGACCGAGCGTGCGCGCGATGCCGTAGAGCGTAGCGGCGGCGATCCCGACGGCGATGGCGTAGGCGAAGGTGGGATTCATCACGGGATCCTTTCGGTGTGAGACGCCCTGGTGCGGCGCCGCTCGAGAGAGAGGACGCGGACAGCCGCGCGCCCCTCGACATCGACGAGCACGCCCCGCGCGACCGTGACCGCGTTGGCGACGATCTCGACGGGATGCCCCGCCGAGCGGTCGAGCGCGATCACGTCACCCGGCTGGAGCCGGTCGATCTCGTCGGGCGTCAAGTCCGCATGCCCCGCGTCGACAACGACGTGAAACCGCTCGCGGGGCGCCGGCACGTAAGGCGCGTCCGCCCGGAGGGCTTCGATCTCTTCCTTGGTCAGGAGTCGCGACACGTTGGCTCCGGAGTTAGCGAGACGAATTGCGGCTGCGGGCGGCGCCGATGACCGCGCGAACGAACGCGATGTATCGGCGGTTGCGGAGCGTTTCGAGCTCGAGCTGACGCTTGTCGATGCCGGTCCGGGTGCGGGTCTTCCGACCGCGCTTGGTGCTGGTGCGGGCCATCGTGGCCTCCCCTTCATCCCTGGTCTGTTTTGGGTGTCCAGCCGCGAGAGTCGGAGGGCGATTAGGCCCGCCAGCAGCCGGTTCGACGGCTCGAAATGGCAACGCCCGTGCCGGGGTATGAGGCCTTGGGAGTGAGGGTTGGAAGTGCTTGTTGGTGTTTGGCTTAAGGCGGGCGCGCCGGCCGGCAGACGCGGATCGCGGTATCGGCTACACCGGCGAAAACTTGAGCGAAATGCGAGGCACCGTGCAGAACGAAGCCGCCCGGCATTTTGGTGTGATCCCGGGGTGTGGGAGGGTGGTTTTCTGGGGGGACCATCTCGATCTGGATCGAACCGCGCGGCGGTGCCCGGGGGCCAGCCCCACCAGGGTTCGAATGCTGGGCCGTTGGTTACTCGTCACATGTCGAGCTGGAGCACAGTTTGAGCATCTCCAACAGGCCCCGGGGCCAGTTGTTCTAACCGGTGTGGCGGGCCTTAGTGGTTAGTTACTCGCCCCGGGGCGAGTTGGTTGCGTGGTTGGCGGGCTCCACTGGCCCCGGGGCCAGTCGTTCTAACCGGTGTGGCGGGCCTTGGTGGTTAGGTACTCGCCCCGGGGCGAGTTGGTCGCGTGCTTGGTCGACTCCGCTGGCCCGGGGCCAGTTGTTCTAACCGGTGTGCCGCGCCTTGGTGGTTAGTAACTCGCCCCGGGGCGAGTTGGATGCGTGGTTGGCGGGCTCAACAGGCCCCGGGGCCAGTTGTTCTAACCGGTGTGGCGGGCCTTGGTGGTTAGTAACTCGCCCCGGGGCGAGTTGGACACAGTCGAGCCTCCAGCGGGCCCCGGGCCAGTGGAGTTGGCACGAGCAACTATCAGGCGATCAGCATCGCGTCGCCGTAGGAATAGAAGCGGTACCCCAACCGAACCGCTTCCTCATAGGCGACCAGAATTCGCCGGCGCCCCTCATCTTCCGGCCCGGCTAGGGCGCTCACCAGGAACAGGAGGCTCGAGCGCGGTAGGTGAAAGTTTGTGACCATGCCCTGGACGACCTGGAAACCGAAGGGGGGCACGATGAAGAGGTCGGTTTCACGCCATGCTCCGTCATCCGGGCTGCCGGCGCGGGACCATGATTCCAGGGTGCGCACCGCGGTGGTGCCGACGGCGAGGACACGCCCCCCTCGCTCGCGTGTAGACCGGATGGCCGACGTCGTCTCAACGGGCACCCGATAGGGCTCCGGGTCGAGCACGTGCTCGTGGGGGTCCTCGGTCGCGACCGGGCGGAAGGTGCCGGGTCCCACGTGGAGCGTGACCGATGCCGTCTCCACACCCCGCTCGCGAAGCGTTCCCACAACTTCATCCGTGAAATGAAGCCCCGCGGTCGGGGCGGCGACCGAACCGGACTCGCGCGCGAAGATCGTCTGGTAGCGCTCGCGATCGCCGGGCGCGTCCTGGCGCTCGATGTAGGGCGGGAGCGGAACATGGCCGATCCGCGAGAGCCAGGCCTCGAACGAGAGCCCTCCCTCCGCCTGGGATGGCCGGAACGCGACGTGCCGCACACCGCGCGCTCCGATTCCGATGACGGAGCCTTCGAAGGTGGGATCGATGAAGCGGATCGTCGTCCCGACCTGGAGCGCACGCGCCGGGCGAGCGAGCGCGGTCCAGATGCGCTCGGGAGGAACGGCAGGCTCCTCGCGCAGCAGGAGCACCTCAACCTCGCGCTCGGCCGCGCCACCCCCGCGTTCGGCCGCGCCACCCTCACGCTCAGCCGCGCCACCCTCGCGCTCAGCCGCGCCACCCTCGCGCCGCACCACGCCAAACAGACGCGCGGGAATCACCCGCGTGTCATTCACCACCAGCAAATCGCCGGGCTGAAGCAGTGCCGGAAGGTCCGTGAATCCGTGATGAGCGACCGCGCCGCTCCGGCGATCCAGCGTCAGGAGCCGCGACGCGTCACGGCGGGGTGCGGGATGCTGGGCGATGCGGTCCGGCGGAAGGTGGTAATCGAAGTCGGAGGTTTTCACGCGAGATCAGCGGAGACCAAGAACGCTAAGCCGGCCGTGCTAAGCGGGCCGCGCCACGACCGGTCGCGCCACGGCCGGCCAAGCCAGCCGCGCCAAGCCAGCCGCACCAAAGCCGGCCGCACCACGGCGCATGAAGCTAGAACAGGGAGCTCTGCGGCCCGGGGTCGTCCGCCACGAGGCCGGCACCCTTCCGGTCCGGAGGCGGGAGTCCGAGGTGCGTGAACGCGAGATCGGTGGCCTCGCGACCGCGGGCGGTGCGTTTCAGGAATCCTTCCTGGATCAGATACGGCTCGTAGACATCCTCGAGCGTTCCGGGCTCCTCCCCCACCACGACCGCGATGGTCGAGAGTCCAACGGGACCGCCGCCGTACTTCACCACGATCGCCTCGAGCATTCGGCGATCCATGTCGTCGAGTCCGCGCGCATCCACCTCCAGCAACCG
>DATJGP010000168.1:0-7921 GCA_035494915.1 Candidatus Eiseniibacteriota bacterium | reverse complement strand
CTGCTGCGAGGACTGGACGCGCTCAGGCGCTCGCTGCCGGCGATACTGCTCGCTGCTCGGCGCGCGCTCCTGACGGTATTGCGTCGACTGCTCCGGCTGGCGGTAGCGGCTCTGCTCCACCGAGAACTGGCCGCGGCTACTCGGGTAGCGATTCTCGTACCTCGTCCGGTAGTAGGTGTAGCTGCCCGGGTTGCTCGGGTAGTAGCGACCCGCTTGGTACGAGGAATACGCGGCGCCGCGGTAATTCCGCCAGTGGTGCCGGTAGTGCATGGGAACGTAGCGAATCGAATACGGGATGGACTGGTAGCTGATGAAGTAGAAGGGTCCATCGTAATCGACCGAGCGGTACCAACCGCCGTTCCAGTAGTAGTACCAGTAATTGCCGTAGCGGTAGAGATCGTAGTCGTAATCATCGATGTAGTAG
This sequence comes from Candidatus Eiseniibacteriota bacterium, assembly GCA_035494915.1. Taxonomy (GTDB): domain Bacteria; phylum Eisenbacteria; class RBG-16-71-46; order SZUA-252; family SZUA-252; genus WS-9. Next base: position 7,497 of record DATJGP010000168.1, on the reverse strand, counting down.
ACGCGCGTGCCCGGGATCACCACGACGTCCGGCTGTTCATAGAACGCGAGACGGGGACCGATGTACGGATCGCCGATGCGCAAGCTGAACGAGAAGCTCGTCGCCGCGGACGCCTTCGGTCCGGGAGCAAGCAAAAGAACGAGGGCCGCGAGCGCGGCCAAGAGTGAACGATGTCTCATGCTGTGGCCCACCTTTCGAAGATGGTCTCCTGCCTTCCGCTGACAAGCGATAGGTAGAGCAACGGACGTGCCATGACCAAGGAACGATCGAGCGCCTCGATATGATTGGGAATGATGTAGATACGGCAAGAGTCTCCAGGCGTTTCGAAATCGAGCAACGACTGGAGAATGGAGTTACAGCGACACTGCGACCGAGGAACGACGCTGGTAGGATCCCCATATGGACGAGCCAAGGGATGTGATCCGGAGACTGCGCGAACAGGCATTCCACGTCAGCGCCGCCGATCTGGAGCTGTCCCCCACTCCTTCGCGTCCCCGCGTCTGGGGGGCGATCATGGAGCTAGGGTTCCCAACCGGAATTGCGACGCTGCTTTCGTTTGCCGAAGGCACGACCAGTCTCTATTTCAGCAACGGAGGAGGAGCGGTGGGCGTGGGCACGCACGCGATCGTGCGGCAGATGGCCGAGGAGTTCCTCGACGTGATCGAGGCCCATCTGGCGGAGCTCAATCCCGTCGATGAAACTCCGACGCCGCGGATCGGTCGCGTGCGGTTCTACGCACGCACCTACGAAGGAACGCTCGGAGCGGAGGCGACCGAGGATCAGCTCGGCAGAGATCACCCGCTCTCGCCCGTGTTCCGAGCGGGCCACGCCGTGATCACGGCGATCCGGGAGTCCAGCGAAGCGTAGGCGTTACGGCGAGAGCGCCCGAACCCAGTCCGGTGATGCGTCGGTCAGGGGATCCTTGGCGGACTCGAGCATCGCCGCCGACGACGTGTCGTAGAGCTCGTAGGTTCCCGCGAAGTGGAGGGGCCCGCTGTAGACGGCCACCGCCTTCCCGTCCCGGACGAACGCCCAGCTTCGGATGAAGCCGGTCGGCTCGATCTCTTGAAAGAACCCTCCACCCCGGAGGAGCTTGAGCTTGCTCGAGACCTCCACGATGTGGCCCGAGCCATCGTCGAGCGAGTCGACCGCGAGCATCCCCACCGTGTGCCGGTCCGGGCTGAGCTGTGGATCGCGGTAGCGTCCCTTGTAGGTGACGCGGACGTCCTGGGAGTCCACCTGCACCACATGGACGCTGCCGCCTGGGTCGAGATAGACCCGCGCCACGGGGACGAGCGGGTTCGCCGCAGCGCGATGGGGCGTGGAATCGGGCGCTGCCGGCGAAACAGTTCGAGCCGGAGTCGGCGTTTGCGCCGCCTGTTTGGACGAGCTGCACGAGGACATCAAGATTGCGGCCCCGGCCAGCATTGCCATTCGTTTCATCGTCGGAAGGATAGCCCCACGCGGGGACGAGCGCGAGTCTTCTACAGAGCCCGCTTTCCGAACCACCTCACGCCGAGCGCCAGTGTCACGACGATGTACCCCGCGGCCCAAACGACCATGGCCGTGCTGGGCACGGAGACCGGCGAAAAGGGTGAGTTGCCGAGATCGCGTATCACGGACGGCTGCATGTGATACGCGGCGAGCTGCCACAGCGCCTCGCTCGGCATGATGAGGCTCGCCACGGTCCCGACCTGACGGGCGGCCTCGCTGCCCGCCATCGTCCCGATCTGCTCGACCAGGTTTCCGATGAACGCGAGCCCGAAGAGGCCGAACCCGAGCATCCCGTTCGTGACCGTACTCAGCTTGGCGCCGCCTGCGATCGACAGGGTGAGCAGGACCGTGCCTTCGAGGAGGATGAGCGGAAGGCCGATCTCGATCTTCGCCGGCGTGAAGCCGGTGCTGAGCGCCGTGATCGTCAACACGCCCCCCGCCAGGAGCGCGAAATAGGCCGCCATCACGATCCAGTGTCCGAGCCACTTCCCGAGCACGATGTCCCGGCGCCGGATCGGGCGCACCGCGACGGTCTGGATCACGCCGGAAGCGATCTCGCCGGAGAGCGTGTCCACTGGAAGGAGAACCGCGGTCATGATGGTCAGGAAGTTCGCCGCGAACAGACCGGCCAGCGTCATCATGTTGAAAATGACGCGGCGCTCGACGAGCGACAGCTTGTCCTCGTTCGCGGGCCCCATGAAATGGAGCCCGATCCCGTAGAGCGTGAGGAACCCGGCGCCGGCGATGAGCGCGGCCACGAGGATCCGTTTCCGGAACGCTTCGTAGAGCGTGAGCCGAGCGACGGCGAGAAGTCCGTTCATCCGGGTCTCTGATCCTCCCCCATCACCTCGAGGAACGTGGCCTCGAGCGACTTCCGTGCGACGCGCATCTCGTAGAGCGGCACACCGCGTTCGACCACGGCGCGCGCGAGCTGCGGAAGCAGATCTTCCTTGGGAAGCGCGACGCGCAATCGATCGAGCCCGTCGCCGGATGCGGACCCGCCATACTCTAAGATTCGGCCGACCCGGGCGATGGCAACGCGCGCTTCCTCCGTGATCGATCCCACGCGCAGGTCCACCTCCACGGACCCATCGACGTCCCCGAGCCTCAGGTCGCGGACCGTGCGCCCCTCTTTCACGAAGGTGACGCGATCGCACGTCGCCTCCACCTCTCCCAGGATGTGAGAGTTCAGGAACACGGTGGTGCCGCGCTCGCGAAGCTCGCGAATCACGTCACGCACCAGGAGCCGTCCGAGTGGATCCAGTCCCGACGTGGGCTCGTCGAGGAACACCACGTCGGGGTGGCCGAGGAGTGCCTGCGCGAGCCCCACGCGCTGCATCATTCCCTTGGAGTACGTTCGAACCGGCCGGTGGGCGGCGTCGAGAAGATCGACCCGCGCGAGCAGCTCGTCCGCGCGCGCCTTCGTGTCGCGGGAGCTCATCTCGAGGAAGCGGCCATGCACTAGGAGGAGCTCTCGTCCGGTGAGCCAGTCGTGGAAGCGGAAGTGCTCCGGCAGGAAGCCGAGGCGCGCGCGCGTGGCGCGGTGGCCGATCGGGGCTCCGAGCACGGAGCCCGATCCGGACGTGGGTTCCACCAGCCCCAGCAGCATCTTGATCGAGGTCGTCTTCCCCGCACCGTTGGGTCCGAGGAAGCCGAAGACCTCTCCTCGAAGGACTTCGAGGGAAAGGTCCTCGACCGCGGTCTTGTCGCCGAACTGCTTCCGCAGTCCACGCGTCTCGATGACGGGTTCGGTCACGCTGTCAGGATGTCACGGCACCACGGAATTCGCCATCTGAAGGAGATCCCCGGCGGAGAGATTTCCGCGCAGGCAGAAGACGCGGTCTCCCTGGGTCCACATCACCATGACCCCCTTGCGCTGGGGCTTGCCGGGAGGAGGAGACTCGTCACCGGTCGTGATGATCATGAGGCCGGAGTTGCCCCGCACCGTCACCAGGCGGAACGTGGTCACATTGAGCGGGACCGGCACGAGGAGCGTGGTACGCCAGTCGGTGGAACGTGCGATCCGCTTCGCCTCGCTCGGGTCGAGCCCGAGCACCCGAAGACCGACCTCCGCGAGCTGCTCCACGTTCCAGCCGGGTGGCACCGAGACCTCCGGGCTCCGCGCCTGCAGCAGGATCGCTCGTCGATTGGTGGATTGGAACCTCTGGATCACCACGGGCGGCTTCCGGACTTCGACCCACTGGCCGTCCAGGCCGCGAGGCACGGTGACGTCCTTCACGTCCAGCTTCTTGAGAACGGAACGGAGCTTCTCCTCGCTCACGGAGAAGCGCATCCGACCCTCCCCCTGCACCAGCACGCTGTCGACCGCGAGGCTGTCGGGGAGATAGGACGGCGTGCTCACGGTGAAGCCGGCCTCCGGCCCGGCCGCCTGTGCGGTCGGAACGAGCCGGGGCGGCCCCGGATCTCGAAGGGTTTCCTCGCGATCGAGGACGAGAAACCCTCGCTCCTTGTCGATCGACTGCAACGCCTCGAGCCTCGACTGATTGAATTGGACCGCCGCGAAGCGCCGCACGCGGAAGAGATCGAGCATGGCCCCCGCAGAGACGCGCACCGACGGAATCGCGAAGAGGGCCACCACCACGCCAACCGCGCATGCCACGGCCAGCGCGCGCACGACCGGCCGCGGAATTCGGCGAGCGCGCTCGCTCCGGCGGAGGCGCTCGCGCAGATCGCGCGCGAACGCCGGATCCGGGTCGCGGCGGTACTCGTGAAGCATCCGATCATCCATCATGACTCCTTGTCCCAGTCGGCGCGCAGAGCCTCCACCGCACGGTGGAGGATCGTGCCGACGTTGGATTCGCTGAGGCCGGTTGTCCGGGCGATGTCGCGGTTCGTGAGCTCGGCGCCGTACTTGAGGGCGAGGAGCTCGCGCTCCCGCTCCGATCGGCGTGCGATCAGGGCCCCGAGGCGCGCCTCATCGGACCTCCGCACCGCGATCTCCTCGGGTGTGTCGCCGCCGGCGAGCTCGACGATGTCGTCGAGCGGCACGGACGGTCTCGCCCGCCGGAAGTGATCCGTGGCCACGTTCCGAGCCACCGCGAAGAGCCAGGTCTCGAATCCGGCGCGGTCCTCGCGGTACCGATCCCGCGCGCCCCAGGCCTTCTCGAACGTGATTCCCGTCAAATCCTCGGCCACGACGCCCGGGCCGACCCGGTACCGGAAGAAGTTGTAGACCCGCGGCAGCTCCTCCGCGAATCGAGCATCCCAGTCGGTCGCGCGCGCCTTTCTGGCCCAGAGCCAGAGGCGCGCCGCGGTCGCGTCACCGTTCGCCATGGCACCTACGGATACGCGCGAGGGGGGCAGGTATCACACGATTTCGTCGCATGGGGGTACGCGCTCCGAGTTGGGTTAGAGCTTCCCGATTCCCGGGCCGAGCACGAAGACGAAGACGGCCAGGACGACCACGGAAGCCGCGATCCAGCCCCAGCTCCTGGCGATTCCCAGAGGCGGGCTTTGCGCCAGGGCCGAGGGCTTGCGCGGCTTCGCGTAATACCACGCGAGGAGCGAGGTTCCGCCCAGGGACGCGGCGGCGGCCGAGATCAGCACGACCCACATCCCGAGCGGGTTGAACATGCCGGCCGCGATCAAGGTAGCGGCGCCGATGAAATAGGGCAGGAGCATGAGGACCTTCGCACGCCGGGTCCTCTCTTCGGGATCGAGCCCGAGGAACGGGTCGAGCGCGGGCATCACGAGGCCGGGCGCCACGATGAAATAGAGCCAGGCGCCGATCGCGGACATCGTCACCCGGAACAGGAGCGAGGGCTCGATGTCGTGAATCACTCGGGCCCAGTCTCCGATTCCACCGACCCCCGAATAGAGCAGATAGCCGAACGAGGTGAGGAGATTCACCGCGGCGAAGAGCCAGAGGAAGTAGCGCAAGGACGGCGCCATCGCGGGGCGCTTCCGCAGCAAGGCTATGATGGGCAAGCCCACGATGACGTTGACGACGCTTCCCGCCGCGGCGATGAGGCGCTGGGCGGTGTCGCTCGCGGTGGTCTCGTCGTAGTTGAAGAAGATCGCGTTGAACATCGTGGGGCGCGCTCCGAGGAGGAGGCAGGCGCCTCCATGGCCGAGGCCTTCGTGGACGATGTTGGCGAGCGAGTAGGCCAGGACAGCGATGGCGGCGATGGTCACCGGGTCGAGATCGCGCGCCGGCTTCGGTCCTGTCGACTCCATGGGTCCTCCTATGGCGGCACCACGCTGGCTTGTCGGGCCAGCCACAGCCAACGACCTCCCTGCCAGACGTAGATATTCGTGTATCGGCGTTGCAGCGCCTTGGCCCCAAACGTTCGGCCGAGCTCGCTCGTCGCGACCGGTGTGAAGGTCTCCCTTCCCATGACGACCGCCACCTCGCCGCTGATGCTCACATCCTCCGCGGTTCGGTCGAAGCTCTCGGCGGCAATTTCCCCAGAGCGCATGTTGGCGAGGAACTGTTCTCGAGTGAGCACTCGCCCACCCGGCGCGTTGATGCGCAGATTGGGGTGGGCTAGCTTCTCCAGTCCAACGACATTCGAGGCGGCGACCATGGCTCTCTGTTGCTCGTCCACGGCCAGAACGCTGTCTCTCGTCGGCGTGGGGTGCGTGACGCAGCCGGCGGCCAGGAACAGCGAGGCGAACACCAGGGCCGGTTTCACCGACCATGCCATTCGAATCGGTACGCCAGCTCCGGCCCCTTCTCCCCCTCGTACGCCAATTGCGCGATGAGGAGCGTGAAGGGCTCCATGTATCTCGCGATCTTGAGCGGGCCGGCATCCACGGGGTCGAAGCCCACATCCCGAATCAGTTCGGCGGCTATCTTCTTGGCGCGCTCGCTGTCGCTGCAAAACGCGAGACTGGGGCGCAGCTCCTTCGAGCGCGCTTCGAAAACGTCGAACAGGACCTCGCTGGGCACGGTATTGAACGCGAGCACGACGTGGGCGCGAGGGATCCGCTTGGCGATCTCCTCGGCGCCCGAGCTCGTGTGCGCGATGACGAGGGCGGAATCATCCTCGCTCATGGGGAGCATGCAGCTCAGGACCACCTTGCCGGCCAGGTCTCCCGTCTGATGGAGGACATCGTCGAGGCGCGACCAGTGGACGGCGAGCAGGACGGCGTCGCCTTCCGCCGCTTCCGCAGGCGTGCCCGCCCGTGCCTTCTCTCCGGCGGCGCGGGCCAGCCCCTCGAGCTTGGCCCGCTGGCGCGCGTAGCTGAACACCACGTCGTGGCCGGCGCGTGCGAACAGGGTGCCGAGCTTCCCACCCATGAGTCCGGAGCCCACGATACCGACGCGCACTATCCGAGCTTGCCCAGAAAGTGAAGAACGCGGTCGCGGACCAAGCTCGCCGCCTTCTCGTCGTAATCGGGCGTGCTCCGGTCCGTGAACAGGTGGCGGTCCCCCGGATAGAGGAAGAGCTCGGTCCCCGGGACCGTCTCCGCGATCTGCTTCGCGACGTCCACATCGCCCCAGTCGTCGTTCTCCATGGTGTGGATCTGGAGCGGCACGCCCGCGGGCCAGGAACCGCCGTAGTGCTTCAAAGGAATGGTGCTGTGGAAGAGGAGCGCCCCGCGCGCGCCGGAGCGGTTCTGCGCGAGCTTCTGCGCCGGCATGGCTCCGAGAGAGAAACCGGCGTAGACCATGTCCGCGGGAAGCCGGTCCGCGGCGCTCACGCCGCGATCGGTGATCGCGTCGAACCCGGTCCGATCCGCGTAAGCCACGCCTTCGTTCAGATCGGTGAAGGTCTTGCCGTCGTAGAGATCCGGCGTGTGAACCGTATGCCCTGCGGCGCGAAGGTGGTCAGCGAACGCAAGCACGCCGGGGGTGAGCCCGAGTGCGTGATGGAAGAGAAGGATGGTAGCCATGAATTCTCCCTATTCCGGAAGCGCCGCGCGCCAGTCGATGCCCGCGGCGTGACCGATCTCGCGAAGCCCTTCCACACAGCAATTCCAGATCTCTTCCGGATCCCGAAGCAAGGGGACCACATCCCATCCAGCGCGGTCGCCCCA
>DATJGP010000167.1:0-3653 GCA_035494915.1 Candidatus Eiseniibacteriota bacterium | reverse complement strand
ATCCAGGTCGCGCTCGCGCGGGGGTGCGAGGTCTTCGTGGCGACGAGGGGCGAGAAGCACCAGGCCCTCGCTCGGGAGCTCGGTGCGGCATGGGTCGGCGGCGCGGCGGATTCGATGCCCGTGAAGGTCGACGGCGGAATTCTCTTCGCCCCCGCGGGAGAGCTCGTCCCCGTGGCGCTTCGCTCGATCGACAAGGGAGGAACGCTCGCCGTCGCGGGCATCTGGCTGAGCGACATCCCGCCGATCAGCTACGAGCGCGAGCTCTTCTACGAGCGGAATCTACGGAGCGTGACGGCGAATACGAGGAAGGATGGAGAGGCGATGCTCGCGGAGGCGGCAGCCGTGAGGCTGCGCCCCCGCGTCACCGAATTCCCGCTCGCCGAGGCCAACCGGGTGTTGCAGCTCGCCCGGGAGGATCGCCTGAGCGGTACAGCCGTGCTGCGTCCTTAGATCCCCGCGTCGAGCACGAGGACGAACGCGCCGTTCTTGACGTCGAAGTCGTAGGTGCCCGACGACCCGATCGCGTAGAGCGTGAAGTCGCCGTCCCCGTTCTTGGCTTCGTTGAAGATCGCGTCCTTGCCGGCCTTCGTGAAGAGGTGGGCCGACTCGTTCCAGTCGATCTGTTTCGTCTCGTTCGGGCCCAGCGCGAAGTTGCCCCAGATCTTCACGGCGCTCGGATCCGCCTTGAGCTCGGCCTCCGTCGTGTACGGCACCGTTTGCAGCGTCGGCACCATCCAGACCTCCACCGAGAAGGCGTTCGAGGTGTTGTTGGTGAACTTGCCGAGGAACGCCAGATCCGAGATGTTCTTGATGTCGTCCTTGTGGTCGACGTACTCCTGCTCGTCCGACAGCTGGATCGGGGCCGCGACGAGCCCGGTGCTCGTGACCGTGCCGTCGTCGACGTTGAAGTCGAGCTGGATCTGAGCCGACGTGAGGATGCAGCCCGAGGCGAGAATTCCAATCCCCAGGCCGAGGATCAGCCAACGCAGTGATTTCATGGGTCTGCCTCCTGGCTAGGGTTGGAAGTTGTACTGAAGGCCGGCGGTGACGTCGCCGAACTTGCGCGACGTTTCGTCGGTGACCATGAGATCGAGCTGGCTCCGGACGTGGAGGGAGATCTTCTCGTTGAACGAGAAGCCCATCCCGAGTCCGAAGTTCCACGTGAAGTCGGTCAGCTTCTCATCGGTCCGCTCGAGCTTGGTGCTGCCGATGCCGACGTACGGATAGAATTTGAATCCCGTCGCCAGCGTGTTCGCGAACAGGAAGTTCGCGCCGATCGCCTTGCGATCCCAGCCCTCGCGTGAATACGAGAGGTTGTTGAACGTCTGGGTGTTGTCGTCATAGGACGACTGAGCGTAGTACGGCTCGATGGTGACGACCGGGATGACCTTGATCGGAACGCGAACCCCCCATTCGCTCCCGGTTTCGCCGAGCGCGTCACCAGGGCTGAACGAGCTGGCGTCCACGTCCTGGAGGACGGGAGCGCTGAGGCCGTAGAACGCCCCCACGCCGACGCGCAACTCCTCCGTCGCCATCGCCGAGCTCGCTCCGAGGAGAGCGGCCGCCGCGGCGAGCGCGAGCCAACGCTTCATGATTCCCCCTTCATTGCGGTGAGTGCCGCGGTCGCTCCGGCAGGTCTCCATCCTTGCTCTCTCTAGCCGGGGATACGGCGCGGAGGAATGTAGCATGCGAGGACACCGCGTACCATCTCCAGGGGTCCAGGCATGGATGAACCGAAAGGCTCATCTCCACGTCTTGGGAGGGCTATCCAGCCTCGTCGGCCTCGGCCATTCGATAGCCGACCCCAGGCTCCGTCATCAGGACCGTCGGCCGGCTCGGGTCCGCCTCCAGCTTCTGACGAAGCTGAGCCATGTACACGCGCAGGTAGTGCCGCTGCTCCGTGCTGGTGGGACCCCACACCTCCCGGAGCAGGAACTCGTGCGTGAGGACGCGCCCCGCGTATCGCGCCAGCGTTGCGAGCAGGCGGTACTCGATGGGTGTGAGCGGAACCACGTTGCCTAGGACGGACACGCGACGGCGCGCCATGTCGATTCGAAGGCTGCCGGATTCGACGATCTCCGCACTCGTGCCCGATTCCGCCCGGTAGCGTCGAGCGGCACGAACCCGGGCGAGCAGCTCGAGAACCGAGAAGGGCTTGGTGATGTAATCGTCGGCCCCCCCGTCGAGCGCCTCGACCTTCTCTCGCTCCTTGCCACGCGCGGTGAGCACGACGATCGGGACCGTGGACCACTCGCGGATCCTTCGCATGACATCGAGTCCATCCATGTCGGGCAGCCCGAGATCGAGAAGTACGATCTCCGGCGCGCGGGTCGCCGCGTGAGCAATCCCTTCGCTTCCGGTCGTCGCCTCGACGCAGGTGAAGCCCTGTCCTTCCAGGGCCGCTCGCAGGAATCGGCGGATTCCGACCTCGTCCTCGATCAGGAGGGCCACGGGGGCCGTGGTCTCGCTCATGTCTGGGCCTCGCGCACGCCGGTCTCGGCTTCCGACTCGATCGCGGGCGGGCTCCCCTCGACTGGAAGTCGAACGGTGAACACGGCTCCGCCTCCGGGACGATTGGCCGCTTCGATCGTTCCTCCGTGGGCCTCCACGATGCTTCGACAGATCGCCAGCCCAAGCCCCGCGCCTCCGTGGTTCGAAGCGCCCCGGCCCCTGTAGAACTTCTCGAAGACGCGTCTACTGTCGCTCTCGGACAGCCCCTGTCCGGAATCGCTCACTTCGAGCCTCAGCTCCTCGTCCTCGAGTCTGCCGTGAATGAGAACGGGCTCCTCGTTCCCCGAGTGCCGGATCGCGTTGTCCACGAGATTGCGCACGACCTGCTCGAACAGGATGTCGTCCATTGGAATCAGCGGCAGCCGGCCGAGAGACACTTGGACCGTGCGCCCGCTGATCTCCGCTCCGAGCCGCGTCAGAGCGGCGCCGACCACTTCCTCCACGGAGTGCCATTCCTTGTGCACGCGCAGGGTGCCCGACTCGAGACGGGTCAGGTCGAGAAGGTTTCCAATCAGTCGGGTGAGCCGCTGCGCCTCGTCCGCAATCGTCTCCGCGAGCTCCCGACGCGTTCCCGTGGCGAGAGCGCCCGAGGCGTCATCGCGCAACGTCGTCGCCGCGCCGGTGATCGCGGTCAATGGGGTGCGCAGATCGTGCGACACGCTGCTGAGAAGCGCGCTTCGCGCTCGCTCGATCTCGATCTGCGCCTGAGTGTGGCGCGCGCTGTCGGCCATGTGGCAGCGCTCGAGAGCCAATCCGATCAGGCTGGAGAAGGCGCGAATCAGCTCCAGCCGCTCGGGCTCGAGGACCTGGTCGTCATGGAGCCTGATCGAGAGGACGGCTCTCGTACCCGTGCCCGCGTCCAAGGGCATGTGGAACACTCCGGGCCCCACGGCGCCCGCACTGAGCCCGACCGGTCTCCCGGAACGCATGGTCCGTTCCACGGCCTGTTGGTCCGCCTCGCTCTCGAGAACGCTCCGATCGCCCGCGAGATGCTCGATCGCGCCGTCATCGGTCGGCACCGACATGAGGGCCCGCACACCCAGCACCTCTTGAACGTGCGCGACGGCGGTCGCGAGCACGTCCGCCACGCCGCTTCTCACGGCCAGATCGTGGCTCAACCGGTAGAGCGCCGCGATCCGGCG
>DATJGP010000166.1:0-11865 GCA_035494915.1 Candidatus Eiseniibacteriota bacterium | reverse complement strand
CTCGAGCATCGTACTCCCGGTGGTCACGACGTCGTCGAGGAGGAGAACCGGGCGACCGTCCACGGCCCGAGGGTCGACGCATCGGAACGCTCCGCGGACGTTGACGCGCCTCCGGGCGGCGTCGAGCGTGGCTTGAGCCGGATGCTCGCGAATCCGCTCCAGCGCCGGCACCACCGGAATGCCCCACCGCCTGGAGACGAGCTCCGCCAGGAGCAGCGCCTGATCGAAGCCGCGCGCGGCGCGCTTCGCAGGATGGAGGGGAACCGGAACGAGGATCATCTCCCGCCCGATCGACAGTCCGCGCGCGGGAGGCTCGGGGATCAGCTCGGCGATCCACGACGCGAGCCGGGTCGCTCCCTCGTACTTGAAGGCGCGCAGGATTCGCTCGAGGGTGGCATCGTACGGAGGGCCGGCCAGCACGAGACGCGTCGATCCGTGGCTCGCGCAACCGCGCGCGCGGGGCTCGGTTCCTGGAGGATCGCCGCGCAGGCAGGCGAGGCAGAGCGCGATGCCGGTGCGTTCCACGCGCGCGTCGCACGCGCCGCAGATCTCACGATCGCGCGGCGCTCGATCCGCGCAGCCGGGGCAGCGCCGGTCGAGCATCACGTCCGCGAGATCCCGCGCCCACGCCTTCCACATCCTCCCCACCCTCCCTCACGTCGCCGCCCGAAGCGCCTCCCTCATGGCTTCGAGCGGAGCCTTTCGCCCCGTCCAGAACTCGAACGAGATCGCCCCCTGGTGCAGCAGGAGTCCCAGACCGTCCTCGAACGGGCGGCCCTCCTTCTCGCATCGCGACCGCACGCGCGCCGCGCGGTCCGCGTAGTTGAGATCGAGCACCGGCGCGCGCGGCTCGAGCGCGCGCCACAGCCGAGCCTCCGCCTCGCTCACATCCTCCGCCGTGAGCGCGCGGAGGAGCAGGTCGAACGGCCCCGCGCGCGCGATCTCGGCGTCGTCCTCGAGCCCCCCCGCGACCACCGCGACGCTTCCGGACAGGCGCTCCGCGAGCGACCAGGCGCGCGCCTGCGTCCGGCTCGCGATCGCGACCGTCGCCGGGCCCAGATCGAGTAGGACCGGCGCGACGCTCGACGCGGCGCCCCCAGCGCCGAGCAGGAGGATCCTGGCGCTCTCGAGCCGGATCCCGAGCTCGCGGATCCACGCCGCAAAGCCGAGCCCGTCGGTCGCGTGCCCGGCCCAGCCCGATGGTTCACGGCGGAGCGTGTTCACGGCGCGGGCGCGCTCCGCCTCGGGCGTCCGCGTGGCGGCGAGCGCCCATGCGCGCTCCTTCAGCGGGAGCGTCAGGTTGAGACCGAGGACGCCCTCCGCATGGAGCTCCGACAGCGCGCCGTCGAGGCGCTCGAGCGGAACCTCGAGGGCTTCGTACCGCGCGTCGATTCCGGCTGCGCGGAACGCCGCGTTCTGCATGGGGGGAGACAGCGAGTGCCGGACGGGATGTCCGAGCACGGCGTAGCGACGGGGAGAAGCTGCTTGGTCCGCGCGTCCGGTCACGGGATCCCGGGAAGCGCGGGCTCGGTCACCCCGCCTGGGTGGTGCCCAGCGCGGATGCGGCGGTCGAGTCGCCGGGCTCGGCGCCGGTCGCGGCCGCGCTCGGAGCGGGGCGCCGCGAGAGCACACGCAGCATCACGAGCGCGCTCACGAAGAGGAACGCGCTCAGGATCTGGTTGATGTTGAAGCTCAAGGGACCGAGGCGCCCGAGGTAGCTCGTCGAGTCGTAGTAGCGCGTGAAGTCGATTCCGAACCGGAACACGGCGTCGATGGCCACCGCGCTCCAGAAGAGCCAGCCATCGAAATGGGGCTTCCGGTCCATCGCGAGCAGGAGCCCGAAGAGGAACACGCCCGCGAGCGCGAGATAGATCTGCGACGGATGGATGGCCTCGCCCGGGAACGCGTACGACGCGTAGGAGCCCGGCGGGAACGTCACCGCCCACGGGAGGTGGGTCGGAAGGCCGAAGCAGCAGCCGTTGAAGTAGCAGCCCAGCCGGCCGATGCCGATCCCGAGCGCCATCGCCGGCGCCGCGGCGTCGCCGACGCGCCACACCGGCAGCTTCGCCCGGCGGACGTACCCGATGCCCCCCGCGATCGCGAGGATGTAGCCGCCGTACAGCATCAGCCCGCCTTCCCACAACCGGAACACGCCGAGCCAGTCCTTCGCGTAGTCGCTCCAATGCGTCAGCACGAAGAGTCCGCGTCCGCCGACGATCGCCAGGATCAAGATGACGAGCGAGATCGTGTGGAGCTGGTCCTCCGCGATGCCGCGCTTCACGCCGCGCGCGACGAAGATCTGGATCGCGATGAGGAATCCGATCGCGAGAAGGAGGCCGTAGGTGTGGATCTGGAAGGAGCCGATGTGGAACAGAGTGGGGTGCAAAGAAGTCTCCTGCGTCAGTATTCGCGCCAGCGCATGGCGACGTTCTGGATCAATCCGATCTGGATGAAGCTGGTCAGGAGCGACGTTCCGCCGTAGCTCAGAAGGGGCAAGGGGAGTCCGGTCACAGGGGCAAGCCCGACGGTCATGCACACGTTGACGAGCACATGGTATAGGAAAACCGCGGTCAATCCAATGGCCAGGAGGCTCCCGAATCGGTTCCGGGCGCGCCGGGCGATTCGCACGCCGCGCAGGATCAGCACCATGTAGAGCACGGTCACGAACGCCGACCCCAGGAACCCGGTCTCCTCCCCCACCACCGAGAAGATGAAGTCGGTGTGCTGCTCCGGCAGGAACTCCAGCCCCTTCTGCGTGCCGTGCATGAAGCCCTTCCCCGTCACGCCCCCCGACCCGATCGCGATCTTCGACTGGATGATCTGGTAGCCCGCCCCGTACGGATCGGCGCTCGGATCCAGGAACGTGGAGATGCGCTGCTTCTGGTAGGGCTCGAGGTGATTCCACACGTGCGGCGTCGCGATCCCGACCGCGAGGTTCACGACCACCACCAGCACGACGGTGCCGAGCCTCAGCCGCGAGCGGTAGAGCACGAACGCGAGCACGAGCGCGAACAGGATCCAGGCCGGGAGATAGAACGAGAGAACCCCGTTCAGGATCGGAGAGAGGAGGAGGAACATGTAGAGCATCGGGAGACCGGCCCAGTAGAGCATCGTCAGCACGACCATGATGAAGCAGAGCGACGTCCCGAGGTCCGGCTGCTTGAGCACGAGCAGGAACGGAACCGCCGCGGCGAGGAGCGTCTTGAAGAGGGTCGGCAGGTGCGTGAGATCGATCCGCTTCGCCGCCAGCATGCTCGCGAGCACGAGAACCACCGCGATCTTCGCGACCTCCGACGGCTGGAACTTGAGCGGCCCCCACCCGAGCCAGCGCTGTGCGCCGAGCCCCACGTGCCCGATGACCAGCGTGAGCGCGAGAAGCAAGAGCGCGATGGTGTAGAGGAGCCACGCGGTCTTCCCCTCGTACACGCGGTACGGGACCGCCGCCGTCGCAGCCGCGCCCGCCAGGGCGAGCCCCAGCCACAGGAACTGCTTCAGGTAGAGACCGTGCTCGATCTGCGCGGTCTGCATCGCGGTGGCGCTGAAGACGAACGCGATCCCGATCAGCGCGAGAAGGACCGTCGTGAGGAGGAGCGGACGGTCGATGTCCGCCGTGAGGCGCTGCGCGATCACGTGCTGCTCCGGACGGCCACCGTCTGCGTCTTCGGCTTCACCGTGCTGTCCGGCGGTGCCGGATGGAAGTAGGCCTGCAGCACCTTCTGCGCGACCGGCGCGGCGGCCGTGCTCCCGTGCCCCGCGTTCTCCACCATGACCGCGATGGCGATCTCGGGGCGCTCCGCCGGAGCGAAGCAGATGAAGAGCGCGTGATCCTGGCCGTGCGGGTTCTGCGCGGTTCCGGTCTTTCCCGCCACGGTCACGGAGTCCACCTTGGATTGGTATCCCGTCCCGTCGTAGATCACCGCCACCATCGCGTCCTTGATCGAGGCCAGGTCCTTGGGAGCGAACGTGAGGTGTGTCTGCAGCGAGTCGGCCCGAGGCAGGACGCTCGGGTCGTCCCGCCCGTCGCGAGACGCCTTCCGGAGGATGTGCGGCTTCCACAGGGTGCCGCCGCTCGCGATCACGCAGGTGAGCTGTGCGAGCTTGACGGGGGTGAGGGACGACTCCCCCTGGCCGATCGCGAGGTTCAGGATGAGCCCCTTGCTCCAGCGGCCCGCTCCGTAATGCTTGTCGTACCACGCGGGGCTCGCGAAGAGGCCACGCCGCTCCTGCGGCAGATCGATCCCCGTCTTCTCCATGACCCCCAGGTTGTTCATGAAGGTCGAGAGCCGGTCGAGGCCGATGCGGAGTCCCAGCTGGTAGAAGTAGACGTCGCACGAATGGGCCACCGCGCTCCGGAGCGACGTCCATCCGTGCCCATCGTGGTCCCAGCACCCGAAGCGGCGCCGGCCGAACTGGTAGTACCCGTAGCAAGGGTCGGAGAAAACGGTCATCGGCGAGATCGCGCGGAGCGTGAGGCCCGCCAGCGCCACGAACGGCTTGAGCGTGGAGCCTGGCGGATACGACGCCTGGATCGCGCGGTTGAAGAGCGGGTAGTTCCCTCCCTGGCTCAGCTCTTCCCAGCGAGCCTGCGTGATGCCGGTGGAGAACTCATTCGGATCGTAGTTGGGCTTGCTCACGAGAGCGAGCACCTCGCCCGTGCGCGGATCCATCGCGACGACCGCGCCGCGCGCTCCGGGCTGGAAGGCCTCCTCCGCCGCTCGCTGCAGATCGAGGTCGACCGACAGCGTGATGTCCTCGCCCCGCTTGGGAAGGATGGGTTGCCGCTCCCCCAGGAGCTCCGCCTTCCGGCCGAGGGCGTTCACCTCCACGAAGCGCTTCCCATCCACGCCACGGAGGATCTTCTCGTACTGGCGCTCGATCCCCATGCGGCCGATCAGATCGCCGCGCATGTACGTGGTGGAGAACTTGGGGTCCTCGAGCTCCTTGTCGGAGACCTCGCCGACGTAGCCGAGCAGGTGTGACGCGAAGGGACCGAGCGGATAGCGCCGGAGCGGCTCCGCTTCCACCTCGACTCCGGGAAGCTCCGCCCGGTGCTCCGCGAGGTACGCGACCGAGCCGAGGTCGAGGTTCCGCTTGAGCCGGATCGCGAGGAACGACTGCGTCCGCTCGTGCTTCACCTTGTCGAAGGCCACCTCGGGGTCGAGCCCAACGACCCGGCTCACGCGGGCGATCGTGGAGTCGAGGAGCGCGGGATCGTGAACGTAGACCTTGTCGAAGGGATCGATCGTGACCGTGAACGAGGGAACGTTGTCCGCGAGCAGGCGCCCCTTCCGGTCGCGGATCTCGCCGCGGGGCGCGGTGAGCACCTCGACCCGGATCCGGTTCTCTTCGGAGAGCTCGCCGTACTTGTCCCCCTGGAGTACCTGTAACGAGAAGAGCTGGAGGATCAGGAGCCCGAAGATGGACGCGACGCCGATGGTGAAGATCTGCTCCCGCCGGCGCGCCTGGTGGCGCGGCTCCATCTCGTACGCCACGTCAGACCTCGTCCGCGAGGAGGGGGCGCCTCGAGAACGCCTCGGCGATCCCGAGCAGGATCACCACGACGACCCCGGTGTAGAGGGCGGACGGCACCGCCGTCAGAACCATCTGCTTGCCGAACGTGGCGAGGTCGCCGTCGGTCGCGACCGCGTAATAGATGAGGTCGTGCACGAGCATCGCGACGAAGAAGAACGCGAAGCGCACGCCGGCGTTCGCGCGATGGACCCGGAAGCCCGCCTTCGCGACGAGGAATCCGACGATCGATTTGGCGAGCGCGTTCAGCCCGAGCGGGACGGAGGCGTCGAGATCCTGGATCAGCCCGACGCCGAAGCCGACGATCGTGCCGACGACCGGACCCCGCATCCAGGCGATGTAGACGACGTAGGCGACGAGAAGATCCGGGCGGGCCCCCGCGATCTCGATGCGGTGGAGCACCGTCGACTGGAGCACGAGGGCGACCAGAAGGACGACGCCGTCACGAACCCACTTCACCGGATCACCTTGTCCGCAGTCGCGGGAGGCTGGGCCGTGGCCGCGACCGCCTTCGCGGGAGTGGCGGGACGCGCCGAGGCGCTGTCGGCCGCGGCGCTGTCGGCTGCGGCCGCGGGCTTTGGCTCCTCGAGGAAGAGATCCGCCGGCGCCGTGCCGCGCAGATCGGACGGCGTGTAGACGAGGATCTCCTCGACGGAGCGGAAGTCGACGGCGGGATCCACGAGGATCTCCTTCATGAGTCCGTTGGGATCGAGCGCGACCTTCGCCACGGTGCCGATCCGGATCCCGACGGGAAAGATGCCGCCGAGGCCGGAGGTGACGACGCGATCCCCCACCTTCACGTCCTCCTGCGACGAGATGTAGCGGAGGTTGAGCACGGGCTGGTTCCCGAACTCCCACTCGAGGACGCCGTCGACGCGCGTCCGCTCGATGCGCGCGGCCACCGCGCAATCGCGGTTGAGGAGGGTGAGCACGCGCGTCTCATGGGGCGTGGAGCGCTCCGCGCGTCCCACGAGTCCGTCCGGCGTGAGCACCGCGCGTCCGGGCTCGACGCCGTCCGCGGTCCCCTTGTCGATGGTGAGGCTCCCGCCGAGGCGGTCGAGGCTCCGGGCGACGACGCTGGCCGCGACGAGGTTGTAGGGATGGCGCTCCTCGAGGTGGAGGAGGCGGCGAAGGCGCACGTTCTCCATGCGCTCGCCCTGGAGCGCGTCGGATTCGATCTGGAGCTGGGTGAGCCGGCTCCGGAGCTGGTGGTTCTCCCAGAACACGCCGACCGACTGGTCGACCCAGCCCACGGTGACTTCGAAGGGAGCGAGGAGGGTGTGCTGGAGAAACCAAGCGACCCTCGCCTGCAATCTAGCCTCGAGGAGCATCATCGAGAGCGAGAGCGTGCAGGCGATGACGAGCACCGTCCAGTCGGTGCGGCGTACGAACAGGTACCGGAGCATGAGGGCTTACGCCCCTTGCGTCAGTCGCGCACCACCGACATGAGGACCTTCTCGTACTGGGTCGGATCGTCCAGGATCTTCCCCGTGCCGAGCACGACGCACGAGAGCGGATCCTCGGCCACGGTGATGGGCAGGTTGGTGGCTTCACGAAGCAGCATGTCGATCCCGCGCAGGAGCGATCCGCCGCCCGTCATCACGATCCCCCGGTCCACGATGTCCGACGCGAGCTCGGGGGGCGTCTTCTCCAGTGACTGCATGAGCGCGTCCACGATCTGCTGGAGCGGCTCGCTCAGCGCCTCGCGGACCTCGACGGAGGAGATTTTCATGGTCTTGGGAATGCCCGCGACCAGATCGCGTCCCTTGATCTCCATCTCCTCCTCCTGCTCGAGACGGAACGCGGAGCCGATCCGGATCTTGATCTGCTCGGCGGTCTGCTCGCCGATGAGCAGGTTGTAGGCCTTCTTCACGTACTGGACGATGGCCTCGTCCATCTCGTCGCCGCCGACGCGGATCGACTGCTGGTTCACGATCGAGTTGAGCGCCATGACGGCGATCTCGGTGGTGCCGCCGCCGATGTCGATGATCATGTTCCCCGAGGGCTTCCCGACCGGGAGACCGACGCCGATCGCGGCGGCGATGGGCTCCGGCACGAGCAGCACCTCGCGGGCGCCCGCGTGCTGCGCCGAGTCCTGGACCGCGCGCTTCTCCACCTCGGTGATCCCCGACGGAACGCAGATGATGATGCGCGGGCGCACCCACGTGCGGCGCCGGAGCGCCTTCTGGATGAACTCGCGCAGCAGATCTTCGGTCTTCTCGAAGTCGGCGATGACGCCGTCCTTGAGCGGACGCACCGCGTGGATCTCGTCGGGGGTGCGCCCGAGCATGCTCTTCGCTTCCTTACCGACGGCGATGACCTTGTTGGTGGTTCGATCGACGGCGACGACAGAGGGCTCGTTGAGGACGATGCCTTTTCCCCGGAGGTAGACCAGCGTGTTGGCCGTCCCTAGATCGATCGCCACGTCGTTGGCAAAGACGCCCATCACTTGGTCGAGAAACATCCGTGCCTCCCGAACTCCCTGCATGGACATGGTGGGCTGACTCCTGACTCCGTCCCGGGCGGGTCGGAGGGTGGATCCGTGTGAAGCGACCGGACCGTAACAAACAGGCTCCCAATCAGCAAGGCGATTCTCCTAGGGAAGCCGCGTTGACAGGCCGAAGGACCGGGTGTAGCGTCGGCTCGGAATCCCTCCGCGGCGACGCAACACGGGAGGTATCGGCCATGATGCGTCCGTTCTTGAGGTTCCTCGGTAGTCTGCCCTTTTTTCTCCTCGCAACGGTGCCCGTTCAGGCAGCGCCCCCGTCATCCCCTCCACCCGGTAGCAGCAACGAGTCCCCCAGTGCCGACACCCGGCGCGTCGAGGAGTACCAGTCGCTGGGAATGGACCGGCGGCTGACGCCGTTCACGGGAACGGTGCTGGATGTGAACGACCATCCGGTCTCGGGCGTGCAGGTGAAGGTCTTCAACGAAGGGCAGGAGCTGGTCTCGGGCATCACCGACGGGAACGGCGTCTACGATCTGCGGGCGCCGTACGATCCGTCCTCGGACGCGACCGTGCTCCTCTGGTTTTCGGCCCCCGACCACTCCCTCATGACGAAGGCGATCGTCATCCACGAGAGCCGGGCGAGCGTGCAGAATTCCATCATCTCGCGCTGCGTTCCGAGGGCGCCGCTCACGCCGGGGCGTCAGTTCCGGGTCTATCTCTTCGATCCCGCGAGCCGTACCAAGGAGCTGGCTGAAATGGAGTGCCTCCCCTAGCGGGAGGCTTCAGCCCGCGAGGGCCGTGTCCGCGAGCTCGCAGCGCTCGCGCACCATCTGCTCCATGTCCGGCCGCAGGGGCCGGCGGAGCAGCTCGTCGTAGAGGAATCGCGCCCGCCCGGGGTTGTTGAGGGCGTGCTGCTCGATCTCCGCCGACTTGAGGAGCGCCAAGGCACCCCCCTCCCGGTCGGGGTAGGTGCGTCCGTAGGCCTCGTAGGCGCGGCTCGCGTCGCCGGGCCGACCGAGCTCCTCGCAGCCGCGCGCCACTCGTAAGAGCTCCGCCGGAGGCAGCGTCACGCTCCCGAGGAGCCGCTTCATCTCCTCGTAGCCGTCGCACGCCTTGCGGATCTCCCCGCGCGCGATCCAGAGCCGGATCGCGTCGGAGAAGCGCTCCTTGGCTTCGGTCTCCTGGTGCGTCACGCGCTGCACGCGGGCAACCTGCGCGATCACCTCCGGATCTTCGGGGCGCTTCGCCAGGTAGGCATCGTACTCGCCGAGGGCGGCGAACCACTCCCCGCGTCCCGCGAAGCGCGATCCGCGCGCGAGGCGGCTCTCGAGCCGTCCCTCGCCACGCAATCCCATCACGAGCCCGAAGAATCCGCCGAACAGGAATCCCGCCACATGGCACACCGTCGAGGTGTCGGGCGACGTCCCGGCCAGCTGATACACGAGCTGGACCACGAACCAGAGGCCGATTCCGACCAGAGCGGGGATCGTGAAGCGGCCCGGCTTCACGACGCCCTGGCGGAACAGCATGGTGATCGATCCGAAACGGAGCTGGGCGAAATAGAGCCGCACCACGAAGAGCCCCATGATGCCCGAGATCGCTCCCGACGCCCCGATGAGCGGGATCGACGTGAGGTCGGGGTCGAACTGGATGAGATACGCGGCCTGGGCCAGGTTGGCGAGCCAGCCGCAGGCGATGTAGGCGATCAGGTAGCGGCTCGGCCCGAGGCGAGACTCGATCGGAGGGCCGAACAGGACGAGGAACATCAGATTTCCGATGAGGTGAAACGGCCCCGCGTGGAGGAAGATGGAGGCGATGGCGGTCTGGACCGTGGGGTGCCCCGCCTTGAAGGCCCAGCGGTAGGCTTCGGCCTCCGCGCCGGGAAGCGAGTGCAGCGCCGCGAAGACGAGAACATTCGTCACCGCGATCCCGAGGGTGACCCAGGGGACGCCGCGCACCTTCGTGTCCGTTCCGATCGGGAGCCAGTAGAAATAGTACATGCTTGATGGTCCTCGTCCCTTTATCTACACTACCGCCCGGGAAAAACGAAGCATTTTCGACACTTAGCGCACGGCCTACCCGCCCGACCAGGGAGATTCCCGACCATGACCACCACCACCGCCGGCGACATGGGAACGCAAAAGGAGCTGGACCCGCTCGAGAACGCCCGGCTCCAGTTCGAGGAAGCCGCCGCGCGGCTCAAGCTCGATCCCTCCTTCGTTCAGATCATCAAGGAGCCCCGGCGCGCCACCATCGTGAAGCTGCCGGTCGGCATGGACGACGGCAGCTTCCGGGTCTTCACCGGCTATCGCGTCCAGCATTCGATCATTCGCGGCCCGGCGAAGGGGGGCATCCGCTACCACCCGGACGTCACGCTGGAAGAGGTTATGGCGCTCGCCGCGTGGATGACCTGGAAGTGCG
Source organism: Candidatus Eiseniibacteriota bacterium (assembly GCA_035494915.1). Lineage (GTDB taxonomy): Bacteria > Eisenbacteria > RBG-16-71-46 > SZUA-252 > SZUA-252 > WS-9. The sequence goes on along the minus strand of DATJGP010000166.1, from coordinate 1,466 downwards.
CGGTCGTGAACATCCCGTTCGGCGGCGGCAAGGGCGGGATCATCTGCGATCCGAGCAAGATGTCGAAGGGTGAGCTCGAGCGCCTCACGCGCCGCTATGTCGCCGATCTGATCGACGTCTTGGGCCCCGAGTCGGACGTGCCTGCACCCGACGTGAACACGAACGAGCAGACCATGGCGTGGATCATGGACACCTATTCCATGCACGCGCGCCACACGGTGACCTCGGTGGTGACCGGGAAGCCGCTCGCGCTCGGCGGATCGGCGGGACGCCGTGAAGCCACGGGGCGCGGCGTGCTCTTCGTGATCCGCGAGGCCGCGAAGCGCATCGGGCTCGACCTCCGCGAGGCGCGCGTGGTCGTGCAGGGCTTCGGGAACGTCGGGTCCGTGGCCGCGGATCTCCTCACGAAGGACGGCGCGCGCATCGTCGGCGCGTCCGACGTGAAGGGGGCGATCCAGAACCCGAACGGTCTCGACATTCCCGCACTCCTCAAGCACGTGGCCGACACCAAGTCGGTGGTCGGCTTCGCCGGCTCGACCCCGGTGGACGCCAAGAAGCTCCTCGAGCTTCCCTGCGACATCCTCATCCCCGCGGCGCTCGAGAACCAGATCACCCACGTGAACGCCGGCCGCATCCAGGCCCGCATCGTCGCCGAGGGGGCGAACGGTCCCACCACGACTCAGGCGGACAAGATCCTCAACAAGGCGGGCGTGCTCGTCATCCCGGACATCCTGGCCAACTCGGGGGGCGTGACGGTCTCCTACTTCGAGTGGGTGCAGGACCGAATGGGCTTCTTCTGGCGGGAGCAGGAGGTCAACGAGCGGCTGGAGCACATCATGGTGAATGCCTTCAACGACGTCGCCCGCATGGCGGATGAGCATGGCGTTTCGTTCCGCGTCGCTGCTTTTATGCTCGCGATCAAGCGCGTTGTCGATGTCATCCAGGTGCGCGGGGTCTACGCCTAGCGCGCGTCTTCGAACGATACTGGGCCGGCCAAGGGTCCGGTGAAAAGCTCCGGCGCTGTCGCATCGCTTCGCAAAAGCGCGAAGCTCGCGAGGCGCCTCCGCTTTTCACCGGACCCTTGGCCTACCCGGTTGATTCGCGGGTTCGGGAGGCCCGTGGATGAGGCCTCGCGTATTTCGCACACTTCTAGAGCTACGAAACCAATCCTTCTTCGTAGATCAGCGCGCCTTGGCGCGGGTCCAGTACGGCTCTTGCGCCTAGGGGGAGTGGGACGTTCCGGGGGCCGTGGCCTGCGCGGATGCCGGTGAGGATCGGGCCACCGAGGGGCTCGAGGTGGTCCGCCAGGACCTCCCTCAGCGGGAGCTCGCGGCGGTGCGGGCGCGGGACGCACTTGGTGAAGTCGCCCAGGGCGACGCCTCGGACGCCCCGGAGGGCGCCGGCCAGGCCCAGGTGGGTCAGCATGCCGTCCACCTTGTAGGGGGGCTCGTTGACCTCTTCCAGGA
>DATJGP010000165.1:0-3523 GCA_035494915.1 Candidatus Eiseniibacteriota bacterium | reverse complement strand
TGCTCGCGGCGATCGGATTCGTCTACGCGCGCTGGCTGATGACGCAGCCGCTGCCGCTCAAGGTTCCGGGGCACTAGGGTAGGCTGTGGAACGCCGAGGCGGGCGCCCCGGCGGAGAAGAGCTAGGCCGTCTCGCCCGAGTAGACGGACATGATCCGGTGCAGGAGCCGGATGGCGTCGGGCTTCTTCCTCTGGAAGCTGTTCCGGCCGATGATCGAGCCGAACCCGCCCCCGTCGCGGATCGCCCGGGCCTCCGCGATCACGTCGTCCTCGTTGTCCTTCTTCGCGCCCCCCGAGAAGATCACGATCCGCCGCCCGTCGAACGTGGACTGCACCACGTGGCGCACGCGGTCGGCGAGGGTGCCGATCGGGATCGCCATCTTGTCGTAGACCTTCCGCGCCTCATCCTGCTCGATGGCATCGGTCGGGAGCTTTACCTTGACGATGTGCGCGCCGAGCTGCGCCGCGATCTGGGCGGCGTACGCGACCACGTCGATCGCGGTCTCGCCCGCCTTGGAGATGCTGGAGCCCCGGGGGTAGGACCACACCACGACCGCGAGCCCCACCGCCTTCGCCTCCTCGGAAAGGACCCGGATCTGCTCGTACATGTGCCCCGCGTTCGCCGAGCCCGGGTAGATCGTGAAGCCGATCGCCGAGCAACCCAGGCGGAGCGCATCGTCCACCGAGCCCGTGACTGCGGAGAGCGGGTCCTTCTCGTCGTGGAGCACGTCGTGGTTGTTGAGCTTCAAGATGAGCGGGATGTCGCCGGCGAACTCCGTGGCGCCCGCCTCGATGAAGCCGAGCGGCGCAGCGTAGGCGTTGCAGCCCGATTCGATCGCGAGCTCCACGTGGTAGCGCGGATCGTATCCGGCCGGATTGGGCGCGAACGAGCGCGCCGGGCCGTGCTCGAAGCCCTGGTCGACGGGAAGGATGACCATCTTGCCGGTTCCCGCGAGGTGGCCATGGTTCATCATCCGGGCCAGGTTCGCCTTGGTTCCGGGATTGTCCGACGCGTACCAGGAGAGGATCTCCCGGACGCGGGCGGAGGAGCGGCGGGTCTCGGCGGGCGCTTCGGCGACGTTCGGATTCATGCGCGGATTATAGGGGGCTTCCGTCTCCGGCCGCAACCAGGGTGGCGTACCGCGCCGCGCCCATCATGCCGGCGTGCTCGTTCCGGATCACACGCACCGGGATCTCGGCGAGGAGCTTCTCGTGCGGCGCCTTGTCGCGGAAGGCGGCCAGGAATCCGGGTTTCCGGAGCGCGGGCAGGATGCGGGGCGCGATGCCGCCGGCCAGATAGAGCCCGGCCCGCGTGACGCCGCGGAGCGCGACGTTTCCCGCCTCCGCTCCGTACACCGAAGCGAACTGCTCCAGTGCGCGCACGCACCAGGGACACGTCCCGCCCAGCCCCGCGTGGCTGACGAGCGCGGGCAGCCCGTGCTCGCCGGCTTCGTCGACGTGCCGGCCCCACGCGGCCGCGCCCGGGCCCGCCGCGCCGTCACGCGCGTGGATCCACTCGGCGATCAGCGCGAGACCGGGGCCGGAGAGCACCCGCTCCCAGCTCACGCGGCCGAACCGAGCCCGCAGGAGCACGAAGAGCTCGATCTCGTCATCCGTGCGCGGTCCGAAATCGGCGTGGCCGGCTTCCGAGGCGACCGGGATCAGATCCTCGCCCACGCGCGCGAGGAGCGTTTCGCCGAGCCCGGTGCCGGCGGCGATGATCCCCGCGTTTCCGCGCGCATGGGGGACGCCTTCCTGAAGCGTCTCGAGATCCGCGTCGGTGAGCGCCGGAATTCCGTACCCGGTGGCCTCGAGGTCGTTGATCAGGTACGCGGGCGCGCCGAGGAGCCGGGACACGGGGCGCGTATCGATGTCCCACGCGAGGTTGGTGCCCCAGACCTTGCCATCGACGGCAGGGCCCGCGACCCCGAAGCTCGCGATCTCGACCGGCTCCGGGTGCCGCTTCCGGTACGCTCCGAGGAGGTCCTCGAACGTCGGGTACTCGTGCGCGTGCAGATCCTCGAGCGATTGCGGGGGGCCTGTGCGCCCATGGTCCAAGCGCTGGAAGAGGGCGAGGCGCGCGTTGGTGCCGCCGATGTCGCCGGCCAGGATCACGCGCGGAGCTCCCGTGCCGCGCCCTCATCGAGGATCCAGACCACGCGTCCGCGCGGTGGCCGGACCAGCGCGGCCGGCGGCGGATCGTGGGGAAGCGTGCGGGGCCGAGGCTCGCGCGGCGCGGCGACATCCGGTCCCACGCAGCGCGCGACGGCGTCCGCCTTGGCCGCGCCGAGCACGAAGAAAAGCACGTGCCGCGCGGCGTCGAGGAGGCGGAGCGTCACGGTGATGCGCGCGCTCTGGTCCTCAGGCTTCGTCGTCGCGACGCACAGGCGATCCTGATCGATCGAGCGACCGGGGAAGAGGGACGCCGTGTGGCCGTCGTCGCCCACGCCGAGGAGCGCGAGATCGAACGACGGCGTGTCACCATCCTCCGCTCCGAACGCGTCGACGATGGCGCGCTCATAGGCGCGCGCCGCCTCGCCCGGGTCGGGATCCTCGCCCCGTATGCGGTGTACCTTGGGCGCGTCCTCCCCGAGCGCATCGAGGAGGGTGCGGCGGACGAGGCCGTAGTTGGAGTCGGGATGATCCGGAGGCACGCAGCGCTCGTCCCCGAAGAAGCCCTCCACGCGGCGCCAGTCGGCGCGCGGAAACGCAGCGGGCTCGGCGAGCTTCCGGTAGAGCCGCTCCGGGGTGCTCCCACCGGCGAAGAGGACGCGCCTCATCGGACTCGGGGCGCCTCCCGCCAGATCCACAGAGGTTTCCTCGTCGCGCGCGAGCGCGCGGCTCCATTCCTCCACGGCGCCGAGCGTGGCGGCGTCGGCATCGGGGAACACGCGAACGCGCGGGACCGGTCCGGTCACGCGGCGCGATCTCCGATGGTGGGGAGGAGCGCGAGCGCGCATTGGGCGGCGCTCGTGAGCTGCGGATTGGGCTCGTGGCGGTGCATCTCGGTCACCACGCATTCCGCGAGATCGCGGTAGTGGAACGGGACCTCCGTCCGCCGCGGAGCCGGTGCGGACACCTCGACGACGGCTTCGCGGTGCGCGGGCTCATGGGTCACCCGAAGGTCGAGCGCCTGAGGTGCCCCCGAGCGGACGTGGATGCGATGAAGACTGCCGGCCGCCGCCTCCGGATGGAGCTCGAAGCGGAGCCGGACGGATCCATGGGGCGCGTCGAACGTCGCTCCGTCTCGCTCCGTCATGCGCACGCGCCAACCGAGGCGCGAGGCGAGCCAGCCCGCGAGGAGCAAGAGGCAGGAGGGGAGCGTCTCCGCCGCCCCGTGCTCGAACGTGACCTCGCTCAGGTTCCGGCACGCGGAGGCGAGATGCGCGGAGTCGAAGCCTTCCGCGAGGATCTCCCGCCAAGGCGTGAGTCTCGACCACGCGAGGTCGCGCACGCGGTGATCCGTGTCCGCGGCGATCGCGCGCCACACGGACCCCGCGTCCTCGAGCGTCGGACTCTCGCTC
>DATJGP010000164.1:0-4941 GCA_035494915.1 Candidatus Eiseniibacteriota bacterium | reverse complement strand
CCATATAGAAGGCGCGGTTCATCGATCTGATCCGCGCGAGCGGCGAGAGTCCGTCCTAAAAGAGGCCGCCCGTCAGCTGTTTATCGGTGGACTACCGGCCGGGATCCGGCAGATCCAAGCCGTCGCGATGGTCGTCCTACGCGGTCTACGTCCTCTCCGCGACGCCGTGCAAAAGTCGACCTCATGACCTCTGCGCGCGCCCTCAAGCACGGCTTAGCGCAGCTCGGGGACATTCACTAACGCTCGCCCACCCCAGGCTCCCCATCACGTGAGCAGGAAATGTCAAGTGTCCAAAACCGCGCCCGGCCAAGCCTCTCTGCGAGGTTGCGTGCAGAAACACAGGGACGGGAGAATCCGCCGCGTGGAGGCTGAGGCCGCGATCCAGGAGATCATCGATCGCGAGACGCAGGCTTGGAATTCGAAGGACGTCTCCTTGCTACTAAGCGTGTTCCATCCGGACATGGTTTGGGCGTGGCCTGCGACATACACGTCTTACGACCCTGTCGATTGGCGTCTCGTACTGGGCAAGTTCGATGCTGAGCGCTGGGGCGCTCTCTATGAGCAGTTGTTCAGGGCGCGGACGCTAGTCCACAACCACCGCGAAACCGTGCGGATCGAGATTTCGGAGCAAGGCGATGGTGCGTTCGCAGTTGTGGACATCGACACGCTCTGGCGTGAGAACGCCACTGGCTTCGAAGATCACTGGCTAGGACGAACCTGCAAGCTCTATGCGCTCGTCGGAAGCGAATGGAAAATGACGGCGCAGGTTGGAGCGTTGCAGTACTGACTGTGTGCGTCCGGTCGGTTCCGTCTCAGCTCAGCGAGTAGGTAGTAGGGCCAAAGCTTCGGGGGACATTCCGGAACACTGGCCCAGGGAGGCAAACCGTCCCCCGGAGCGGTGAATGGAAATTGAGGACCTTTGAGTGGCCGAGCGGCCTATAAAAGGTGTCGTGAGAACTTTGCTCGCAGGCTTCGTCGCAGGGTCGGCGCTTCTCGTCCTGCCGTCGGCGAGCGCGAAGGACTTCCACCCTGGCGACCTGCGCGTCTGCAACAAGGTGCGTTGCATAGCGATCGAGAACCGCGCCGTGCTGCCCCGGCTCGGCTCCTTCTACTACAGTGGCCCATCCCCCGCGCGCGCTCGCAGGCCGAAGCTCGGAGCGCCGTACTACGAGTTGCGGTTCCGGAATGGCTACGTCACGGGCATCGTCGCGACCCGGCGGCTCGACCGTTTCCTCAGCTATGGCGTCTATCTTGAGCGCTTCGCCCGAAACAGGTGGTACGCGGTCCCGTATGAGATGTCGAGGGAGCTCCGCCGACTAACCGTCGGCCTGCGGCCGCTCCGCCTCACCCAGGCCGCGCTCGCGAAGTCACGCTGAGGGGTCGTTCGCGGGCATCTGCCCGAAGTCCCCCGCCGCTCGAGGGGCCGAGAACCGAACCTCGGGGGACATTCCCCAACACTGGCCGAAGGGAGCGTCTTCGTCGGATCAGCAGCGCGCCGCGAGCGGCTGGCGGCCATTTGCCCCGACTGCCCAAACGCCTCCGCCTGAGCGCGCCAACACCGCGCTGAGCGAAAAGCCTGGAGGACTTGGGACGACCGACCAACGCTTGCCGTCAAAGCGCTCGATCAGCGTGTGCTGATGAGCTTGTACTCCGCGGTCGCCCACCGCCCAGGCTCGGCCGGCAGTGGCGGCCACACCGGAGAGTAGGGCGCGTTGGCGGAGCGCAGGCGTGATGCTGCGCGACCATCGGCGCCCGTCCCAGTGCAAGGTCAGGGTGTGGTCTCCCTTGCCACCGAAGCCGCCCGGAAGGTAGTCGCCCCACGACCCGACCGCCCACACGTCATCGGGGCGCCTGCCCGAGACAGAGAACAGGAAATCGTTGGTCACGCCCCCGGAGGTCACGTCGGGGCTGGGCACAATCGTCCAGCGCTGCCCGTTCCAGTGCTCGATCAAGGTGCGGGAAGCGGTGGCTGGAACGCCAATGACCGAATTGCCGGCCGCCCAGACGTCGGTCGGGGAGTTGGCGGTTACGGCTTGCAGGATCGCGTCCCGTCGTTCGCCGCGCACGACGGGCGGGCTCGGGCTCGCAACAATCATCCACCGCGTGCCGTTCCAGTGTTCGACCAGCGTCACGAAGCCCGCGCCTCGCTTGCGCGAGCCGACGGCCCACACATCGCGTGGCGTGCGCGCGGCGATCGCGTGCAGGATGCCGCCGGGCTGGGGCGCCGGCGCCACTCGCCAGCGCACGCCGTCCCAGTGCTCGATGAGCTGTCCGAGGTTCCTCCGCATCCCGACCGCCCACACGTCCCCCGCTCCGGAAGCAGACACGGACTCGAGGGTCGCGCCGGGAGGGATAGGGGCGTGCGCGAGGCGCCACCGGCGGCCGTTCCAGTGCTCGATGAACGCCCCGTGCGGACCGCCCTCGCGACCCGTGAAGTAGTCGCCCACGGCCCACGCCTCCCCAGACGAAACAGCGGCAATGGAGTTGAACCGGTCGTACAGGAAGGGATGGGGATCAGCACTCGGGACCGTCCGCCAGACGCAAGACCGCGCAGATTTGGCAGCGATGTGGCCGCGCTTGGCCTCAGTAGTTGCGACCGCTGTGAGGAGCCCAGCGACACCAACACCGATCGAAACAACGGCCGCAGTCCACTGGAGCCTATTTGCATGCCTCGACTTGAACATCACCACCACGAAATACGTACATCGCTGAGGATGCGGTCCCCCGACGCCGTGCCGATCGGGCTCGGGTGACATTCGCGAACACTGGCCCAGGCCAGAGGGCCCTACCCGAGAACTTGCGAGTCGACCCTAGACTGACGCTATGCCCGCACCGAAGGACTGTTGGGCAGACTGGCTTGCAGATCGCCGCTTCGGCAGCTCAGACCCGGAGCTTCGACGCCAGTTCATGGACAAGCTTGTCCAGGTCCGGGACAAGGTGCTCGACAAAGCCGCCCTCAAGCAGGACGAGAGGCTGCTGGATGTCGGCGCTGGCGAAGGATGGATCGGCTTCGGTGCCTTCGGGCGTGGTGCTGGGGAAGTTGTCTTCACCGACATCTCTCGGGACGTGCTCGATGCCTGCCGCGAGGCAGCCGAGCAGCTCGAGGTCGCAGATAGGTGCAAGTACGTGAAGGCGCCCGCGCATGACCTCTCGGCACTCGAAGACGAGAGCATCGACGTCGTCACCACGCGATCGGTGCTGATCTATGTGGCCGAGAAGCAGCAGGCCCTTAGAGAGTTCTTCCGAGTTCTCCGACCGGGTGGTCGTATCTCGCTTTTCGAGCCAATCAACCGCTTTGCGATTCGCGGGGAGGCGGAGCCAAGTTTCTGGCTTGGTGCGCGCTACCCCGCGGACGGCCTCGCCGACCTGGCGGAGAGACTCAACGCTGTCTATGCCGACCTCCAGCCGCGTTCGGACCCAATGCTCGACTTCGACGAACGTGATCTGCTCCGGTTTGCAGAGGAGGCCGGGTTCTTCCCAGTCGAGCTTGACTACTACGCCGAGATGAGATCGGCGGAGCCACGTCCTTGGGAGGCGCTTCTGCACAGCTCAGGGAACCCAAAGATCCCAACGGTCAGCGAGGCCATGGACAAGGTGTTCACCCCCGCTGAGCGCGATCGCGTCACCAGCCATCTTCGGCCCCAAGTCGAAGATGGTCTCGGCATCTGGCAGATGGCGACCGCTTTCCTCTGGGCCACTAGGCCCGTGACCTAGCCGAACAGGGGACTCAGAACGCCGACGAACCCGGATGCTTCGGGGACATTCCTGAACACTGGCCCGAGCGACGTTTTGCAGGCTCCGGCTAGCTTCTCCGCGTGGCTCGTGACACCTCGTCCTGGGAGGGGCTTAATCTCTTCACGGCCAGGCTTTGCCTACGCACCCCGACTCCGCGGGACGCGGACGCTCTTTACGATCTGTTCACGGACGCCGACGTCATGCATGGCTTGGGCAAAGAGCCCATCTCGGCACCCGAGGAAGCACGAGCCATCATCCAAGAGTGGATCGGCGCTTGGAGAACGGACGCGCTCGGTCCCTTCGTTATTGAGACCGCGGCCACCAACCGGCAGGTGGTCGGCCAGGCCGGTCTCATGATCTTCGATACACGCGGCTGGGCACCCTCGACCTGGGCTAACGCAGGAAGTCATGGTCAGCCCGAGCTTGGCTGGGCCTTGATACGGGCGCACTGGGGCCACGGATATGCGACCGAAGCAGCCGCGGCCATCCGGGAATGGGCACACGAACGACGATCCATCGAACGGCTTGTCTCTTTGATTTCGTCCGACAACGTCCGCTCTCAGCGAGTCGCGGAGAGACTCGGTGCGATACCTACAGAAACCGTCACCCCTGTAGATTCGGGGCGGAAGACAGTCATTTGGAGGCATCCGCCCGCCGCCTGACGCGGAAACGAACTCCGCCTGCTCGTCCCCGCCGACCGTCAGCTTCAGCCAGCCACATCTGGATCCTGGGGCCGACCGGGGGACATTCCCGAATACTGGCCCAGCCGAGGGTCTCGTAGCCGACGCTCGGGGACTTCGTTAGGCACGTTGCGACCTGCCAAGTGCGCCGCTCTTCTCAGACCGGTCGTCAGTACCTGAGAGCGTCGAACGCGGCCGGATAGACGATCCGACCGGCGTGGTCGGGGCTGTATCCCGGGAGCCGCTTGACCATGAAAGCGTCGTCGGGGATCTTCGGATGCGGGGAGATGAAGCCGAGCGCGCTCGCCTGCTCGAAGCCGAAGCGAGGATAGTACGCGGGAATGCCCTCGACCATGACGGCAGGCTCGCCTGCTTCTTCGGCGCGGCCGAGCGCGTCCCGGATCAGCCGTGCCCCCACACCGATGCGCTGGCGGTCAGGCCGAACCGACATCGGCGTGAGATTGAGGATCCTTGTACGGGATCCGCCTTCAACGCCGACCCAGCTCAGCATCACGTGAGCAATCAC
>DATJGP010000163.1:0-7679 GCA_035494915.1 Candidatus Eiseniibacteriota bacterium | reverse complement strand
GGGCGGCGGGAACTGGCCCCGGGGCGAGTTGGGGGCGGCGGGAACTGGCCCCGGGGCGAGTTGGGGGCGGCGGGAACTGGCCCCGGGGCGAGTTGGAGCGGCGCGAACTGGCCCCGGGGCGAGTTGAAGCGGCGCGAACTGGCCCCGGGGCGAGTTGGGGGCGGCGTTGAACTGGCCCCGGGGCGAGTTGAACCACCCGAACTGGCCCCGGGGCGAGTTGAACCACCTCATCGCACCTCAACAGCCCCCAACGCTCGCAGTGCCTCATCGAGCGCTACCTCGTAGGGCACCGACAGGCCCGCGCTCCAGGCTTCGCCGAAGGCCATCCCTCCGGCCTCGCGCTGCACCCCCACCAGGAACTGATCGAGGTCCTCCTTCTCCTTCGGGGACCTGGGCGAAGCGATCTGGGTGCGCAGCGCGTCGGCCGCGCCGCAGAGCCGCGCGGCCCGCACCGGATCACCCAATGCGGCCAGGAGCGCCGCGGAGCGCTCCAACGCATACGCCGCGGGGTGCGGCTCGCCCTGCTCGCGGACCACCTCGATACCTTCCATCAACAATGCCCTCGCCTCCTCCGTCCGACCCAGAGAGAGCGAAAGCTCCGCAAGCGACGTGAGCCGGAGCGCGAGCGAGCCCACGTCCCCCACCTCCCTGAAAATGTCGATGCCCTGGCGGCTCAGGTCCCGTCCCCGCTCGCGGTCGTTCTCGAAGAGCGCGAGCCGTCCCAGGTTGCTCAGCATGAGCCCCTCGCCGCGGCGGTGTCCCGCGCGGCGGAACCTCGCAAGGGCATCCTCGTACGCGGCGCGCGCTTCCTCCAGCCGTCCCTGGCTCATTCGCAGGTTCCCGAACCCGCCGAGCGAGAGCGCGATCCCGGCTTCGTCACCCATGGCCCGATAGATCGCCAACGACTCCTCGTAGGCCGCGTCCCCGGCGGCGAAGTCGTTCTGGTGGAACGCGAGCGCGCCCGCGCCGAGGAGGGCAGCCGCGCGCTCGCTCGTCGGCGCCTTCGCGCCGGGGAGGTTGAGCTCCGTCGCGAGCACGGAGCGTCCCAGCTCGAAGTGGCCGTGGCCGAACCAGAATCGCCAGAGCGAGCTCGCCATGCGGAGCGCGGAGATCGCGCCCCCCTCGATCTGCCCACAGCACCAGAACGCCGACAGAAAATTCTCGTGCTCCTCCTCGAGGCGATCGAGCCAGGCTCCCTGCTCCTCGCCGACCAGACCCGCGGTCGCGCGCCGGGACAGACCGACGAAGTACTCGAGATGCCGTAGCCGCGTGCTCCGCTCCTCACCGGCCGTGCGGAGCCGACCCAGCGCGTACTGACGCACCGTGTCGAGCATGCGAAAGCGGAGCCGCTCCCCTCCGCCCGGCTCCGTGACGACCAGCGATTTGTCCACCAGACGCGAGAGAAGATCCAGAACCTCGAACTCGTCCCCTTGCGCCACCTCGCTCGCGGACTCCAGCGACCAGCCGCCCACGAACACCGAGAGCGCGCGGAAGAAGCGCTGCTCCTCGGGCCGGAGCAGGTCGTAGCTCCATCCGATGGTCGCCGCCAGGGTCTGGTGGCGCGCCTCGGGACTGGGCGCTCCGGCGGCCAGCAGGCGGAGCGGATCGAGCAGCTTCTCCCGCATCTCGTGGATCGAGAGCACCGGCACGCGCGCCGCCGCCAGCTCGATGGCGAGCGGAAGGCCGTCGAGCCTCCGGCAGATCTCCTCGATTCCGTCCCGCTCGCGCTCCGTCGGATGAAAGTCGGGGCGCGCCATCGCGGCGCGCTCGAGGAACAGACGCACCCCCTCTGCCAGGGGCGGGACACGATAGACGTGCTCCCCCGGCACCTTGAGCGGCTCCCGGCTCGTCGCGAGAATCCGAAGCTCCGGCGCGCGCGGCAGGAGCACCTCCGCGAACCCGCGGCACGCGCCGAGCACGTGCTCGCAGCAATCGAGCACGAGCAGGAGCGAGCGCGAGGCGAGATAGTCCTCGAGCGTGTCCAGGATCCAGACTCCAGCCCGCTCGCGGACTCCGAGCGCGGATGCGACCGCGGAGGGCACGCGCTCGGCATCCATCCCGTACGCGAGGTCGATCCACCACACACCGTCCCGGAGCTCCGCCTGGGCCTCCACGGCCACGGCCAGCGCGAGGCGCGACTTGCCGGCGCCCCCTGCTCCCGTGAGCGTCAGGAGCCGATGTCGCCTCAGCAGCGCGCCGACCTCGCCGCGCTCCCGCTCGCGCCCGACGAAGCTCGTTCCGGGATCGGGAAGGAGACGGGGACCGAGGCGACGCGTCGTTTCATCGAGGCGCGCGGGGCGGCCCGCGGCTCGGTCGAGCTCCACCGAGCACCGCTCGAGCACGCCGCGCGCGACCGCCATGTCGTGGAGCCGCTTGCCCGTGTCGCGCTCGCAGCACGAGCGAAGGAGATCGCGGATCTCCTCGGGAGTCTCGGGAGGCAGGAGGGACCAGTTGGGATCGCGCCGCAGCACGGCTTCCATCGCGTGGCGCGGCGTGCCGCCGTACGCGCGCGCACCCGTGAGGCACTCGTAGAGCGTGCATCCGAATCCGAAGACGTCGCTCCGCCGATCCTCGCCGAGGCCGCGCACCTGCTCCGGGCTCATGTATCCGGGCGTCCCCACCGCGACCCCCGGCATCACCAGATCGACCGTGTCGCTCCCAGGCTCGTCGTCCGTCGTGATCTTCGCGAGGCCGAAGTCGAGCACCTTCGCCACGCCCTGCGGCGTGACCATCACGTTCGCCGGCTTGAGATCCCTGTGGACCACGCCGCGGAGATGCGCGGCCTCGAGCGCGGACGCGATCTGCGCGCCGATGCGCAGCGCCGTTCCCACGTCGAGCGGACCATGCTTCAGGCGGTCGAGGAGCGATTCGCCCTCGACCTTCTCGAGAATGAGGAGTCGCTCGCCCCGGCGATTCACCTCGGAGCTGTAGATCATCGCGATGTTGGGATGGTGAAGCTTCCCGAGAGCGCGGGCCTCGCGTCTCATGCGCGCGACGCGCTGGGGATCGGAGACGAATTCCTGACGGAGGGTCTTGATCGCGACGGGGCGCCCGAGGCGGAGATCGATGGCGGCGACGACCTGGCTCATCCCGCCCACGCCCAGCGGGGCGCCGAGCTGGAAGCGCGAGGACGACGAGGACTCGTCCGTCGGCCGCTCCGTCACGGACGGCGGCGCGGGCGGATTCGAGCGGCGGTCCGACGCCCGGCCCGGCTGCCGGTCCCGCGACTTCGATTTCCGTCGAGGCATTCGGCTTCCCCCACGGTCGCCGAAGGGTGCGCGGCGCGAGGGCGCGACGCGCGTGCACGCGGCGCACGGGGCGCCGCGAGGACCGCGGGCGTGACACGACGGCTCGAGCGTCAGCCCGAACGCGGAGGGCTCAGGGCTTCGAAGGCTGCGTCGAGCGCTTCGTGGTCGCCCACGAGAACCAGAATGTCCCCCGGCCGAAGCTCGTACTCGGGGCCGGGCCCGAGGGTGTGCGCACCATCCCGCACGACGGCGATGATGAGCGCGCGGGTCCTTCCGCGCAAGTCGAGGGATGCGAGGGTCTGGCCGACCGCCGGGGAGCCCGGCTCGAGGTAGAAGGTGTCGGTCGTGGCCCCGGCGATCATCTGGGACACCGAGGTCATGAGCTGCCCGGTGATGTCGCCGCCCCGGAGGAAGCTGTACCCCTCGCGCCGCAGCGCCTGCTCCTGGATCCGCACCACATTGGCGGGCACGTGATAGCGGCGAAGCACCCGGACCAGGATGGCGATCGAGGTCTCGAACTCCTCGGGGATCACCTCATCGGCTCCGAGCCGGTTGAGCTCGGCCACCTCGGCCACCTGGCGGGTTCGGGCGATGATGTGTGCGTCGGGGTTGACCGTGCGCACCTGATGGACCGCGAAACGCGTCGCAGCCGGATCCGAGATGGCCAGCACCACGACGGACGCCCTGTCCACGCCCGACGCATGGAGCGACTCCGCGCTCGCGATGTCGCCGTACTGGATGGACTCTCCCGCCGCGCGGGCGCGGCGGATGATCGCGGTGTCCAGCTCGAGCACGAGGTATGGAATCCCCAGCTCGCGGAGCACGCGGGCGACGTTCCGTCCATTCACGCCGTAGCCGGCGACGACCACGTGGTTCGCGAGGGTGGGCGGGACCGGCCCGGGCGCAGCCGCGTCGGCCGCCGCACCGCCCGCCGCCGCAGCACCGCCCGCCGCCGCAGCAGCGCCCGCGGCAGCCCCGCCCGCCGCCGCAGCACCCCCCGCCGAAGCCCCGCGCAGGATCGGACGTGCGTTCCTCGTGCGCGCGCCCGCCCACGCCGCGAGCCGTATCAAGAAGGGCGTGAGCGCGAGCGACACCACCGCCACCGCGAGCATGATCTGGGATTGCGTCGTGTCGAGGAGCCCTTCGCGCTGGCCGACGGACGAGAGCACGAACGAGAACTCTCCCACCTGGGCGAGGGAGATCCCGACGATCACCGCGATCCGGAGGGGATACCCCATCAGGCGCACGACCCCGCCGGCGACGAACGCCTTGAGCGCGAGCGTGAGGAGGAGCACCCCGATGACGAGCACGGGGCGGGACGCGAGGAACGCGGGATCGAGGAGCATTCCCATCGAGATGAAGAACAGGCTCGAGAAGAGATCGCGGAACGGAATGACCTCCGCCACGATCTGGTGGGCGTACTCCGACTCGCTCACGAGGAGGCCGGCCACGAACGCCCCGAGAGCGGGCGAGAGACCGAGCCGTTGCGTGAGGAGCGCGGCGCCGAGGCAGACCGCGATCGCCATCATCACGTAGAGCTCGCGGACGCCGGCCCGGATCACGGCCCCCACGACGCGCGGCATGAGATAGCGCGCGACGACCCACACGGCCGCGGCGCCGACGACACCGATGAGGATCCGGGGGCCGAACGTGAGGGTGCTGTTCCCCGCCAGGGAAGGAACGAGGACCATCATCGGCACCATCGCGAAGTCCTGGAACAGGAGGATTCCGAGCACGAGCCGGCCCTGGGGCGCGTGCGTCTCGCCGCGCCCCACGAAGATCGGGAGCACCATCGCGGTCGAGGAGAGGGTGATCAGCATCGCGAGGAAGACCGCGTGCCCGAGCGTTTCGTGCGAGAGGAGCATCGAGAAGGCGAGCGCGGCGATCGCCATGGTGCCGAGCACTTGGAGCGGACCGGCGACCAGGAAGGCGCGGCCGATCTCTTTCAGCCGGGCGAGCGAGAACTCGAGCCCGATCATGAAGAGGAGCATCGTGACGCCGACCTCGGCCAGGACGGCGACGTGATGCGGATCGCGCACCAGCCGCAGGGCGCCCGGGCCGATCAGAACGCCGGTGAGCATGAACCCGACGGCTGCCGGGAGCTTGAGCCTCCGGCTCGGCACGAGCACGAGGAGCGCGGCCGCGAGGGTGACGACGAAATCGCTGAGGAAGGTGGCTTCGTTCATTCCACGGGTCCGATCAACGCCGCCGCTGTCCCCAGCGCGGCCACTAACCGAGCCACCATCACACCATGGCCCGGAGCGTCTCCGTGACCCATTCGATCTCGGCCTGCGTGTTGTAGTGGCAGAGGCTCACGCGGCACACGCCGTCCTCGGGATCCAGTCCCAGGGCGCGCACGAGACGCGGCGCGTACATGTGGCCGTCGCGCGCCTGAATGCCGAGCGATCCCAGAGTCTCGACCACGGCGGAGCAGGTCTTCCCTCCCAACCGGAAGGCGAACGTGGGCACGCGCTCCTCGACCGACCCCACGTCCCCGTAGATCTTGAGCCCGGGCACGCTCTGGAAGCGTTCCAACGCGTACGACGCAAGGCTCGTCTCGTACGAACGGATCAAGGCCATCGCGCGCTTCAGGCTGCCGGACCCATCCAGGGACGCGAGGTACCTCAATGCCGCCGCCATCCCCGCGATGGCTTCGTAGCTCTGCGTGCCGGGCTCGAACGCGTACGGCGCCTCGGCGGGGATGAAGAAATCGCGCGCGGGCTCGAGCATCCGGAGGTGATCGGAGCGCCCCCAGAGGAATCCCATGTGCGGACCGAAGATCTTGTAGCCCGAGAAGGCCATGAAGTCGGCGCCGAGCGCCTGGACGTCGATCAATCCGTGCGGCGCGAAGTGCACCGCATCGACGAAGACGAGCGCGCCGGCCTCGTGCGCGAGGCGCGCCGCGGCGGCCACGTCCACCACCCTCCCCGTGGCGTTGGACGCCAGAGGAAGCGCCACGAGCCGCACGCGACCGGCTCCCGCGCGCAACAGGCCCGCCAATCCATCGAGATCGAGCCGGCCCGCGTCTCCGCCCACCACGCGCCAGAAGACCGGCTCGATGCCGCTCGATTCGAGCCTCAGCCACGCGCCGATGTTGGCCTCGTGGTCGAGCTCGGTCACGACCACGCGGTCGCCCTTCCGGAAGCGCGGCCTCAAGCCCTCGGCGACCATGCGGATCAACGACGTCGAGTTCAGTCCGAAGACGATCTCGCGAGGCGACGACGCGTTCAGGAACGATGCCACCGCCTGCCGGGCGTCGGCGATCCCTTCGTCCACCGCGCGCGAGAGAGCGTAGTGGCCGCCGCGCTGCACGTTGCGCTTCGCGTAGTGCTCGCGGATCGCGTCCACGACTTCGTCCGGCACTTGCGCGCCGGCGGCGTTGTCGAAGAAGACCTCGCGCTGACCCGCGGCGCGGAGTGCGGGGAATCGCTCCCGCACGCGCTCAAACACCGATGAGGACGTCATCTCCATCGATCTTCACCTCGTAGGTCCGGACCGCCACCACCTCGGTCTCCGGCATCTTGCCCGTCTTGATGCTGAACTTCCAGCCATGCCACGGGCAGCGAACGACGTCTCCGGTCAGGAGGCCTTCGCCCAGATCGCCTCCCATGTGCGGGCACTGATTCTTGATCGCGAACACTTCGCTGCCGTAGAGGAAGAGCGCGACCTTGATCCCCTCGACGGAGACGATGTGGCCTCGGCCTTCCTCGAGCCGCGAGAGCTTCGCGGCGTGTACGAATCGCGGCAAGCGTGGCCTCCTGGTACGGGGCGTCGGGTCTCGTGCCCCGGAGCGCCCCAAACGAAAACCGGCGCCCCGTTTCCGGAGCGCCGGTCAGTCTAGCCTTCGTCGATGTTCGGGCCTAGTGGTCCCGTGGGACCGGCCCGAGAGCCTCAGTGGCTCCCGCAGCCCCCGCCGCAGCCGCCGCCCTGGCTCTCGGCCCCCTCTTCCGTCGAGAAGGACGAGCCGCAGCCGCACGATTTCACCGCGTTCGGGTTGTTGATCCGGAAGCCGCCCCCCTGGAGCGAGTCGTCGAAGTCGATCGACGCGCCGTCGAGGTACTGGTGGCTCCCCATGTCGACGATCACCTTCACGCCGGTATCCTCGAACACGAGGTCCTCGGACGAAGCGGGCTCGTCGGCGATCTGCATCCCGTACGAGAGGCCGGAACAGCCGCCTCCCGCCACGAACACGCGCACGCCGTGGAAGGTGCCGCCGTTCTGCTCCATGATGGACTTGATCTCGGCCGCAGCCTTGTCGCTCAACGTGACCATGTCGTCCTACTCCTCCGGGATAAATTCATAGCTCATCGGACCTTACGACATCCTGGCGAGCAACCGCCATACCAGTCTTTGGATGCCGGGGGCTCGAGGGCGATGCAGGTCCTTCGAAGACAAGGATATCGGGGCTTGGCGTCCGCGTCAACGGGGCCC
>DATJGP010000162.1:0-43799 GCA_035494915.1 Candidatus Eiseniibacteriota bacterium | reverse complement strand
GTCGCCCGTCGCCGTGTTGAACGTCGCACCCGGCGGCAGATCCGAAACCATCGAGTACGTGATCGCGTCGTCCAGCGTGTCGTCCGCGTCCGTCGCCACGACCGTGAAGCTCAGCGTCGTGAACGCAGCCACGTTCTTGTCGCCCACCGGTGCGATCGACGGAGCCGCGTTCGCCTGGCCCTGGACCGTCACCGTCACGTTACCGCCGTCGGAGCTGACCATGATGTTGCTGCTGTGGAACGCCCCATCGGTCGGGTTGAAGCTGACCGCCATCACCGCGGAGCCGCCCGGAGCGATGGGAGAGCCGACACCGGCAAAGAACGTGGGGTCGCTCGAGGTCAGGTTCGTGATGTGCAGATCCTGGTCACCGATGTTGCTGACCGTGAAATTGAAGCTGGTGCTGGTCCCGTTGTCCTGCACGCCGTAGTCGTGCGCCAGCGGCGCTACCTGGAGAATCGGGCCGCTCACCGCGGTCGCGTGTACCGCGGCGCTCGAGGCGAGCATCTCCGACAGGTCCTGACCGGCCGCCGCATAACCCGGCATGAGCGCGAAGGCCAGAAGCCCGAGGAGAGCGACTTTTAGAAAAGCATGGTTGCGCATTGCGTGTCCTCCCTCATTCGAAACTCGTTCTACGAAGCCATCCGATGAATTCGAGCTTGTACCTGTCTACAGCCGACGACCGGATGCTCACCTCCTCTCGATCTTGTTCTGTCCTGTTCTCTTCATCTCCAAAAATCAATCTCGTCGTTCGATCGTCCTCAGGCGCCCGGATGCGTCGCGAGCGATTGACGCATCGCGGCGGCGCGGGGTGAGGCGGGATTCCGTTCTAGCGCCTGATCGACCAGCTGCTTCGCTTTCGCCGTGTTGCCGTCCTCGAGGGCCAGCGCGGCCAGATTGAGGAGCGGATCCACGAACTCGCGGCGGCCCTGGCTCGCTTCTTCGAAGGACTGAACCGCTTTCTGCCGCTCCCCCGACGCGAGGAAGGCGACCCCGAGGTCGTTCCGGATCTCGGCGTAGTACGGGTTCTGCGCGAGCGCGGCCTGGAGCTCGAGGCGCGCCCTGGTGACGTCCTGGGAACCGAACACGTCCGTGTGCGCCAGGTAGAGACGGGCGAGCTGGTGACGCGTCACCGGATCGCTGCCATTCAAGGCAATCGCGCTCTTGTAGGATGTCTCGGCATCCCGGAGCGCTTCGATCCCGCGCCCCCCACGGGCGGCAGCAACCGAGGCATCGGCACGACCGACCCAGTAGAGATCGTCCCACGGTGCCAGACGGGTCGCTGCGGTGCTACGTTCCATCGCCCGCTCCACCTGACCCGCCGCGAGGGCGGCCTGAGCCGCACGCGCGTCCGTGGCCGCGACCGCGCTCGAAGCGCTGAGTCCCAGGCCACAGACGGCTGCGAGGATCCCCAGGGCGCCGATCCACCGCGCGCGAATGCGCGAATCGCGGTGCGGAGGCAACGCCGCCAGGAGTCCCAGGTTGGCTGCGAGCAAGGTTCCATGCGGCGCGAACGTGAGGTTGTCCTCGAGCACGCCGTGAATCAGAAGCGCCGCCACGGAGGCGAGGAGTCCCGCCGCCAGTGGCCGGAGGTCGGGGGAGGCCGATCGCAGAGCCGCGAGGCCGGCCGCAAGACCCAGCCCCGCGAACACGAGGAGCGCGGCGAGACCCAGAACGCCACGCTCGGCCAGCGTCACGAGATAGACGCTGTGCGCTTGATCGGCCGTACGCGCCCCTTCCGCCTCCAGGCGCTTCAACACTGGAGACTTGGAACGGTCGTAGGCTTCACGGAAGGAGCCGATGCCCCATCCGAAGAACGGACGGGCGGACGCGGCCTCGAGGGCGCCCGACCAGATGGCCTTCCGCATCGCGCCCGATCCCTCGCGCTCGGGGTCGATCGGAAGGTTCCACGCGGGGCCGGTCGCCGGAGCGGGATGGAGCCGAGAGGCGATGCCCGGGGCGAGCCATACCGCCGGAAGCGCCAGCGCGACGACCGCGGCGATGGCGAGCGACGGCCGCGGCATGAGGCCGGGCGTGGACGCGAGGATCGCCGTGAGCGCGACGAGGCCCGCCGCAAGACCGAGCCAGGCGCCCCGCGAATAGGTCGCCGCGAGACAGAGGGTGAGGCCGCAGACGGCGGCGAGTAGCGCGACGCGAAGCATGCGGTCCTGAACCGAGAACGACAATGCGATCGCCACCGGCACGATCGCGATGAGATAGCCCCCGAGACGATTGGGCTGTCCGAACGGGCCGAGCGCGCGGCCGGGATACGGATTGCCGGGGGGGAGGATGTCGGGACGGAAGTGCTGGGCGAGACCGAACGCGGCGACCGGCACCGCGGCGAGGACTTCGAGGAGCGCGACCGAGCGCAGGAGCCGGTTGCCACGCAGAAGGAAGGCGGCGCCGAGGAAGAGACCTGCGATCGCGAACAGGTTGAGCATGGCTTCGAGACTTTTGCCCCGATGGACCGACATCGCGGCCGACAGGAGCGACACGGCGATCAGGAGCAGGGCTCCGGCCGCCGCACGCGCCGCCCATCGACTGCCGACGAGCACCCCTCGCACGGTGCCGAGGGACACGACGAGAAGCGCCACGAGACCCAGCGCCCGAAACGCGAGCTGGATCCATGGTGTCTCTGCGCCGAGCACCCAGGGCGTGAAACCTAAAGCCGCGACCAGGGTAGTAGACGCTAGTAGGGACAAGCGACTCCCGCCGTCATGCAACTGAGGCTTCCCCTCGGAAGACCTCATCCTGCCTCCAGTTCGGAAGGTCCCTATCTAACTGTCGTCTGAGCGCGGATTTAGTGCGAAAAGCAGTCTAGCAAACCCCCACCCCGGAGTCAACTAAAAAAGCTTTACAGTGTTACCGGTGTCTTCCGCCGGGTGTCTTGTGTCGTCAGTTTTTTCGGTTCGAGGCGGAATCGATGGTTTCGGGCTGGACCAACCGGATGGGGGCAAGATGCTCGCGGATCGCGAAGTATGTGCCGAGGACCACGAGCGGGAGGAGCTGGGTGAGGTGGTAGAGGATGGCGAAGGCGAGGGCTTCGGGCCCCCGGACGTTGACGAACCCTAGTCCGAGGACGCAGGCGCCCTCCATGATCCCGATGAACCCCGGCGAGGAGGGGAGCGAGATCCCCACGCAGACGACGAAGGTGAGGAGGAACGTGGACCAGAACGGGAGGTGGATTCCCAGGCTCTGACCCACCAGAAGGAAGGTTCCGCAGCTCACGAGCCACGACGCCGCCGACCAGAAAGCCGCCTCCAGGAGTAGCCCCGGCCTTCCCACGATCTGGATCCCCACGCCGAACGCCGACACCGCCGACGAGAACCGGTCCTTCATCCGGTCCGGCACCCGCGCCATGACGCCGTCCCGCAAGCGGCTCGACCGGCCCCGGGACGCGTTCAGCATCCAGATCCCGCCTCCGATGACCACCGCGATCCCGATCGTCACGTAGCCGCTCCACTTGAACCAGGGCGGCAGCGGAGCAAACAGAAGCGACAGCGCCCAAAAAATACCCAGGAAGATCATGTCGAAGATGCGCTCCACGGCGACGGAACCGATGACCGCGGCGGTCGAGATCCGTTCCTTCCGAGCTAGCCCAAAGGCCCGGACCAATTCTCCCAGTCTCGCCGGCAGCACGTTGATCGCGAGGAACCCGATCATGTTCGCGCGGAAGAGCCGTCCGACGCTGGGACTCGCGTGCGGCTTCAGGAGAGATTGCCAGCGAAGCGACCGCAGCCAGTAGACGACGACGGTCAGGAGGTTGGCCGCCAGGAACCACGGAATGGACGCGCGCCCAATCGAGCGCACCGCCTCCCCCACGTCGATCGAGCGGCCCAGCATTACGACCGCGGCCGCGCTCAGGGCGAGGCCGAAGAGGACGAGAAGGACCCTGGTCCTGGTCACGCGGTGGGACGCCGCCCGAGGTAGAGCGCGGCCAGGAGCGGAATCCAGATCTCGTGGGGGCCCACGAACGAGTGGCCGTGGCCTCCCGCGAGGAGCGGACGCTCGAGCACGTTCTTCTCGGGCCGGTAGTGCCGGATCTGGTCGAAGTTCGCCGCCGTGAACCGGGCCGCCTCGTGGCCGAGGTTGCGCACGGTGGAGAGCGCCTTCAGGAACACCTCGGGCAGGATCACCGCGGAGCCGAAGTTGAGCACCACGCCCCCTTCGAGATCCCGGAGCGCCGCCGCGAAGATGCGGAAGTCCCGATGTGTCGCCGCACCCGTGGACGCTCCGTCGAACGACGGATGCTGATGGAGCGTGTCCGTTCCGATCGCCACGTGCACCGTGCACGGAATGCCGAGCTGGGCGGTGCGCGCGAGGAGGCTCAAGGACGCGTACGGCGCGTCGGCCTCGTTCAGGAAGTCTCCGAGCGCCTCGCCCATTCCCTTCTCCCGCTTGGCCCCCTCGTTCACCGCGAGATTCATGAGGGTGGGCGTTTCCTCGACCAGGCCGAACTGCCCCGCTCCGAGCGTCTCCTCCACCGGCTCCGACGTGTTTCCGAACAATGCGATCTCGAAGTCGTGGATCGCCGCCGCGCCGTTCATCGCCACGGCGGTGAAGGCGCCCGCTTCGAGGAGCGCGAGGAGGGGCCGCTGCACGCCCGTCTTGATGACGTGGCCCCCCATCATCGCGACCGCGGGCCGGCCGTCGGCGCGCGCGAGAACCCACGATTCCACGAGACGCCTCAACGCGGCGCCGGACAGGAGATCGGGGAGGTACTGGTCGAAGGCGCCGATGGGCGCCTCGGGATCCGGCGCGGGAGCGAAGAGCTCGGTCCGAACCTTGGTGGGCCGCTGCGCGACCGGAATGGTGCGGACGTCCTTGAGATCGATCTCGGAGTGGCGGCTCATCGCGCGGCGCTCGATCGCGAGCTCAATGGCGGCCCGGGAACGCGAGCCTCATGTCGGTGAGGCTCACCGTGACCGCTCCGACCGGGATCTTGCTCTTCACCATCACCGGAATGCGGCGCGCGTCGTCCGAGAGATAGACGAGGATGCTCCCCTTCGACTTGAATACGCCCTCCGATTTGAGGATGGGCTCGACGACCACGCAGTCGAACTTGCCCGCCGGGACCTCCACCTTCTCCCGGCCGTGCACCTTCACCACCATCTCGTACGTCTTGTCGTTGTCGTGAGTCGGAATCGAGAGCGTCGCGCCGTCCGGAAGGGGCACGGTGCGCACATAGTAGAACGCGGAGAGCACGTCGTGCACGCGCTTCGGCACGTCGAAGGTCTTGCCGTCGTCGTAGCGCGCCTTCCCCGCCGCCTGGTCGAAGCGGATGTCGACGTCCTTCTTGTAGCCCCCCTCGCGCAGGTGCTTCACGAAGCGGACGGAGTAGAGCGACTCCGCGTCGACGAACGACTCCGCGCGGTCGCGCACCTTGTAGAACTTGGAGACGAACGAATTCGACTCCGCCTTGGTGACGATGCGGTACGCCCGGCGTCCGTCCACGCGCACGATGTTCTGCACCTGCATGAGCGATCCGCCACCGTTCAGCCCGTTCCAGTCGATGGAGAACTGGAAATACTCCCCGATCTTCCACGGCACCGGCGCGAGGCCGGTCTGGATCCCGGCGTCCGCGCTGTCCGGCGCGGCCAACGACTCGGCGGCCACGGCCGAGGGGGGCGCGGCATTCGCGGCCGGCGGAGGCTCGTCGGCCAGCGCGCGCGGCGCGCCCAGGCGGCCCGGCAGGCTGGGGACGGCCAGCACCATGCCCGCAGCGATGGCGATTCCGAACCACGAGAATCGACGTTTCATATCGAGACGAACACGCCGGAAGCAGTCCTGGGTCCCCGCGGCACCCTCACCGCCCGGTATGGCCGAATCCGCCGTCGCCGCGCGCCGTCGTCGTGAGCGAGGCAACCACCTCGATCGCGGCGCGGACCACGGGAGCGATCACGAGCTGCGCGATGCGATCGCCGCGCTGCACGCGATAGGGGCTAAGGCCCAGGTTCACGAGGAGCACCTTGACCTCGCCGCGGTAGTCCGCGTCGATGGTGCCCGGTGCGTTCGGAACGCCGATGGCGTGCTTCGCGGCGAGACCGCTTCGCGGGCGGACCTGCCCTTCGTAGCCAACGGGGATCTCGAGGCGCAGCCCGGTGGGAACGGCCACCACCTCGCCGGGGGCGATCTCGACCTCACGGTCGATGGCGGCGACCAGGTCCATTCCGGCGGCGTGCTCCGACTGGTACTCGGGCGCCCCGACCGCGTGTTCTTCGAGGGTGATCTTGAGGGGGACCGTGCTCACGCGGCTCCCTGGGTGCTGCCGTTCAGGAGATCGGAAGGAATGTACGGCCGGTCCCCGCGCGCGCCGAGCGCGACGAGGCTGAGCCGCTCGCGCGACAGGAGCTCCCGCGCGAGCCGGCGCACGTCCGCCTCGGTCACGCGATCGATGGATTCGATGAGCTCCCGGACAGGCACGTTCCGTCCCGCGTAGATCTCGGCCCGCGCGAGCCGCGTCATCTCGCTCGACGTGCTCTCGGTGCCGAGGAGGATGCTCCCCTTGAGCTGCATCTTCACCGAATCCAGCTCGTCGGCCGGAATGTCCTCGTGCGCCACGCGGTCGAACTCGGCGAGCGTGAGCTGGAGCGCGCGCGGCCCGTTGTCGGGCTGCACGCTCATCGCGGCACAGAAGAGGCCCGTGTCGTCGTACGAATCGGCGTAGGTGTAGACCGAATAGGCGAGCCCCTCCTGCTCCCGCACACGCTGGAAGAGCCGCGAGCTCATGCCGCCCCCGAGGAGTGACGAGAGGAGGACGAGCGCGAACCGGTCGGGGTGCTCGTGCGGCAGGCCGATGCCGCCGATACAGAGGTGCTGCTGCGCCAGGTCCTGAACGTGGTGGGAGACGCCGCCTGCTTGGGCCGCCGTCTGCACGCGGCTCCGCACGGGATGCCCCGGAGAGGCGATGAAGTGCCGCTCCACGAGCGAGACGAACCGATCCCAGTCGAAGCTGCCGGCCACCGAGAGGAGCAGGTTGGGGGCGACGTAGTAGCGGCCGTGGTACTCCGCCACCATTTCCGGCGTGAACGCGGCCACGGTCTCTTCGTCGCCCAGGATCCGGTGGCCGAGCGGATGCCCGCGCCACACCGCGTCGGCGAAGAGATCGTGCACGCGGTCGTCGGGCGTGTCCTCGGAGCTGTGGATCTCCTCGAGGATGACACCCTTCTCCTTTTCCACGTCGGCGGGATCGATCTTGGGAGAGAGCGCGAGATCGGCGAGCACGTCGACGGCGAGGTCGAGGTGCTCTTCGAGGACGCGCGCGTTGTAGCAGGTCACTTCGCGGCCGGTGAACGCGTCGAGGCTCCCGCCGACGGATTCGAGGGAGAGCGCGAGCGCGAGCGCGTCGCGGCGGTGGGTACCCTTGAAGACGACGTGCTCGAGGAAATGGGAGAGCCCCGCTTCGGGGCCGACCTCGTGCCGGGATCCGACCTTGATCCAGGCTCCGACCGCGACGGAGCGAACCGCGGGCATCCGCTCCCCAACGATGGTGATTCCGTTGGGGAGCGTGACCCGCGTGAACTGTTCGGCAGTCAACCGCACCGGCGACGCCGAGGCGCCGCTAACGGCGCGAAGGCTCCGGACGCCGGCGCCCACGGTCGCCGCCCGGGCCGCTGTCCCGTCCGCCGCGACCACCACGGTCGCCCCGCGGCTCGGAGACGACCACCGGATCGTTCTCGTGACCCGGCAGCGCCTGCTTGCGGCTCAGCTTGATCTTTCCTTCGCGGTCGATGCCGATCACCTTGACGAGGACCGTGTCCCCCTCGTTGATGACGTCCTCGACGCGCTCCACCCGCTTCTGCTCGAGCTCGGAGATGTGGACGAGCCCGTCCTTGCCGGGCGAGATCTCGACGAACGCGCCGAACGGCACGACGCGCCGGACCGTGCCCTGGTAGACGCGTCCAATCTCCGGATCCTCGGTGATCGAGCGGATGATCTCCCGTGCGCGATCGCCGTCGGCGCCCGAGAAGGCGGCGATGCGCACCTCGCCGGTGTCTTCGATGTCGATCTGCGTGCCGGTCTCGGCCGAGATCTTCTTGATCATCTTGCCGCCCGGTCCGATGACCTCGCGGATCTTGTCCGGGTCGATCATCATGATGTAGATCCGCGGCGCGTACGGCGAGAGCTCCGCGCGCGGAGTCTGGATGGAGGCGTCCATGATGTCGAGCAGGTGCATGCGCGCCCGGCGCGCCTTCTCGAGCGCCTCGGCCATGAGGGCATAGGACACGCCCGAGATCTTGATGTCCATCTGGAGCGCGGTGATGCCGTTCCGCGTCCCCGCGACCTTGAAGTCCATGTCGCCGAGATGGTCCTCGACTCCCTGGATGTCGGTGAGGATCGCGAAGTCGCTCCCTTCCTTGACGAGCCCCATCGCCACGCCCGCGACGTGCGTCTTGATCGGCACGCCCGAGTCCATGAGCGAGAGGCTGCCACCGCAGACCGTGGCCATCGACGACGAGCCGTTCGACTCGAGGATGTCGGACACGATGCGGATGGTGTACGGGAAGTCGACGTCGCTCGGAATCAAGGGCTCGATGGCGCGCTCCGCGAGGGCGCCGTGCCCGATCTCGCGACGGCCCGGGCCGCGGAACGGCCGAACCTCGCCGACCGAGTAGGGCGGGAAGTTGTAGTGGAGCATGTAGCTCTTCCAGCTCTGTCCCTCGAGCTCCTCGACACGCTGCTCGTCCACCTTCGTGCCGAGCGTTGCGACGACGAGAGCCTGCGTCTGGCCACGCGTGAAGAGGGCCGAGCCGTGCGTGCGCGGAAGCACCCCCACCTCGCAGTTCACCTGGCGCATCTCGTCGAAGCCACGGCCGTCCGGACGCTTCTTATCCTTGACGATCGTCTCGCGAACGGCCCGCTCCTCGAGCTCGCCCAGGACACGCCTCACGTCCCTGGCGGAGCTCGGATTCGAGACCTCGAACTTCTCGATCGCCTCCTTCTTGAGGGCGTCGAGAGCCGCCTGACGCTCGAGCTTCTCCGAGATCCGGTTCGCCTGGTTCAGACGATCGCGGTAGGCGTCGGCGATCTGGCGGTCCAGGCCCTCATCACGCTTCGGGAGCGGGAACTCGCGCTTGGGCTTACCGATGCGCGACTGGAGCTCGTGCTGGAGCTGGTTGATCTTCCGGATGGCGACGTGCGCGAACTCGAGAGCCTCGACGATCATCGTTTCCGACACCTCACGGGCGCCGGCCTCGACCATCACGATGTTCGAATCCGTGGCCGCGACCACGAGGTCGAGCTCCGACTCGGCGAGCTCGGCAAACGTCGGGTTGAGCACATGCTGCCCGCCGATGAAACCCACCCGTACCGCGGATACCGGCTCGGGGAACGGAATGTCCGAGACCATGAGCGCCGCCGAGGCGCCCGTGATGCCGAGGATGTCGGAGTCGTTCGCCTGATCCGACGAGAGCACCGTGCACATGATCTGGATCTCGTTCCGATAGCCGTCCGTGAAGAGCGGCCGGAGCGGTCGGTCGATGAGGCGGCTCGAGAGGATCTCCTTCTCGGTGGGCCGGCCTTCACGCTTGAAGAAGCCGCCCGGGATCTTGCCGGCGGCGTAGGTCTTCTCGCGGTACTCGACGGACAGCGGGAAGAAGTCCTTGTCGATGGGGTCCTTGCTCGCGACCGCCGCGTTCAGCACGACCGTCTCGCCGTACTGGACCCAAGTGGCCCCGGAGGCCTGCTTGGCGACCTTCCCGACCTCGATGGACAGGGTGCGGCCGCCGAGCTCGACGCTCACTGATTCGGGCATTCGTTTCTCCTCTCTGAAACTCCATGACTCTCGAACGGCAGCGGGCGCCCCTGGCGAGCCATGGGCCAGGCGGGACGCCGCGGGAGTGTC
Organism: Candidatus Eiseniibacteriota bacterium; assembly: GCA_035494915.1. Classification (GTDB taxonomy): domain Bacteria; phylum Eisenbacteria; class RBG-16-71-46; order SZUA-252; family SZUA-252; genus WS-9. The sequence continues at coordinate 33,958 of DATJGP010000162.1, read as the reverse complement.
CTATGGAGGAGTTACGGCGAGGTCCCGCTCGCGCGGGAGGAGCTACTTGCGGAGGCCAAGCTCCTTGACCACCAACCGGTAGCGCTCGATCTTCGTCACCTTCAGGTAATCGAGCAGCCTACGTCGCTGACCGACCATCCGGAGCAGTCCTCGGCGACTATGATGGTCGCGCTTGTGGACCTTGAAGTGCTCCGTCAGGTACTTGATTCGTTCGGTGAGGAGGGCGATTTGAACCTCGGCCGACCCGGAGTCCGTCTCGTGGGTCTTGAACTGGCCGATTACTTCGCGCTTCCTCTCAGGCGTCAGCGTCACCGGTGCCACCTCCTTGACTTTCCCTCTCTGTGTACGAGCGTGCACTCTAGCACAGGGGGGTGGGGTTTCAAGGGCATTCCTACCGAGCCGGGTCTGCCTGTTGGGCGCCGGCCCAGAAGGCGCGTGCGCGGGCGAGATCGTCATCCATCGCCCGGATCAGCTCATCAGCCGATCGGAACACTCTATCGGCGCGGAGCTGGGAAATCAGCAGCGTTTTGAGCCATCGACCCCTCAAAACGCCTTCGTAATCGATTAGAAACACCTCGACGCGGACCGGCCCGGGCCCAAAGGTCCCGGCACTCCCCACGTAGGTGATGCCTGGCCAGGTGCGGCCGTCGAACTGGTTCTGGGACAGGTAGATCCCCGGAGCCGGGAGGAGCTTCTCCGGCCGTACCTCGAGATTCGCGGTCGGGAACCCGAGCGTGGTCCCCCGCCCCGCGCCGGAGCCGACGGTTCCCTCGAGCGCGTAGGGCCGGCCCATGATGTCGGCCGCGTGATCCACGGCGCCGGCCGCGATCTCCTCGCGGAGTCGGGTGCTCGAGAGCTTCCCCCCGCCCGATTCCAGGAAGGCGACCTCGCGATAGCCGAACCCACGCTGGCGCCCCAGCTCCTCCAGATAGGCCCGGTCGCCGATCCGTCCCTTCCCCATGTGGAAGTCGGGACCCGCGACGAGAGCCTGGAGCGGCGCGCCGGGGCCGAGCACCCGATCGAGGAATCCCTCCGGGGTGAGGCCGCGGACGTCGTCATCGAACCGCACCGTCTCGACCCGGTCCACGCCCATCGCGTGAAGCAGCGAGGCCCGCTCCCCCGGAGGCGTGATCCAGGGCCGGTCCGCGGTGCCGCGCACCACGGAGTCGGGGTGCGGGTCGAAGGTGGCGACCCACGCCGCGCCGCTGCGCGATCGCGCCTCGGCGAGGGTGGCGGCCACGATCTGCTGATGGCCTCGGTGGAGCCCGTCGAAGACCCCGATCGTGAGCGCGATCGGACGCGGGGCGGCGCTCATCCGTCCGCGAGCACCCGGAGGAGCCGTGTGGTCAGCCCCGGCGTCTGTTCCTCCGCCGCGTGCGCGATTCCGAGAAGCGCACCGTCGGGACCGAGGAACGAGACCGGCCACCCCGTCGCGCCCGGAGGAAGCGGCCACCTGGAGCCGGACGGCTCGACGCGCGCCGGGTCGAATGCGGGCGCCTGGCCATGGCGAAGCCGCGCCGCCTCATCCGCCGTCAGCCGGACGCGCGGGAGGAAGGCGAGCGCCTCCTCCGGCGCGAGCGAGCGCTCACGGAACGCCTCCCGTCCATGCTTGGAATCGCGATCGCACGAGAGCGCCTGATCCACGGTGAAGGGGCCGCTCGCCGTGCGGCGAAGCTCCGTGAGATGCGCGCCGCAGCCGAGCGTCTCGCCGAGATCATGCGCCAGCGTGCGGACGTAGGTGCCGCGGCTCACGGTCACGTCGAGCACGACCTCGGGCGGGTCGGCATGGAGGAGCTCGAGCGCGTAGACCTGGATCGGACGGTGGTCGCGCTCCACCTCGATGCCGCGCCGTGCCGCCTCGTACAGGCGCTCACCGCGCACCTTGACCGCCGAATAAAGGGGCGGTCGCTGCCGAAGCGGGCCGCGGAACGAATCGAGCGCTCCCGCCACCCGCTCCCGATTCGGAATCTCGCTCGAGCGCCCCACGATCGTGCCGGTCCGGTCCTGCGTGTCGGTGGTCACGCCCAGGAGCGCCCGCGCGTGGTAGCGCTTGGGAAGGAGGCCGAGGCATCCCAGGATGCCGGTCGCCCGCCCCTCGGCGACGAGGAGGAGCCCGCTCGCGAAGGGATCGAGCGTGCCCGCGTGCCCGACGCGACGCTCGCCGAGCACGGTGCGCATCCGCGCGACCACGTCGTGCGAGGTCCAGCCTTCGGGCTTATCCAGCAGATGGAGGGAGTCCGCCATCCACCGCCTTGTCGAGCACCTGGAGAGCCTGATCGTGGATGGCGCGCAGGTCGCCCTTCACGCGCGCACCCGCCGCCTGCTTGTGCCCTCCGCCGCCGAAGCGTGCCGCCACCGCGTTCACGTCCACGCTGCCATCGGAGCGGAAGCTGAGACGGATCTCTCCGGGTGCGACCTCCTGGACGAGGAGGCCGACGCGCGTGCCGGCGAGCGCCTTCGCGAACTGAACGATGCCGTCCGCGTCTTCCGACCTGGCCCGCGCCCGCTCGAACATGTCACGGCTCAGCGTGATCACCGCGACCTGGCCCCCCGATCGCGATTCGAGCGACGTGAGCGCCATGCCGAGGATCTTGAGGCTCGCCTCCGATTTCCGGCCGTAGAGCGCTTCCGCGGTCAAGGCCGGTCGCGCGCCGCGCTCGACCAGGCGCGCCGCGAGATGCAGGGCGCGGGGCGTCGTGTTCGGATGGCGGAACGCTCCGGTGTCCGACGCGACGCCGGCGTAGAGGCACTCCGCGGTATCTGCGTCGATCGGGAGGCCACACGACTCGAGGATCTCGTGGATCAGCTCCGCCGTCGCGCTCGCCTCCACGTCGACGAGGCGCGGATCCCCGAAGCCGTCATTGGCGGCGTGATGGTCGACGTTCGCCACCGGAACCCCAGGGGCGACCAGCCGTGCGGCGTCGGCGCCGACACGGTCGAGGCTCGAGCAGTCGAGAACGAACACGGCGTCGAACGTGCGCCCGGCGACGTCGGCCGGACGGAGAACGGTGTTCGAATCGGGAAGGAACGCGAGGCTCTCCGGGAGCGGCGAGTCGTTCACCACCGTCGGCGACTTCCCGAGACCTCGGATCACCCGCGCGAGCGCGAGACAGGATCCGATCGCGTCGGCGTCGGGGTCGACGTGGGAGAGGATCAGGAACTCTCGATGGGCCTCGATGAATGCTTGGAAGCGATCGTGCGCGGTCGCGGTCAACCACCCTCCGGATGCTCGAGCTCGCGCAGGAGCTGCTCGATCCGCGTCCCGGTCTCGATCGACTTGTCGATATGGAACGTGAGCGTGGGCACGATGCGAAGTCCGAGCCTCGGCGCGAGGTAGGAGCGGAGGAACGGCGTCGCGTGCGCGAACGCTTTCAGGACGCCGGCTTCTTCCTCGGCTGTCATCGAACCGCTCACCCAGACGCGCGCGGCCGAGAGGTCGCGCGAGACGCGCGCCCCCGTCACCGTGAGCCTGCGCAGTCTCGGATCCTCGATCTTCGACGTGAGGCACTCCGCCAGCTCGACCACGATGCGGTCGGCGACGCGGCGCGTCCGCGGGCTTTCACGATGAGACGACATGGGCTCCGTCCGGTTGGGTCAGTCGACTTGAATGTGGTAGTCGAGCACCGCGAGGCGATCCTCGCGCTCGATGGCGGCGAGCACGTCGCGCAGCACGCGCTCGAGAAGAACCGGCTCGGCGCCGACCACAGCCACGCCGAGCGAGGCGCGCTGCCAGAGATCTTGCGATCCCACCTCGGCCACGGCCGCGTTGAAGCGCGACCGCACGCGGTCCTTCACGTGGTTCAGGATCGAGCGCTTGGCTTTCAGGGAATCGGACGCCGGAAGGTGCAGGTCCACCTCGAGGGTGCCGACCCGCATCTCACGAAAGCCGTCGCGCGACTTCCTCGAGGACATAGGATTCGATCACGTCCTTCTCGCGGACGTCGTCCCGGCCTTCGAGTCCGATGCCGCACTCGTAGCCGGACGCCACTTCACGGACGTCGTCCTTGAAGCGGCGGAGTGAGCCGATCTTGCCGTCCCAGACGACCTGCCCCTCGCGGACGAGCCGCGCGCGGGCGCTCCTCTGGATGTTGCCCGAGAGAACCATGCAGCCGGCGATGACCCCCGACTTGGTCGTCCGGAACACCTGACGGACCTCGGCGGAGCCGGTCGCGGTCTCGCGGATCTCCGGCGCGAGGAGGCCGGACATGGCGTCCTTCACGTCGGCCACGACCTCGTAGATGATCTCGTAGAGCCGGACGTCGACCTTCTCCTTGAACGCGAGCTCGGTGGCGCGAGCATCGGGCTTCACGTGGAAGCCGATGATCACGGCGTTCGACGCGGCCGCGAGGAGCACGTCGGACTCGGAGATCTGCCCAACGCCGCGATGGATGACGCGGAGCTTCACCTCGTCGGTGGAGAGCTTGGTCAGCGAGTCCTCGAGCGCTTCCACCGATCCGTCCACGTCGCCCTTCAGGACGACGAGGAGATCGCTCACCTTGCCGGCCTTGATCTGGCTGTAGAGGTCGGTCAGCGTAACGTGCTTGAAGAGTCGGTGCTCCTGTTCCCGCTGGAGCTGGCCGCGCTTCGACGCGAGCTCGCGCGCTTCGCGCTCGTCATCCATCACGACGAACGTGTCGCCCGCCTGAGGAGGGGCGCTCCAGCCGAGAACCTCGACCGGCGTCGACGGACCCGCATCATCGACACGCGTTCCACGCTCGTTCAGCATGGCGCGCACCTTGCCGCTCGTGGATCCGGCGACGAACGCGTCGCCGACCCGGAGCGTCCCCTTCTGCACCAGCACGCTCGCGATGATCCCGCGCCCCTGCTCCACGCGCGACTCGATGACCACGCCGCGCGCGTGCTTCGACGCGTCCGCCTTGAGCTCGAGGAGCTCCGACTGGAGCAGGATCATCTCGAGCAGCTTGTCGACGTTGGTTCCCTTCTTGGCCGAGATCGGAACGGCGATCGTCTTGCCGCCCCACTCCTCGACCAGCAGGTTGTGCTTCGACAGGTCCTGCCGGACCATCTCGACGTTGGCGTCGGGGAGATCGATCTTGTTGATCGCGATGATCATCGGCACGTTGGCCGCGCGCGCGTGGTCGATGGCCTCGACGGTCTGCGGCATGACCCGATCGTCGGCAGCCACCACCAGGACGACGATATCCGTCACCTGCGCCCCGCGGGCGCGCATGGCGGTGAACGCCTCGTGGCCCGGCGTGTCGAGGAACGTGATGCGATCGTGCGAGGGAAGCTCCACCTCGTACGCGCCGATGTGCTGCGTGATGCCGCCCGCCTCACCGGCGATGACGTTGGTCTTCCGGATGTAGTCGAGGAGCGATGTCTTGCCGTGGTCGACGTGCCCCATGATCGTGACGACCGGGGGGCGCGCGGTGAGCCCCTCCACGTCCTCGGTCTCGACCTCCTCGACCTCCTCGCCCAGCTCCGAGACGAACTCCACGCCGAATCCGAACTCGTCCGCCACCGCCTGGATCGAGTCCTTGTCGAGACGGCGGTTGATGTTCGCCATGATGCCGAGCTGCATGCAGACCGCGATGACTTCCTGCGGCTTGACCTCGAGGTGCCCGGCGAGCTCGGCGACGGAGATGAACTCGCTCACGCGAATGACGCGCGGCGCCTCCTCCACGCCGACGGCGGCGCCCTCCTCGGTCTTGTGGTGGTGCCGGCGGCGGCGCGTGCCTTCCATCTCGGCCATGGTGCGGCGGACGGACGCGCGGATCAGCTTCTCGTCCACGGCGCGCTTCTTCTTCTTCGGGGGCTTGCCGCCGCGAAGGCCGGCCAGTCCGGGCGCCGGCGCCACGCGACGCTGAGCTTCGGCCGCGACCTTCGCCGCCTGCGCCGCCTTCTCGCGCTTCCGGGCCTCCTCTTCCTTGACGGCCTCCTTCTCGCGCGCGAGCTTCAAGCGCACCTGCTCGACGACGGCATCGTCGATCGAGCTCATGTGGCTCTTCACCTCGACCTGGAGCGCCTTGAGGATGCTGACGAGCGCCTCGCTCGACATCCCCATGTCCTTCGCCGCTTCGTACACCCGCCGTTTCGCTGCTGGCATCGACCCTCGTTTCTCGCCGCCCTACGCGGGGGGCGCTTGTTCCTCGTCCTCGAAGTCCGCCTCGGTGCCCGGTTCGCCCGGCGCCGTCCCCATGGGCGGCTCTTCGCTTCCATCGCTCGCGGGAGCCATATCCACAACCGGCTCGACCTCGTCGGGGCGATCGTCCGCACCGCCCTCGAGCTCCACGACAGGCTCCGGCTGGGTCTCCGCGATCGGCGCGACGCCCAGCCGAGACTCGGCCTCATCGGCCACCGTCTCGGCCGCGGCCTCGGCCTCCGCGGCACGCGCCGCTTCCTCTTCCAGCTCGCGGCCGCGCTTCGCCATGAGCTCACGCGCATCCTCGAGCAGCTTCTCAGCCGTCTTCTCGCCGACCCCCTGGATCGCGAGCAGTTCCTCGAACGGCGTCTTGAGGAGATCCTGGACCGTCTCGATCCCCTCCCGCACGAGCTTCTCCCTGAGCTTCGGGCCGGCCGCTTCCAGATCCTCGATGTCGATGCGCGACTTCTTCTCGAACTCCCGCTGACGCTCGCGCTCGCTCTTCGAGATGAGATCGATCTTCCAGCCGGTCAGCTTCGCCGCGAGGCGCGCGTTCTGGCCCCCCTTGCCGATGGCGAGCGAGAGCTGGTCGTCCGCGACGGTGACCAGGATCTTCTGCTCCGCATCGACCACCTGGGCCTCGAGCACCTTGGCCGGGCTGAGCGCGCGGGTGACGAAGACGACCGCGTCGTGGCTGAAGGGGACGATGTCGATCTTCTCGCCCCCCAGCTCCCGCACGATCGCCTGGACCCGCGATCCCTTGATACCGACGCAAGCGCCCACCGCGTCGATCTTGTCGTCGTTCGAGAGCACGGAGACCTTCGCGCGCGAGCCGGGCTCGCGGGCGATCCCCTTGATCTCGATGATCTTCTCCGCCACCTCGGGCACCTCGGCCTCGAACAACCGCCGGAGGAACTCGGGGTGCGTCCTCGACAGGATGATCTGCGGCCCGCGGGCGAGCTTGTCGACCGCGATGATGTAGGCCTTGATGTGATCGCCCTGGTGGTAGCGGTCGCGAGCGATCTGCTCCCGCGGAGGCAGCACCCCCTCGGAGCGATCCAGCTTCACGTAGATGTTCCCGCGGTCCACCTGCTGCACCGTGCCGCGCACCATCTCGCCGACGCGGTCATGGTAGTCCTCGTAGATCCGCTCGCGCTCGGCTTCGCGCACGCGCTGGACCAGCACCTGCTTGGCGGCCGCGATCGCGTTCCGCCCCAGCTCTTCGAGCGAGAGATCCTGGATCAGCTCCTGGCCGATCTCCATATCGGGATCGACGCCCTTGGCCTCGGCGAGATCCACCTCGAGACCGAGATCGTCCGCGTCCTCGACGACAATGCGCTTCAGGCGCATGAGGATCTTTCCGCTCGAATCGTCGAACCGCACTTCGATATTCGCGTTCGGGCCGAAGCGCTTCCGCCCCGCGGAGAGGAGCCCGGCCTCGAGCGTCTCGATGAGGATGGCCTTGTCCACGCTCTTCTCGCGCGCGATCTGGGCCATCGCTTCCATCAGCTCGTAGTTCATGTTTCGAATTTGAGGCTCGCGTGCCAACGTCTTCACCCTTTCCGTCGGCGCTCCTGGCCGCGCATCCCTTCCCATGGGTCGACGACTAAACGCGCCTTCCGGATCGACGCGTACGGCAGGCTCACCGTCCCGGCATCGGGATCGGCGATGACCACCGTGTCCGGCTCGGCTGCCCGGATCTCGCCGTGAAACGTCCGGCGTCCCTCGTGCGGGTCGTGGAGCTTCAGCTCCACGTTCGCGCCGAGGAACCGCGCGTAGTGCTCCGGCCGCACGAGCGTCCGGTCCAGCCCGGGAGACCCAACTTCAAGCACGTACCGTCCCCGGATCACGTCCTCTGCGTCCAGGTACCGCCCGATCTTCTTGTTCCAGTAGGCGCAGTCTTGGAGGGTGACGCCGGACGGCCGGTCCACGAACACACGCACGACCGTCGCGCCGGCCTGGGACGCGAACTCCAGGTCCCAGAGATCGAACGACTCGTCTTGCAGGAGGGACCCGATGCGCCGGCTCAGGTCCTCCTTCAGCTCGTTACCGTCCACGCGGCAGCCCCCCGGGACTCCCGACCCCGGGCCGGGGCCGAAAAAGTACGAGTGGACCCCTGGCCCACTCGGACCCCCCAACCTACCGACTCATCCCGGCAGGTTCAAGGGCAATCTCAGTTGGCGAGCAAGTTGGGCTTGGTGACGACACTTAGCAGCACCTTGCCCACCCCGCCCAGGCTCTCGGCCGAGCACTTGTCGACGGTATCGTGGGTGGTGTGCCAGGAGGGGTAATCGAAGTCGATGAGGTCGATGGCCGGGATCCCGGCGTTGAGGAAGGGGATGTGGTCGTCGTATACGGTGTGCTTGACGTCGGAGCGGAAGGATCGGACCCCGAGGCTGTTCGCCTCGCCCCAGACGAGGTCCACGATGTTCGAGGCCATTTTCCGGGAATTGCCCTCCCAGTGGAGCACCATGGTGCTGGATCCCACCATGTCGATGATCACGGCGAAGAGAGGCGGGGTCTCCTCCGACTTCCACTCCACGTAGCGCTGGCTGCCCCGGAAATAGCCTGTTGGATCGGCGTCGGTCCCCAGGTCTTCCCCGTCGAAAAGAGCGAGATCCACCCCGACCGAAGGCTGCTCGTGGCCCATCCGGAGCGCCCGCGCCAGCTCCACCACCACGGCGACGCCCGAGGCGCCGTCGTTGGCCCCCAGGATCGGAAGGTGGCGCTTCGCGAGGACGGGATCGCGATCGGCCCAGGGGCGTGTATCCCAGTGCGCCCCGATCAGGACGCGCTGCTTGACGCCCGGGCGGAAGCGCGCGACCACGTTCATGAGCTGGACCCGCTTCTTCAGGACGGGCGAGTCGTAATAGAAGGTGTCGCACTCCACGACCGGCGCGTAGGCGCGGAGCGCGGAGACAAGGTAGGCGAAGCAGGAGTCGTGCGCCTCGCTCCCCGGATAGCGCGGTCCGAACGCGCACTGCCGCTCGAGCACGCTGAACGCCCTCTTGCCGTCGAAGGCGGTCGCGGCGGCGGGGCGGCTGCAGGAGCCGAGGGCGAGCAGGAGGAGGCCCGCGGCGAGCGCAGGCCTCGCGCGCGCCGAGAGAATCGGACGACTAGAACCGGAACTGGCCGTTGAGGGCAATGGTCAAGCCGCGGGTGGTGATGTTCGTCTTCCGGTCGCTCTGGTTGCGGAACCCGAGGTTGAATCCGCCGGAGATGGTCTGGGTGAAATTGTAATTCGTCGCGCTCCCGATCGTCCACCGCGATTGATCGATCTCCACGATGTCCGCCACTCCGAGGGACGGGCGCTTCGTGACCTTCCGCTCCGAGGCGGCCGAGAAGGTGAGGTTGAGGTTGAGATCGTTCGGGAGCCGCAACGGCTTCTTCGAGAACGGGAACCGGATCCCGCGCGCGGCCGAGTAGGTCTTGGTGAACCGGACGTCCGTGTTGACCAGCTGCCGGTCGCTGGTCAGGTCGTAGACGCGCTGGTCGATCTGCGTGCTCTGCGTGACGTTCGTCGCGATGTTGGCCCGGAGCCCGTTGCGCCAGGCCAGATCCCATCCGAGGAGCGGCCCCCAGGTCGTCGTGTTCGTGCGTGTCTCGATCGGACCCTCCTTGGGGCCGGCCTCGTCGCGGTGGAAGTTGTAACCCGAGTTGAGGGACATGGTGCTGATCGAATTGGACAGTCCGAGCAGGCGATGGAGCTCGAGCCACCGTCCCTTCAGATCCGGGAGCGAGTAGGAGAGCGTGCGTCGCGATCCGCCCAGGCCCACGTCGCTGAAGGCGAGCCTGTGGTCCGCCCGCGCGTCGATGGTGATGAAGGACGTGGGACGGAACGTCGTGTTCGCGCCGGACGTGTAGGAGCTCGTCTGGGCGAAGGTCGAGTTCGACTGGCGAACCATGTCGGGATCGATCGCGCCGGTGAATCCGGTCTTGAATGCCGCGCCGGCATCGCCGGTCACGCGCGAGATGTTGGAACCGCGGGTGTACGTGAACGTGGTCTGGATGTCCTGGAACCGCGAGATCACCGCGCGCATGGGGTTGAAGTACGAAGCCCCCGAGTGTCCCGGACGCGACCAGCGCTGGCCGAGCCTCGCGAAGGGAATGACCGCGGTGAACCGGGCGTTCCCGGTGTTGGCGATCGACTTGAGATCGGCCGGATCGGTGGTGAGGAGCCGCTGCTGCGGATTCTTCGACTCGCGATAGGTTCCGTCCATCGCGAGATTGGGCGAGAAGAGGCCCAGCCAGCGCGGCGTGTAGTTCAAGCCGAGCGTCCGCGCCTGCACCAGTTCCGTCCCCACGTTGAATCCAAGCCCTCCCTCGTTCCTGAGCAGCATGTCGCGCGTCGACGTGATGCTGAAGTTCACGCGCACGGAGGAGAGCGGCGTCCACCCCGTCCTCCCTCCCACCGTGAGGATCCGCGTGTTCACGTTGGAGCGGAGCGTTGTCGAGTCGTCGTCCTCGAAGATCTGCCGTCCGTAGGAGACGTCGCGGGTGGCCTCCCAGTTGGCGTTGAAGCCGAGCTGGTCCGGCAGAAGACCGATCTTGATCAGCGGGAGCCCGAGCGGGAGCCCGCCGATCGGAAGGTCGTAGTTGCCCGAGGCGCGGAAGACCCACGTGGAATCGATGCTGCTCGTGGTCCGCGATGCGTCGCGCGAGTAGGTGAGCGCGCCCTGGAGTGCGTCCAGCGTGTAGCGTGCGAGCCCGCCCCGCTTCGTGCCGCTCCTCCGGTAGCTCATGTCGATCGTCTGCTGGTTTCGCTCCTTCGTCTCGAGGCCGGAGCGGGCGTCCGAGAGGATCACGTCCGAGCCCGTGCGGAACTTGGGCACGTCCGCGGTATGGGTCATCGAGAACCGGACGGGGAGCTGAAGGCCGCTCGTCGGCAGGATCTTGTCCAGGTTGAACGTGGTGGCGAGGTTCAGGCCCGTATGGTTCTGGCCGGTCCCCGTGTTCACCCCTGAGCCCGTCCGGAAGAAGTCCTCGTCCTCCTTCTCGAAATTGACGTTCATCGCCATCACGTCCGCGAAGTTGGCCTGGATGCTCGCCTCCCCGTGGACGCCGCGATCGCGGTGCACGTCGGAGACCCGGAGATCGTTGATCCAGACCTCGCCTTCCTGGGGACCGGGCGGCCCTCCCACCATGGTCGTGCCGAAGCTGATGCGGAGGATGCGCGTGAAGCTCGGATTGCCGACCACCTTGTAGACCTCGCCGGTGGCGGCCCCCGTTTCCGTATCGATCCGGACGCCCATGGAGTCGGCCTCCATGGTCTCCTTGAGCCCGGAGAGCCGATCGAGCGGGACGATCATGTTCTGCCAGGAGTCGTTCGGGACCGGGGCGCTGTACTCGTAGTAGTTCACCGTGTCCGCTCCAAAGCGCGCGATCACGCGGAGCTTCTGCGCGTCTGCGTTCGGATCGCCGTGCACCCAGAAGCGGATCTGCCCGTACTGCGTCCATCCGAGGGCGTTGGTCGAAGACGTGGTCTTGAAGGCGATCAGGGTGTCGCCGTTCACGAGGTTGAAGTGGTGGAGCGCGAGCGACTGCTCCTTCCGGCTCGCGGTGCCTCCCTGGGTGTTCTGGACCGCGAACGGCGCCTGATAGAAGTACGGAGCGCCGCTGTCGTCCTTGTTGTTCCGAACGCCCACGCCGAGCGCGAGTCCCCGCGCTTCCTTGTCGGGCGGGATCGCCTGCGCCAGCCAGCGGTTCCCCACGAGCTCGATGCCCCCGATCTGGTACTTGTGCACCTCGGCCGCCGTCGAGGAGCTGACGCCGTTCACCCAGATCCTAATGTGCTGCACGTTTTGCCAGTCAGCTGCCCCGACGCGCTTGAAAATCTCCGGAATCAAGGGCACGCGGAACATGCGCCATCCGTTGTCGAGCGCGATCTGGTTTCCGTCCGGGAAGCTCTGCCCCGCGTAGTCGTGCGCCACGTCGACCGCCACATACGTCGAATCGGAGAGGTCGATCGTCGCCGAGAAATAGTTGTTCTGGAATTGGGGGAAGCCGTCGCGATTCAGGTCCTCGGTATCCGGCCTCGCGTTCTGAACGCCTTCCCCGTTCCCTTCAGTGCCGTTGATCTGGCTGTAGTCGAGGATCTTGGCGCCCGATTCGAAATGGTAGTCGTCGTGGTTGGGGTCGGGATTGGTCACCGGGTCGTAGCCGGGCTCCTGTGGATCTCGAAGGTGATCGAGCCCCGTGTCCTCGAAGGGCACATCCGCAGTCTCACCGCGGTCCAGCTTGCCGTCGCCGTTGATGTCCTCTGTGTCGAGCACTCCGTTCGGGATCGAGTCGGGGTTCCAGAAGGCGTCTTCGCTCACCCCGCCAAAGTCGATATGGAGCTTTCCTGGTGTGAGTGCGTGTTCCTGCGTGAAGTCGTTGACCCAGATCTCCATGTACTTGAGTCGTGAGAAATCCTGCCCGGCCGTGGAGAGCGATTGCGTGACTCCCGTCCAGTCATCGGGTGCGATGGATGCTTGGCCGGTTGGCGGGTGGAGGTTCATCTCGAGGACCGTGCGCTCGGCGTCGCCCCCTTCCTCGTTCTTCAAGATGGGCTTCAGATCGTGTTCCTTCACGCCGCGGGCGTTGTACCACTCGAGGAGCGTATGGGTCGCGACCTGCGAGGTGATCGGCACGGACGTTGCGGTTGACGAGTCTCCCAGGTCGGCGATGGGCGTCGAGCTCCAGAACCACTGGGTTCGGGAAAGCCCGATCGTGTTCGACTCGCGGTTGCCTTCCATGTCGTCGATGTACGCCTCTCCCGCCGTGTTCGGGTTCGGCATGCTCACGGCGGTGCGCGCCTGGATGTTGAGGAGCGACGGCGCGTTTGTCTTGACCCCCGGGATGATGTTCGCGAGCTGGGTCATCCAGACCGGCTTGAAGACAACGAGCGAGGAGAGGTCGCCGATGACGGTCTTGGCCGGCTCCTCCCCCAGCTTCGCGTTCGTCTCCATCGCCCCGCGGCTGTCGTAGAGCACGCTCGACGTCAGGGCCAGGTTGGGTCCTGGGTTGTACGAAGCCGAGGCACCGAGGAGGGTGAGCTGGGTCGATCCCACGCCCGGCGCGAACGAGTAGTCGACGCTGATCGTCTGGTTGGGGCCCGGGGGCTTGAGGAAGTTCACCTGCCCCGTCTGGTAGTCGATCGTGTAGTCGGAGCCGCGTCGCTGCGGGATGCCGTCGACCTTGACCGTTTCCGATCCTTCAAGGATGTCAAAGCGTCCGAGGAAGAACCCCTGGGTGCTGCTCTTGAACTCGGCCTCGATGTAATACCGGGTGTCGGCGTTGGGGTCCGGCTGGAGTGCGTAATAGACCTTCGGATTGGTCAGAGCCGGGTCCAGGAGCTTGTTCCGTCCGAAGTCGTCCAGGCAAAGGAATCCGCCTGTTGAATCCACAAGGGAGCATATCTTCGTCGTGTCTGGGTTGAAGGGATGCAGATCCGGGAAGAAGAGAATGCCCGTTTGTGGGTCGATCAGCCGGCTGTCGACCTGCCCGTCAGCCCCATCGGCATTGGTGCTGTTGTTCTTCGTGTCCAATCCAAGGATTTGGACGAGAGGCACATCGCCGTCGATGGTGTTGATGAAATCGGGATCGTTGACCGCGCCGTTTTGGAGCCGCTTCACTTTGAGGGTCAGGGTTTCGAAAGCGATGTCCCGGCCCTGGAGGTCGTAGAAGTTACGGAGCTCGTACGGGAGCACCGGGTACCACGGGTCGCTCCTGCTGAATAGTCCCGTATCGGGATCCTTCGTAATCCGGTTGAATTCGACTCCTATGGCCTTGAGGAGGAGCGTGTTCGCCGGCTTCGCGAGGGCGGGATTCTCCGCTGCGAACTGGGTGTTCTCCGTGGTGCCGACCTGCTGACCTGTGATCTCATCCACGTAAGAAACCGCCAGGATCTCCGTCGAGCCAAGCGCCTGACGGAGCTTGATCACCGGGATCTCGCCCGCCTCTCCCGTGACGTACGGATAAATGATGGAATAGTCATCGTCGAGCGTGAGAGAAGTGAATTTCCCTGGAAATTCCGGGTTCGACGCTGAATCTGGCGGAGCCAGCGGATTGACGCGCGCCAGGCCAGGACTCTCCGTCGTGTTCGTGGCCGTAATACGGTCGTCCTTGTACACGTGCAGGGTCCCGGCCTTGATCTTCACCGGATGGTCCGCGATGAAGAAGTAGGTGCGGTGGATGTACTCGAGATCCCGGATCTGCACGTCCTTGAGCTCGCCGGACGGGGTGAAGCGCGCCGTCTCGGTCTTTCCTTCCTGCTTGCTCGCGATGGCCTGAACGTCGACGCTGCCGAGCCGGGCCACCGACTTGATTCCGAACAGCCCTTCCTGCCGGAACGACGCGCCTTCCACCGACAGGTTCGTGTTGCCGAGCTCGACGGAGCGGATCATGTCGTCGTCGCCCCCCTCGTAGCGGAGCTTCACCTGATTGTCGATGGAGGTGGTGACGTTGCTCGATTGGTCGATGTCGACCTTGATCCGGTCGCCGATCGATCCGGTCAGGTTGACGTTCAGCTCCTGCTTCATGTCGAAGCTGGGGAACGCGCTCTGGTTCTTGCGCTCGGTCTGGATGCGGTTGCTCGCGGTCCAGTCGCTCGTCCCGCTCAAGGTGATGGTCTCGCTTCCCGAGATCTCGATGTTCGGGGTCCCATCGCCGACGATGGAACGAACCATCTTGGGAAGCTGGACCGGGAGCTCGACGCGGAGCGCGGTGCCCGAGCGGAGCTGGCCGCGATCCATGGAGCGCGTGGATTTGGCCTTGTCCTTCCAGAGCCGTCGGACCGTGCGGCCGCTCAGGATCTGGTTGTACTCATCGGGGGTCAAAACGAGAGGCTCGCGAACCTCCACGTCCCCTTCACGGTAACTCTCCTGGACGGTCCCGGCGACGGGATCGACGGTGACGTCGATGTCGGGCTGCCCGGTTGGATAGTCGCCGTTCGCGTGGATGGGGCGGAACCTCCACCCCGGTGGCAGAACGGGCGTGCTGAGATCGGCCTCGACCGGCTGCAGCCGGTCGGGGTTCGGCAGATCCTGATAGGGCTCGGCATGGATCCCCGCCCAGGGGCCTAAGAGAAAGCCCAGAGCGAGGATATACAACCACCTCAAACGAGGAAGCATGCGTCCATCGTGGAGTGTTCCGATCCTTGGGTGGCTCGACAAGGGGGAGTCGATGCTGGTACTTAAACCCCTGGTCTCGTGCGGAGTTCGAGCCGGAAGTAAGTGCGGCGCCTCTGGATGGGGGTTTGCCTGGACGTGCCCCGGCTCCCTATACTGCGGCCGCGTGCGACGCCCACCACCCGCCCCGAAAGACGAATGAGAATACTCGAACGGTATGTCCTCCGCGAGCACCTGTACCCGTTCCTGATCGGGTTCAGCGTGGTCATCTTCCTGCTGACACTGGACTTCATGTTCGATCTGGTCGACCTCGCCATCGGCAAAGGGATCGGGGCCGGCGTCGTGCTCGAGCTCTTCGTGCTGTCGCTCGGCTACATGGTGGCCCTGGCGTTCCCTTGCGCGGTCCTCATCGCGTGCCTCGCCACGTTCGGCCGGCTCTCCCAGGACAACGAGATCGCGGCCATGAAGGCGAACGGCGTGAACCTGCTCCGGATCGTCGGCGCCCCTTTGAGCGCGGCGCTCGTCCTGGCCGGGCTCCTCGTCCTCTTCAACAACCTGATCCTTCCCGAGTCCAACCACCGCCTGGCCAACCTCATGGCGGACGTGGGCCGAAAGCGCCCCACCGCGACGATCCAGGAAGGGGTATTCGTCGACGACTTCGTCGGGTACAGCATTTTCGTCGAGAAAGTGGACGACCGGACGAACCAGATCCGGGGCGTGAAGATCTACCAGCTCAACTCGAACGCACGCCCCACGACGATCCTGGCCGACTGGGGCGTGATCCACAACTCCAAGGACGGACGTGTGATGTCCCTGGAGCTGCACGACGGGGAGATCCACGAAGTCCCCCCGAACGAGGAGGAGCGGACCTACCGCCGGCTCATGTTCAAGACCCACACCATTAATATTCGGACCATGGGGGGAGATCTGGAGCGGCAGGACCGGGACGCGCGCGGGGACCGGGAGATGAGCCTGGGCATGATGCAGGCCTCGATCCACAAGCTGCGCACCGACTTGAAGGGGGCGATCGACCGTCGCGACCAGGTCCTTCACCAGGCCGGATTCGCCAGCTATTCGGAGTTCGTGGAGGCGGCCGTGCCCCACCGGCCGCCCCGGGGTCTCCAGGCCCTCATCCGGAGCGTCACCCGGGCCTTCTCCTCCGTGGGCGGGATCGGAAAGCCGCCTCCCAAGGAGGCTCCGGGCCACTTCGTGAGCCCCACCACGGCGGACATCATCCAGATGCGCCAGATGGAGGTCGAAGCGCTCGATCGACGGGCTCAGAGCCTCGAGGTCGAGGTGCAGAAGAAGTTTTCGATCCCGGC
Source organism: Candidatus Eiseniibacteriota bacterium (assembly GCA_035494915.1). GTDB lineage: Bacteria > Eisenbacteria > RBG-16-71-46 > SZUA-252 > SZUA-252 > WS-9. The sequence continues at coordinate 17,423 of DATJGP010000162.1, read as the reverse complement.
GGCCTGCCTCGTCTTCGTCCTGGTCGGCGCGCCGCTCGGCATCCGCGCGAGGCGGAGCGGGATCTCGGTCGCCTTCCTCTCCATCCTCTTCTTCATCTTCTATTACCTCTGCCTCGCCGGCGGCGAGGAGCTGGCGGATCGCCGGCTCCTACCGCCATGGATCGCCATGTGGACCCCCAACATCGTGATTGGCGCCGTGGGCCTCTACCTCACGCTCCACGCCGCGGAGCTGATCCGCCGCCGGCCGCGCCGCCGCCGCGGGCGGGAGCGGAGGCCGATGCCCGCATGAGGCTCCTCGACCGGTACATCCTGCGCGAGCAGCTCCTGTCGCTGCTCGCGGGGCTCGTCTTCTTCGTGGCGGTCTTCATCATCGTGGACGTCTTCGAGAAGATGGACACCTACCTCGACAACAGCGTCGCGATCCACATCGTGGTCTCGTACTACCTCGCCTCCATCCCGGGCATCGTGGTGCAGGTGCTGCCGATGGCGATGCTCCTCTCCTGCCTGCTCGCGCTGGGACAGATCGGACGGCAGAACGAGCTCACGGCCATGCAGGCCGCTGGCATCGGGATCGGCCGGATCGCGCTCCCGATGTGGGTCGTGGCCGCGACCGTGAGCGTGCTCGTCTTCGTGGTGAACGAGATGGTCCTGCCGCCGTTGAACGCTCAGAAGCTCCGGCTCTACCGGGTGGAGATCAAGAAACAGAGCCCGGAGGGGGCGACGGTGCGCACCAATCTCGCCTACCTGGGACGCGACGGCCGGACCTTCCTGATCCGCAATTACGACATCCCGAGTCAGACCATGACCGAGGTCGTCATCCAGCAGATCCAGAAGCACACCCTCACGGGCCGCATCGACGCCGAGACCGCGCGCTGGCAGAAGGGACGCTGGGTCTTCCGCCGCGGCTTCGTCCGGAGATTCGACCGCGAGGGAGAGCACGCGGCCGAGTTCAACGAGCTCACGCTCCCGGGCCTGAAGGAGACTCCCGAGGACTTCGCCAAGGCGGAGGAGGATCCGAAGGCGCTCTCCTACTGGCAGCTCCAGAACTACATCGGACGGCTCCACCAGAGCGGGAGCCGCGTGCAGAAGTACCTGGTGGAGCTCTACCTGAAGGTGGCCTTCCCGCTCACGAATCTGATCGTGGTCGTGATCGGCACCGCTCTCGGTTTGCGCGTGAGGCGTGGGGGATTCGCGATCAGCTTCGGGCTCTCGATCTTCATCAGCTTCGTCTACTACGCCTTCATCCGGACCGGGCAGTCGCTGGGGCACAACGGCACCCTCCCGCCCATGCTCGCCGCCTGGCTCGGGAATCTCTTCTTCGGAGCGCTCGCGCTCGAGCTCCTGCGCCGCGCGAGGCGGGGCGGCTAGCGCCGCGACCCGGCGGGGGCCACGATCCGCCCTTCCTTGAGGAGCGGCACCAGCGGCACGCTGTCGATCGCCGCGCAGACCGGCAGGTCCTCCTCGAATCCCAAATCCATGAGATGGCGGCCGTGCTCGCTGCGCCGGAGGATTCCTTCGGGATCCGCGCCGTAGCGCCGATCGTACTCGCGCGCCATCTCCGCGGCGTCGTTCAGCGCGATCGAGTCTCCCTCGGGCGCGAGCCGCCGGATCAACGCCCCGGCACAGGCCGCGTCCTCCAGCGAGAAGAGTCCGCTCTTCCCGGCACAGAGAATGGCCAGGTCCATGGCGTCGAACCGGGAGAGCTCCGCCACCGCACTCAGGTTGACGTAGCCGAGCACCCGCTGCTCGCGACCGTCGAGACGCCCGGCCATGAGCGGGCTCGCGTTGGTGGAGGCGAAGACGAGCGTCTTGCCGTCCACGCGCTCGCGCGTGTACTCGCGCGGCGAGTTCCCGAGATCGAAGCCGCCGACCTTGCGGCCGTCGCGCTCGCCGCAGAGGAGGCGCGACTTGGGATCGAGGGTCTGGGCGAGGCGGGTCGCCTCTTCCACGGTCTCGACGGGGATGATCTTCGACGCTCCGTTCTGGAGCGCCGTCGCGATGGAGGTGGAGCTCCGGAGCACGTCGACGACCAGGAGGCGCCGATCCTCGAGCGAAGCGCGCTCGAGTTCGGTGGGCGTGAGGTAGAGGTCGATGCGCGCGAGGCCCGAGGCGCCCCGGGCGCCCGTCGAGGTCACGCCGCCTTGGTCCTCTGGCTCATGAACTCTTCCAGGTAGCCCGTGTGGATCTCGCCCTTCTGGAAGCCGGGATCGGCGAGCACCTCGAGATGGAACGACAGCGTGGTATCGATCCCCTCGACCACCGTCTCGAGGAGCGCGCGGCGCATCCGAGCGATGGCCTCGCTTCGGTTCCGCCCCCAGCAGATGATCTTGGCGACCATCGAGTCATAGTTGGGAGGCACGCGGTAGCCGGAGTAGAGGTGGCTGTCCACGCGCACGCCGGGTCCGCCGGGGCTGTGGAAGTAGCGCACGGTGCCGGGCGAGGGCTGGAAGTTCTGATCCGGCTTCTCCGCGTTGATGCGGCACTCGATCGCGTGGCCCTGGAGCTCGATCTCGCTCTGCTTCCACGGAAGGGGTTCGCCCGCGGCCACCAGGATCTGCGCCTTGATGAGATCGTGGCGCGTGACCATCTCGGTGACCGGGTGCTCCACCTGGATGCGCGTGTTCATCTCCATGAAATAGAACTCGCCGGTCGGACCGAGCAGGAACTCGATCGTGCCCGCCCCCTCGTAGTGGATGGACGAAGCCGCGCGCACGGCGGCCTCCCCCATGCGCGCGCGGAGCTCGGGCGAGAGCGCCACGCTCGGCGCCTCCTCGATGAGCTTCTGATGACGCCTCTGGATGGAGCACTCGCGCTCGCCCAGGTGCACCACGTTCCCCTGCTTGTCCCCGAACACCTGGAATTCGATGTGCCTCGGTTTCTCGACGTAGCGCTCGAGGTAGACGGCGCCGGATCCGAAGTTGGCCTCCGCCTCGGCCTGGGCGGTCATGACGCCGTTCCTGAGCGAGGCCTCGTCGGTCGCGATGCGCATCCCTTTCCCGCCGCCGCCGGCCGCGGCCTTGATGATGACGGGATAGCCGAGCGATTTGGCGACATCGGCCGCCTGGTCCGCAGACTCGAGGACTCCCTCGCTCCCCGGCGTCACGGGAACGCCCGCCGCGACCGCCGTCTTGCGGGCCACCGCCTTGTCCCCCATCGTGCGGATCATCTCGGAGGTCGGGCCGATGAAGCGGATGTGGCAGGACTCGCAGACCTCGGCGAAGTGCGCGTTCTCGGAGAGGAAGCCGTAGCCCGGGTGGATGGCGTCGGCGGCCGTGATCTCGGCCGCGCTGATGATGCGCGCCATGTTGAGGTAGCTCGCGGAGCTCGGCGGCGGGCCGATGCAGACCGCCTCGTCGGCGAGGCGTACGTGGAGCGAGTCCCGGTCCGCCTCGGAGAAGACGGCCACCGTCTCGATGTCCATCTCGCGCGCGGCGCGGATGATCCGGAGCGCGATCTCTCCTCGGTTGGCGATCAGGATCTTCCGGAACATGCGCGCTAGAGGGATTCCTGCTTGGGACGCTCGAATGTCTTCCAGGTCTCGTCCGAGGTGGCGTGGATGCCCTTCACGCGGAGCTCGAACTCGGTGGGATTGGAGCAGTACTTGAGCGCGTTCTCGATGGAGATCTTGCCTTCGGAGTAGTGCTTCATGATCGACTGATCGAACGTCTGCATCCCGTACTGCGACACGCCCTCCGCGATGGCCGTCTTGATGAGGCTCGTCTTCTCGGGGTCGAGCAGGTACTCGCGCACCGTCGACGTGACGATGAGCACCTCGGCCGCCGGCATTCGCCCGGGCTGGTCGGCGCGGGGGATGAGCCGGAGCGCCACCACGGCCTGGAGCGTGGTCGCGAGCATGTACCGGACTTCCTCGTGCTCGTGCGGCGGGAAGAAGGAGATGATGCGGTTCACCGTTTGCGCCGCGTCGATCGTGTGGAGCGTCGAGAGCACGAGGTGCCCCGTATCCGCCGCCATGAGCGCGGTGCGCATGGTCACCGGATCGCGGATCTCGCCGATCAGGATCGCGTCCGGATCCTGGCGGAGGATGTGCTTCAGCCCCTCGGCGAAGCTGTCCGTGTCGAGACCCACCTCGCGCTGCGAGATCGTGCACTTCTTGTCGCGGAACAGGAACTCGACCGGATCCTCGATCGTGATGACGTTCCGGGGCTCACGCCGGTTCAAGGAGTCGATCATGGCGGCCAGGGTCGTCGACTTCCCGCTTCCCACCGTGCCGCACACGAGGACGAGGCCGCGCGGCTTGAGCGCGAGATCCTCGACCACCGACGGAAGGTTCAGCTCTTCGAACGCGGGGATGGTCGCGGGCACCTGCCGGAAGACGAATGCGAACGTGCCTCGCTGCTGGTAGAAGTTGGTGCGGAAGCGCGAGAGCCCCGTGACCCCGAAGGCGAAGTCGACCTCCTTCGTCTCCTCGAAGACCCGCTTCTGCTTCGGGGTGAGGATCTGATCGACGACCGCCTCGAGCTCCTGCTGGCTCGGCGGCGCCTCGTCGATCGGGACCAGCTCGCCGTTCACGCGGGCGGTCGGCTTCGTGCCCACCTTGACGTGGAGGTCCGAGGCGCCCATCTCGACCATCCGCTGCAGCACGCGCTTGATATTCATGCGCCTCCCCGCCTCCCGCGCCTACGCGGCGCTTTCCGCCTCGACCAGGAACAGGACCTGCCCGAACTCCACCGGCTGCGCGTTCTCGACGAGGATCTTCGCGATGCGTCCTCGCACGTCCGACTCGATCTCGTTCATGAGCTTCATGGCTTCCACGATGCAGACCGTCTGACCCACGTCGACCGACGAGTTCTCTTCGACGTAGGGGTCCGCGTCGGGCGCGGGCGACCGGTAGAAGGTGCCCACCATCGGCGACTTGATCGGCGTGAGCTGCGATTCCGGCGACGCCTCGGCTTCGCGCGCGGCGGGCGATTGGGCGACGGGCGACGGGGCGGCCGCGTGGATCAGGGCCTGCTCGGCCATCGGACGGCGTACCCGCACCGAGGAGAACCAGCGGCGCACCTCGATCTCGGCGAGATCCTCCTCGCGCATGATCTGGATCAGCTCCTGGATGTCGCGCTTCAGGCTCACGTCCGCTTCCTCCGCCCCTTCGCGGGCGCGACCATGGCGGCGAGCGCGTGGAGCCCCAGCTCGTAGCTCGCGGGGCCGAACCCCATGATCACGCCCGCCGCGGCGCTCCCGGTCAGGCTGAACTGGCGCTCGCGCTCGCGCGCGTACAGATTGGTCATGTGGACCTCCACCACGGGGATGGTCATCGACCGGAGCGCGTCCGCCAGAGCGAGGCTCCCATGGCTGAGCGCGGCCGGATTGAGGAGGCACCCGTCGACTTCGTCCATCGCGACCGTCAGCCGGTCGACGAGCGCTCCTTCGTGGTTGGTCTGGAACGAGGACACGCGAAGATCGAGCAGCTCGCCCAGCTCCGTGAGGCGGCGGTCGATCGACGCCAAGGTCTCCTTGCCGTAGAGCTGCGGCTCCCGCCGGCCGAGGAGACCGAGATTGGGACCGTGCAGCACCCAGACCTCGCGCGCGATCTCGCTACTCCTTTCCGCTCAGCTGACGGATCCAGGTCTGGAACGCGCTCTTGTTGCCTTCGACGAGCTTGCCCGGAGCGCGCGGCACCTCGACCGGAGGATGGCTCTCGATGATGTCCCCGAGTCCGCCCGCGGCGACCTGGGCCTCCGCGTGAACGGGCTCGGCCTCCGGCATTGGCTCCGGCTGCACGCGCTCGAATGGATTGCCGCTCCTCGGCACGCTCGGGGCGAAGTCCGAAGGCGCGCGATCCACGACCTCGGCGCGGCTCTCGTCGGGCTCGACGCCCGGCGCGATTCGCTCGACTGGGAGATCGAAGCCCACCTCGGGCGCGGCATACGAGCGCGGAAGGGTGGGTGCTTCCGTCTGTGACGCGTCGAACCGCTCGATCGTGCGGAGTCCGAGCGCGAGCTCGGAGAGATGCTCCTCTTCGCGCGGCAGGCGCACGGGCTGCCAGTGCATGGCGCCCTGCCCCACGATGACGTCCGCGGGACGGATCTCCGGGAATTCGCCCGACGTGATCTGGTGGAGCGCGGTCTGCGATTCGAGATCGCCCGGATCGACGCGGCAGACCGCCTGGTAATAGCTCGCGGCCTCGGCGTGGTTCCCCTCGTGCGCGAGGATGCCGCCGAGCGCCTTCAACGCGACGACGTTCTCGCGGTCGAGATCGAGCGCCTCCTTGAATTCGGCGCGCGCGCGGGCGAGCTGTCCGTCGGCGAGGTAGGCGCGGCCGAGGACGATGTGGTCGCCCACGCCGCGGCCCGGACGGCGCTTGCGCTCCTCGCAGAGCGCGATCGCCTCCTCGAGGCGGCCGTCCTCGACCAGCCGCTCCACATGCGGCAGGTAGAGCGCGGTGGCCGGGTCCTTGGCGATGATCTCCTCGACCGGAATGGCCGTCTCCTTGGCCGCGTCGACCCTCATGGGTTCCCTCCCGGATGACGGACCAGACTCCGAATAACCCGTCGAAGGGTGGTAAGCGCTGGCAATTCAAAGACTTTAGATTCGCCGATCGCGGGGCACAATATCATCCGCACGCCGGATCGTCCACGCTTCTTGTCTCGAGCGAGCGCGTCCCAGAACGCGCGGCCAGGCTCCTTCGCCAGACGCGTTGGAAGTCCGAGCGCGGTGAGGAGCGACTCCGCCTCCATCGCGTCGACCGGATCGAGACCGGCCTCGAGCACGCTCATCCGGAGCGCGGCCGCCATGCCGATCGCGACCGCCTCCCCGTGCCGATAGCGCCGATATCCGGTCGCGGCCTCGAGGGCGTGCCCCACCGTGTGTCCGAAGTTGAGCGCGAGCCGCACGCCCTGATCGCGCTCGTCGGCTTGGACGAAGAGCGCCTTCACCTCGGCGGCGGAGCGCACGAGCGGTCCCACGAGCTCCGGACGCGCGGCGCGTGTTCCGGCTCGAGCGAGACGCTCGAGTCTCGAGAGAATCGCAGGGTGGGCGATCACGCCGATCTTCGCGATCTCGGCCAGCCCCGCGCGGTACTCCCGCGTGGGCAGCGTGCGCAGCGTTTCCACGTCGGCGTAGACCGCGAACGGATGATGGAAGGCGCCGATCAGGTTCTTCCCTTGCGCGAGGTTCACGCCGGTCTTCCCGCCGATGGCCGCGTCCGCCTGGCCGATGACGGTCGTCGGGAAGGCCGCCCATGGGAGCCCGCGCGCGTAGCAGGACGCCGCGAATCCAGCGACGTCGGAGACCACGCCCCCGCCGAGCGCGACCACGATCGCGTCGCGCGAGAGCCCCGCGCGAGCCCAGCGAACCCAGAGCCGCTCGAGCCCTACGAGCGACTTCGCTCGCTCGCCGTCCGGCAGCACGTCCCGGCGCACCGTCCATCCGGCGCTCGTGAGCGAGCGTACGAGGCGGGCGCCATGGAGCCGGTCCACCGTGCGGTCGGTGACGACGGCGGCCACGGAGCCGCCGTGCGCGCGGCGAAGGAGCGACCCCGCGCGCGCGAGGAGTCCCGGGGCGACGGTCACGTCGTAGGCGACCGATCTCGGGCGAATGCGGATTCGGGTCATGGCGTGCGGATCGTCTCCGCGGCGGCCAGGAGATCGTGAGACGGGAGATCGATGGGGAGCGTTCGACGTCGCCGCATCGTGGCGCGCAGGCTAGCACACGCGCGGCGGAGCGAGAAGAAGAGGGGCTCGAGCGCCGGCGTCTCGAGCCGGCGGAGGGTCAGCGGGAGGAGGAGCCCTCGAGGGTGCGGATGCGCTGCTCGAGCTGGCGCTTCTGCATCTCGAGCTGGTTGAGATCCGTCTTCGCGCGGCGGATCTCCTCCTCTCGCGAGGGGCGCGGTCCAACGGGCGGATTCGTGAACGCGGCGCCGAGCACGACCCGGATCGGGAAGATGTCGTCCTTGCGAAGCACGGTCAGCTCCACGTCGTCCCCCGGACGCATCGCGCGCACGAGGGCGGTGAGGTCGTCGGCCGTGTGCGCCTCCTGGCCGTCCACCGCGAGGATCCGGTCCCCCACCCTGAGTCCGCTCGAGTCGGCGGGACTTCCGGGTACCACGTTGGCCACCATGATGCCCAGCGAATCGGACGGGGTCGCGGGCCCGCGCTTCAACTGGACCCCCAGGAAGCCGCGCCGCACGCTGCCGTAGGCCTCCAGCTCCTTCGTGATGTACGTCACCTGGTCCACCGGAAGCGCAATCAGGACGCTGCTCGGCGGCATGGACTCGCCCGAATCGAGGCCCACCGGAGCGCCATCGCTCGGGCTCGGCGCCGCGCGCCCGACCACCATCGCGATCCAGTCCCCGTCCTCGTTCAGGATCGCGGCGCCGGTCGAGCCGGGATAGGTGGGAGCGTCGATCTCGAAGATGTCGCCCCCCGTGTGCTCGTCCACGCGTTCGCCCCGGCCGACGATCTGGCCGATGGCCGCTTGCGGGCGCGTGATGCCGACGTTCGAGACCACCGCGACCCACGATCCCACCGCCGGCGACTGCGGCGATGCCGCGTGGAGCGGCTCGAGCTTCGCGCCCTCGATCTGGAAGAGCGCGATGTTCGACTGGCGGTCCACGCCAAGCAGGATCGCGGGGCGCTCGACGCCGTTGCCGAGGAGGACGTGCACGCTGCCGCCGGGAATGGCGACGCTCGCGGACGCGATGATGCGATCCGGCGCTGTCGCGACGGCGGAGCCGATCAGCCGGCGGCGCTTGCCCGCGCGTCCGGCCGGATCGGGAGGGGGATAGCCGACCACGGTCACGATCGAGGCGTGAACGGAATCGACGACCCCGAGGAGCGAGGCCTCGTCGGAGCGGAAGGCGACGTGGCGGGGAACGGCGTGAGAGACGCCGGCTCCCGGTCCCGCGAGAACGAGGACCGAGACGGCGAGGAGACAGGCGCCCGGGCTCACCCGGGGCATCGGGCTCTTAGAACGTGATGTAGACGTCATCCGACGCGCTGCTCGAGACCGGGGTGATGGTCGGGTTGTTGCCTCCGTCCGTCCCGCGCTCGAGGAAGAACTGGTCGGTGATGTACTCATCGTCGTAGCGGGAGCCCGGATTGGGGACCGTCGTGTCCGGAATGCTCGAGGAGGTCCGGACGCTGTGGTCGGCCCAGGCGTACCCCGCGTCGCTCTTCACGGGCGCCTTGGCGCTGGGCGCGGGAGCCGTGGTCTCGGGCGGCGTGATGGACGCGACCTCGGTGCCCGACGGCGTCGGAGCCGGAGCCGGCACGGCGGCCTGGGTCACGGGAGCCTTGGTCGTGTGGCTGGCGAACGTGGTGAACAGGGGATGGTTGATCGCGAAGGACGCGATCAGGACCGCCGACGCGCCCGCGCCGGCGAGCGCGAACGGACGGATGCGCTCGATCGTGACGAGACCGCGCAGCCAATCGATGATCGACGGGCGCATCGCCTCGCCCGAGCGGATCATGGCCATCAAGTCGTCTTCGAAGTGAGGGCTCGTGTCCACGGTCGGGAGCGCGCCGCAAAGATCCATCGAGGCCTTGAGCTCGCGCATCGAGGCCGTGCAGCGGCGGCAGGAGAGAAGGTGCGACTCGAGGAAGCGGCGCTCTTTCTGATTGAGCTCGTCCTCTACGAACGCTGAAAAGAGGGATTCGGCGGACCGGCAGTTCATACATCCTCCAGGGTGAGGTATGGTTTGAGTCTCTCCTTCAGCATGAGCCGGGCGCGGTTGATGCGCGAGCGAACCGTGCCGCCCGGAATGCGCAGGATCTGACCCACCTCCTCGTAGCTGAGCCCCTCGACGTCTCGAAGCACCACCGCCTCGCGATAACGCGCGGGGATTTTGCGGAGCGCCTCAGCGACCTTCTCGCCAATTTCCGTGGCATTCAGGTCTTCGTCGGGGAGCGGTTTGGCGTCGGGAAACGTCACGCCCTGGCCACTCGACTCTTCTTCCATTGCATCCAGACTGAACGTGCCGCGATGACGGACGCGGCTGCGGATCTCGTTCTTCGTGAGATTCACCGCGATGGTGAAGATCCACGTGGAGAACTTGCCGCTCTTCCGGTACCGCTCGCGGTTCCGGAAGACCCGAAGGAACACCTCCTGGCTGATTTCCTCCGCCCGGTCCCGGTCGTTGATGAAGCGGCAGACCAGATTCATGATCCGGGTGCGATACCGCTGCACGAGCGTGCGGAAAGCCGCCTCGGAGCCCATGGCGCAGCGCTCCATGACGTCTTCATCGGTCAGCTCGGCGAGGTCGAGCTTTTTCAGGCGTATTGGCTCGATGGGCACGTCGTCGTTCTCCGTGCTCATGCTACACCGAGGCGGGGAGCGCAGTTCCGAAGCGCCCCCGGAAGGGTCAGGGGGTTTGGAAGAGGGAGAGGCCGGCCGGCGGCGCGGGGCGCCCCGAGCGGGCCCGGTTCTCCGCATCCCGGGCTTCGGAGTCCAGCCGAAGGGTCCTGCAAACCTTGGCCAGCTCTCGATTTGCCTCGGCAGCAGTCTCCGGGCAGCGGGCGGAGCGGATCAGGATCTCGCGCGCCATCTCCAGCTGTCCCAGCCGGTGACGGAGCTTTCCCATGAGAAGGAGCGCCCGACCGTTCTTGGGGTCGAGCTGGATCGAGCGGGTGAGGGTGGCCATACCCTTGGCTTGGTCCCCCTGCCCCAGCTCGGAGCTGGCGAGGAAGAAGAGGCATTCCGAGGTCTCCTGGCCCATGTCCCGGAGACGCTCCCAAGCCCATTGCGCGAGGAGGCTGTCACCCAGCACCGTCGCCGCCGAGCCCAGCTCCTCGTAGATGGAGGGGCTGTCGATGCCCTTGGCCGCACTGTCGCGCACCAAGGTCAGAGCCTCCTCCGGGTGGCCCAGGAGAGAGTAGCACAGGCTCGCGGCGAGGACCTGTCGCGGAGTGTCGAACGGCCGCGACCGCGTGTCCTCCAGCGTCCGGATCCCCTCGTTCCGGTCGCCGACTCGAATCTCGAGATAGGCCACGATGAGCGACTCCTCCCGCACTAGCGTCCGTCCCGGCAGGAGCCGGCGGTACCCTTCGAGCGCCTTCTTCTCCTCGCCCAGGGCGAGGTACGCGCGAGCCCGGATCGGCACCGCGCGGGTGTCCTTCTTGAGCGGCTTCACCGCCTCGAGCGCGTTCGTGTAATCGCCGAAGCGGAGGAGCTCCTGTCCGGCGTCCACGCGGACGTCGTCTCCACTCAAACCCTTGGTCTCGGCCCGCTGGAAGAGCCCGTTCAGCTCGGCGTCCTTCCGCGTGCGCATGAGAAACGCGGCGTAGCTCGCGACGTCTTCCGGACGGGGCTCGTCGACCTCGGCCAGCTCTTTGAGGAGCCGCTCTTCGAGGAGTGGATCCCCTGTCCGGCGGGCGAGGGCGACACCCAGCCGGAGCGTGCGCGAGTCGTCAGGTTTGAGCTCCAGGGCCAGATGGAGGGCCGAAGACGCTTCCTCCAGCCGGCCGTCCTCGAGCGCAAGACTCAGGATCCCGGTCGCGATCCACGCGAAATCGGGCAGGAGCACATCGGTTCGCTTGAGGTCGGCGAGCGCCGCCTCGTAATTGCGGTTCAGCTCGTGGGCCAGGGAGCGGAGCGCGTAGAGCTCGGGAATGGCTCCCACGATGCGGAGCGGCGGGCTCAGGGCCTGCACGGCCAGCCCGGGCTCGCCGGAGCGTAACCGCATGCGACCCACCAACATGGCGGCCTCGACGTTCAAGCTGTCGAGGGACAGCGCCCGGTCGCCCCAGTGGAGCGCGGTCTCGTCCTCGCCACCGTCCTCGTACAGGCCGGCCACGCGCGACGCGGCGTAGCTCGACTGCGGATCCATCACGGTCAGGGACTCCGCCCAGGCGATCGCCCCGGCGTGGTCTCCGGCCGCTTCCGCCAGATCCGACTGGATCTGGCAGGTGACGCTCGGCGGCGTGTAGAGCGAGAAGAAGTAGGCGCGGGCAGGCGAGGGGGCGAGGCCGACAATGAGGCTGAGGCTGAGTGCCGCGAGTGCTGCCCGGGTCTGGACGTTCACGTTCCGGTCGTCTCCCTGAAAAAGGTAAGGAGGAAGACCCTGTCGGGCCCTCCTCCCCCGTCTCGAGACGACGCTGTGGATTATAACGGTCTATGAATCGGTGTGCAAGCGCGAAGCCGCCCAGGGATCACGATTCGTGGAGAAATCCTGCCCGCTCGATCCGCCTCCGTTCTCACTGCTTCCCGACGAACCGCCGGACGATCCTCGATCGGACGATTCGCCTCGGTCGCGCGGCTCGTCATGGGGTCGCGGCTCCGAGTACTCACGCGGCTCGCGCGGCTCCTCGCGTTCGTAGCGAGGCTCCGGCGCTGACGGCCGCTCGTCGTCGCGAGGCTTCACCTCGCGGGGCGGCGGATAGACGTCCCGCGTTTCCTCGCGAGGCTCCCGCGTTCCCTGCGGCTCAACCGCCCCCTGCGGCTCCCGCGCTCCCTGCGGCTCGCCGGCCCCCTGCGGCTCCCGCGCTCCGTGCGGCTCCCGCGATCCACGCCCGCGCCGGTCGCGGCCTCCGCGACCGCGGCGGCCCTCCCGGCCCTCGCGCCCTTCCCGCGGCTCACTGCCGTCGCGGCTCGATTCACGGTTGCCGTCGCGCTCACGAGCCTCGCGCGGCTCACGTCCTTCACGTGGCTCCCGTCCTTCACGTGGCTCCCGTCCTTCGCGCGGCTCCCGCCCCTCGCGCTCACGGCCGCTCCGTACGCGAGGCTCACTTCCGGAGGAGCCGTCCTCCATCCGCCCCTCGCCGGAGCGCCCTTCGCCCGAGCGACCTCCGCGCCGTCCGCGGCCTCCGCGGCGCCGGCGGCGTCCTCCCGAGCCTTCCTCCTCGATGCTGCTGCCGCCACTCCGCTCGGGACGGACCAGCTTCTCGAAGTGGAGGAGCGCATCGCGAGCCGCCTCCTGCTCCGCTTCCTTCTTGTTGTTCCCGTGCCCGCGGCCGAGCGTTTTCCCGTTCACGACCACCTCGACGGCGAACATCTTCTGGTGGTCGGGCCCGTTCTCGCTCGAGATCCGATACTGCGGGTGGGTCTTGAACTCGCCCTGCACGTACTCCTGCAGCATGCTCTTGTAGTTCGCGAGATTCGCGTCGCTCAGGATCTCGTGCACCTCGCGCAGGAGGAGACGCTCCGTGAGCTTCCGCGCCGGCTCGAGCCCGCCGTCCAGGTAGACCGCGCCGATCACGCCTTCCAGCGTGTCGGCCAGGATGGACGCGCGGCCGCGGCCGCCGGAGCCGTTCTCCGCTTCGGAGAGCAGGATGTAGTTGCCTAGCCCCATGAGATTCGCCGTGCGCGAGAGGATCACGCGGCTCACGAGGAGCGACTTCATCTTCGTCAGCTCGCCTTCACGGAGCTTCGGGAATTTGTTGTAGAGGAACTCGTTCACCGCGAGGCCCACGACCGAGTCGCCGAGGAATTCCATGCGCTCGTTCGATTCGCCGCTGCGCCCCGGACTCGCGTGGAGATACGAGCGGTGCGTCATCGCGGTGCGTGCCAGACCGGCGTCTTTGAACTGATACTTGAGCATGCGCTCCAGGCCCTTCAGATCGAAGTCCCTGTCGCGCGAGCGGACCGCGGGCGGCGCCGCCTTGGGCGCGGCCGGTTGGTCCAGACCGAACAGCTTTCGCAAAAAGTTCACGTGGTACCGGATCCCTTTCGGGATCTTCCTACGCCATGTACCTCGACAACGCCAGGGTGACGTTGTGCCCACCAAAGCCCAGTGAATTAGAGAGGGCTGCCTGCAGTTCGACCGCTCGTGCAGTGTTGGGGACGTAGTCGAGGTCGCAGTCGGGATCCGGAGTCTCGTAATTGATCGTCGGGGGAATCGTCTGCCGCTCCAGGGCGAGGACGCAGATGATCGTCTCGAGCCCTCCCGCGGCACCCAGTAGGTGTCCCGTCATCGACTTCGTCGAGCTGACCGGGAGCTTGGACGCGAGATCTCCAAAGACCGACTTGATGGCCTGTGTTTCAAATTTGTCGTTGAGTGGCGTAGAGGTGCCGTGGGCGTTCAGATATCCGAACGACTCGAGCTTGAGGCCCGAGTTCCGGATGGCCGCCCTCATGGCACGGCCCGCACCCTCACCCTCGGGGGCCGGAGCCGTCATGTGATAGGCATCTCCCGTTGCGCCGTAACCGACGATCTCCGCCAGAATCCTCACGCCGCGCCGCTTCGCGTGCTCGAGTTCCTCGAGCACCACGATGCCGGCGCCTTCCCCCATGACGAATCCATCTCGATTGGCGTCGAAGGGGCGCGAGGCTTTCAGGGGATCGTCGTTGCGCGTGGACATCGCCTTCATGGAGCAGAAACCGGCGAACGCGACCGGGGCGATCGGGGCTTCCGCCCCCCCCGAGATCATGACGTCCGCCTCGTTCGACTGGATGATCCGGAACGCGTCGCCGACGGCGTGCGCGCCCGAGGAGCAGGCGGACACCGTGCAGTAGTTCGGTCCCTTGGCGCCGAACTGAATCGACACCTGGCCCGACGCCATGTCCGAGATCATCATGGGAATGAAGAACGGGCTCACCCGCGACGGACCCTTTTCGAGCAGGGTCCGATGCTGGTCCTCGAAGGTTGCGATCCCGCCGATGCCCGAGCCGACCACGACCCCATAACGGTTGGGGTCCACGGTCTCGGGAGACACGCCCGCCTGCTTCACGGCCTGGGCGGTCGCGCCGATCGCGTACTGCACGAACAGGTCGGCGCGGCGGATGTCCTTCTTGTCGAGGTAATCCTCGGCGCGGAATTCCCGCACCTCCCCGCCGAATCGCGTGTCGTACTTCGAGACGTCGAATCGCGTGATGGGGCCGATGCCGGATTCACCCGCGGTCAGCCGCTTCCAGAACACCTCGACGTCCGATCCGAGCGGGGAGACCACTCCCATGCCCGTGACGACGACGCGGCGCGGCTGTCCGTTCGATTGGCTCATGCTCTCTCTTCGTTCCCTTTCGTCGACTCGCCCTGCTCCGCGCGGGTCCGTACGTGTTCGGACCCGCGGTGCCGAATCAGGCGTTCTTCGGCACGTGGCTTTCGAGGTACTTGATCGCGTCCGCCACGGTCGTCATCTTCTCGGCGTCCTCGTCGGGGATTTCGAGATCGAACTCCTCCTCGAGTGCCATCACGAGCTCGACCGTGTCGAGTGAATCGGCGCCCAGATCGTCGATGAACGACGCTTCCGCGGTGACCTGCTCGGGCGCGACGCCCAGCTGATCGACGATGATCTGCTTCACCCGCTCTTCGCTGAACGCAGCCATGTCCTTGCTCACCTCCCTTTAGATTCGTTCCGGTCCGGCAGGGCTTCGGAACGCCCCCCCGCTACATCACCATACCGCCGTCCACGGTCAGGATCTGACCGGTGACGTAGGCCGCGCCTTCGGAGCAGAGGAAGCCCACGGCTTGGGCTACGTCCTCCGCTTTCCCCAAGCGGCCCATGGGGATCTGCGCCATGAGACCTTCCCGGACCTTTTCGGTCAGGGCGTCCGTCATGGCCGTTTCGATGAAGCCAGGAGCCACGGCATTCACGGTAATATGGCGCGACGCCAGTTCCTTCGCAACCGCTTTCGTGAGGCCAAGTAAGCCCGCCTTCGACGCCGCATAGTTGGCCTGTCCCGCGTTTCCGGTCAGGCCAACGATGGACGCGATGTTCACGATCCTACCCCACTTCTGGCGGACCATCGGTCTGGCGAAGGCTCGGGTGCAGTGGAAGGCCCCCTTGAGATTCGTGTCCAGCACCTGGTCCCAGTCGGCGTCGCTCATGCGAAGAAGGAGGCCGTCCCGGGTCACCCCGGCATTGTTGACCAGGATCTCCGCCTTGCCGAACGCCTCCAGCGCGCTCTTGCAGAGCGCGTCGGCGTCCGCCTCCACGGCCACGTCCGCCCGCACCGCGACCGCCTCCCCTCCCTGCCCCTGGATCTCGCCCTTCAGCTCCTCGAGCGGTGCCTCCGAGCGTCCGGCGAGGACGAGCTTCGCGCCGCCGGTCGCGAGATGGATCGCGATCGCCCGGCCGATCCCTTTCGCGCCGCCGGTGACCACGGCCACGCGCCCCTCGAACGGACGGCTCAACGCGCCGCCGTCTCGGCGAGACCTGCGACCGCCGCCTCGAGCGCGTCCGGATCGTCGGTGCCGAAGACCTGCGCCTCCTTGTCGACACCGCGGAGGAGCCCGCGCAGCACGCGGCCGTTTCCGACCTCGATGTAGCGCCGGATGCCCTGCTCCACCATCGCGCGCATCGTCTGCTCCCAGCGCACGGGCGCGAGAAGCTGCTCCCGGAGCGTGCGCCGGATCGCGTCCGGCTCCGTCACCGGCCCCGCGGTCACGTTGGCGTAGACCGGGAAGGCCGCGCGTCCGACCGGCGCCTTGTCGATTCCCTCGCCGAGCTGGCGCGCCGCCCCTTCCATGAGCGGCGAGTGGAACGCGGCGCTCACCTGGAGCGGGACGACCTTCTTCGCCCCCGCCTTCTTTGCTTCCTCGGAGCCCCGCGCCACAGCTTCGGGCGTGCCCGAGAGGACCACCTGCCCCGGCGCGTTGTAGTTCGCCGCGGCGAGATCGTGCGGCGCGTTCACGGTGCGGAGCACCTCGTCGATCTGCTCGGCGGAGAGCCCGAGCACGGCCGCCATCGTTCCGGGACGGTCCGCCCCTGCCCGGGACATCGCTTCGCCGCGAAGGCGTATGAGCTTGAGCCCTTCCTCGAACGGGAGCGATCCCGCCGCGACATGCGCGGCATACTCGCCCGCGCTGTGCCCCGCGGCCGCCGCCGGACGCACGCCCCGCTCCTCGAGCACGCGGTATGCGGCGAGGCTCGTCACGAGGAGCGCGGTCTGCGTGTTCTCGGTGCGCGTCAGCTCCTCGATGGGTCCGTCGAAGCAGAGCGTCGAGAGCGCGAAGCCGAGAATGCGATCCGCCTCGTGGAAGACCTCGCGCGCCTTCGGGTACCGCTCCGCGAGTGCGCGCCCCATCCCGACCGACTGCGATCCCTGCCCCGGGAAGAGGAGCGCGGGGCCTACCATTCGACCACCGCCGCGGCCCAGGTGAAGCCGCCGCCGAAGGTCACCATCTCCACGAGGTCCCCTTTGCGGATGCGTCCCCCGCGATTCGCCTCGTCGAGCGCGAGCGGGATCGACGCCGCCGAGGTGTTGCCGTAGCGGTCGAGGTTCACGAAGACCTTCTCCATCGGGAGGCCGAGGCGCCGCGCGGTCGCGTCGATGATCCGGTAGTTCGCCTGATGCGGCACGAGGAGCGAGAGGTCCTCGGGTTTCCGTCCCGCGGCTTCGAGCGCCTCGAGCGCGACCGACTCCATGGCGCGCACGGCGTGCTTGAAGACGTCGTTCCCGCTCATGTGGATCGTGTGGAGCCGCTGGGCCACCGTCTCGTGCGAGGGGGGCATGAGCGAGCCGCCGGCCGGCATCTCGAGGAGATGCACGAGCGAGCCGTCCGAGTGGAGCCGCGTCGCGAGGATTCCCCC
>DATJGP010000161.1:0-5927 GCA_035494915.1 Candidatus Eiseniibacteriota bacterium | reverse complement strand
GCCTTGGCGAGCTTCGCGCCGAGCAGGGAGCCGAGCGCGCCGCCCCCCACGATTCCGATCGATTCGGCCATCG
This sequence comes from Candidatus Eiseniibacteriota bacterium, assembly GCA_035494915.1. GTDB lineage: Bacteria > Eisenbacteria > RBG-16-71-46 > SZUA-252 > SZUA-252 > WS-9. Next base: position 5,854 of record DATJGP010000161.1, on the reverse strand, counting down.
CCTCCGACCTGCGATTGACAGGGCAGGGGCCGCCTCGTACCGTTTCAGCTCCTCGAAGCTTCGCCCCTTCCCCCGCATGATACCCCGAAGCAAGGATCGACCGGTGCTCGCACGCGTGCTGAGCTGCACCACGATCGGGATCGAGGGCGTCTTCGTGGCCGTCGAAGCGGACCTCGGAACCGGACTTCCCACCTTCACCATCGTCGGCCTTCCCGATCTCGCCGTGCGCGAGAGCCGCGAGCGGGTGCTCGCGGCGATCCGGAATTCGGGATTCGAGTTCCCCGCGCGGAAGATCACCATCAACCTCGCGCCGGCGCACGTCCGGAAGGAGGGGGGCCGCTTCGATCTCCCGATCGCGGTCGCGGTGCTCCTGGCGTCGGGGCAATTGCCGCGCGGCGCACCCATCGAGGACGGCGTGTTCCTGGGCGAGCTCGCGCTCGATGGCACGCTGCGCGGGGTGCGCGGCACGCTCGCGGTGCTCGCCGCCGCGCGGCGCGAAGGGCTGGGGCCCGTCTGGCTCCCTCGCGCGAACGCGGCGGAGGCGCGCGCCGTGCCGGGTGTCGGCGTTCTGCCCATCGCGTCGCTCCGCGCGGTGCGCGGCGACATCGACGAGGCCTGGGCGCCCGAGCCGCGCGAAGCGCCGGCCCCCGCGGAGCCGGAGCTCGACCTCGCCGATGTCCGGGGACAGGTCGCCCCCAAGCGCGCGGTCGAGATCGCGGCCGCGGGGGGACACAATCTCCTCATGGTTGGCCCGCCCGGCGCGGGGAAGACGATGCTCGCGCGACGGCTGCCTGTGCTCTTGCCGCCGCTCGCCGACGAGGACGCGATCGAGGTGAGCACGATCTACTCGGTCGCCGGACGGCTCCCCCCGGGAACGGGACTCCTCCGCCGGCCCCCGTTCCGCGCTCCACACCACTCGGTGTCGAGCGCCGGCCTTCTCGGCACGGTGCGCGGCCCCGGCGAGCTCAGCCTGGCGCATCGGGGCGTGCTCTTCCTCGACGAGCTGCCGGAGTTCCGGCGGGACGCCATCGAGGCGCTGCGCCAGCCGCTCGAGGAAGGCAAGGTCACGATCACCCGCGCGGGAGGTTCGGTGTCCTACCCGGCGCAGGCGATGCTCGTCGGAGCGATGAACCCGTGCCCGTGCGGGCGCGCGGGGGACGCGCGCCGCTCCTGCACCTGCGCGCCGGGCAAGCCCGAAGAGTACGTGGGCAAGCTCTCGGGCGCGCTCCTGGACCGGGTCGACCTCATCGTCGACGTCCGCGCCGTGCCGACCGACGACCTCTTCCAGGTAGCGCGCGGGGAGCCGACGGCGATTGTGGCCCAGCGGGTCCTCGCCGCGCGCAGCGTGGCTTCACGCCGCTCCGGTGGCGGGTGCAACGCCGATCTCAGGGACCGCGATCTCGAGCGCGCGGCGCCGCTCGATCGGGAGTGCCGCCGGTTCCTCGAGAGCGCCGCGACCGCGCTCGGCATCTCGGCGCGGCGCATCCTCCGCTCCCGTCGCGTCGCGAGGACGATCGCCGATCTCGCGAGATCGGAGGCGGTGCGGGTGGATCACCTGGCGGAAGCGCTTCAGTTTCGGTTGGAGCTTCCCAGTGCCGCGAAGGATGCGCCCGGCCCTAGGCGCTGAGCGCCCTCCGGCTAGCGCCGGTACGACCAGCCGATCGTGAACGCGGTGATGTAGTCGTTCCTGGTCGCGCTCTCTTCGGGCGGGTTGCTGTCGAACGTGTCGGTCGCGCTCACCCCGACGTTGAAGTCGGAGAAGAGCTCGTACTTGAGTCGGACCGTGCCTTCGCCGCGCACGCGCCCCGGGTCGGAGATGCTCGGATAGAGGAAGAGCGAGGTCGCGAGGTCGAGCTTGGGGCTGTCGAACCGGAACGCGTCCCATCCGGCGAACAGGAGACCTTCCAGGCTCGTCCCGGTCGTCTCCTCCGCCAGCGGGTCGGCCGTGTCCGCGGAAAAGCGCTCGCCGGTGACCGCGAGCCCGCCCCCCACGCCCAGCTCGGACGAGTTGGAGCGGGAGAGCACGCGACCGATGGCGCCGGCGCCCGTCACGCGCAGCTTCAAGTTGAGCTCGTCGTTCTGCTCGGTCTGTCCGAGTGCGACCACGGACCAGCGTTTCGGAAGGAAGCGGATCGCGCGAAGGCCGACACTGTTTCGTGTCGCGGTCGCGGACGACGCCTGGCCCTGGGCGTAGGAGCTGAAGTTGAGCGTGCTGCCGAGCTTGTCGCCGCGATACGCCACCTCGCCGTCGGAGTTGAACGTGGTGGCATGGTTGGCCTTCGCGAATGTGAGCCCGAGATCCAGGAAGGCGCGGACCCGCTTCCACAGTCCGGCGTCCAGGGCGCTGATGGCCACCACGTCGGGGATCGCGAGCGTGTCGAGATTTGCGTCCCCCACCACGACACGGCCGTTCAGATCGGTGGCCACGAGACGACCGTAGTACTTGAGTCCCGAGCCCGCCTCCACTTCGAACGAATGCGGGCTCCTCAGCTGCGCGACCTTCACCCACTCGATCTGCAGCCGGCCGGCATCGTCCGTGCTGTACTCCAGCTTCCCGCGCGTGAGCCATTTCACTTCACCGGTGATCTTGTCTCCATTCCTGAGGACGATGACGTCCTCCTTGGCTGCTCGGGCGTGCGAGGGCCAGCCGAGCGTCACGGCGAGCGCAAGGAGGGCCAGGTTCCGGGTTGGACGAAAGCTCACGGTGGGCCACCATACGAGAAGTGCCGAAAAAAGTCCGCGATCGTGTCGATCCAGGCCGACGCCGTTCGTCGACAGAGTGAGCCCAGGGGAAAACGAGATCCGATCGAGCTTCGACGATCCAACCTAAACCATAAGGAGACAATAAGATGCGAGTCATGGTGCTGGTCAAGGCGGACAAGCAATCGGAAGCGGGGGCGATGCCGAGCCGGGAGATGCTCGAGGCGATGGGGCAGTTCAACGAGAAGCTCATCCAGGCGGGCGTGATGCTCGCGGGCGAAGGCATCATGCCGAGCTCGAAGGGCGCGCGCGTGCGCTTCCAGAGTGGCAAGAAAACCGTCATCGACGGGCCGTTTGCGGAGACGAAGGAGCTCGTGGCCGGCTTCTGGATCTGGAAGGTGAAGAACATGGACGAGGCCATCGAGTGGCTGAAGAAGGCGCCGTTCGAGGAGACCGAGGTCGAGATCCGGCCGGTGTTCGAGGTCGAGGACTTCGGCGACGAGCTCACCCCCGAGATGCGCGAGCGGGAAGAGCGGCAGCGCGAGCGGGCCGAGGAGCTGAGCAAGGCGGGAAAGCGCTGATCACCGAAGAGCCATCGCGGAAAGGAGCCGAGCCATGCGTTTCATGATGCTGATGATCCCGAAGGGCTACGAGACCGCGCCGCCCGACGTGAAGCTCGACGCGGAGCGGGTGAAGTCGATGATGGCGTACAACGAGTCGCTCCAGAAGGCGGGGGTTCTCCTCGCGCTCGACGGCCTCCACCCGCCTTCGACCGGCGCGCGCGTCTCCTTCGCGGGAGGGAAGCCGAAGGTCGTGGACGGTCCCTTCCCGGAAGCCAAGGAAGTGGTGGGAGGCTACTGGATGATCCAGGTGCGCTCGAAGGAAGAAGCCGTCGCGTGGGCGACCCGCTGCCCCGCCTCGGACGACGAGACGATCGAGATCCGGCGCGTGCAGGAGCTGGCGGACTTCAGCGGCGAGGTTCGCGAAGCGATCGCGGGCCTTCCCGACATCCAGGCAGAGGTCGGGCAGAAGCGCTGACCCGCCGCCCTTGCGCGAGGGGCGATTCGATGGTGTGATCGGTGGCCATGGCCACCGACACCCATCGCGCGATCGAAGCGGTCTGGAAGATCGAAGCCCCGCGGCTGATCGGCGCGCTCACGCGTCTCGTGCGCGACGTCGGCCTGGCCGAGGACTTGGCGCAGGACGCGCTCCTCGCCGCGCTCGAGCGCTGGCCGGAGGCGGGCGTGCCGGACAATCCCGCGGCGTGGCTCATGGCGGCAGCGAAGCACAAGGCCATCGACAGGATCCGCCGCGAGAAGCGGCTCGAGGAGAAGCATGCCGAGATCGAGCACGCGCTCGAATCGGGCCGCGATGCCACCGGCGATCGCCTCGATGCCTCGCTGGACGATCCGGTCGGGGACGATCTCCTGCGTCTCATGTTCATCGCGTGCCATCCCGTTCTGCCTCCGGAGGCGCGCGTCGCCCTGACGCTCCGGCTCCTGGGCGGGCTCTCCACCACCGAGATCGCGCGCGCGTTCCTCGTCCCCGAGCCCACGGTGGCGCAGCGAATCGTGCGCGCCAAGCGCGCGCTCGCGGACGCCAACGTTCCCTTCGAGGTCCCGCGTGGGGCCGAGCTCGAGGCGCGGCTCGCGTCGGTGCTCGAGGTGGTCTATCTCGTCTTCAACGAGGGCTACGCCGCGACCGCGGGGGAGGACTGGATGCGACCCGCGCTCTGCGACGATGCGCTCCGACTGGGCCGCGTGTTGGCCGGACTCCTGCCGGAGGAGCCCGAAGCCCACGGGCTGATCGCGCTCCTCGAGATCCAGGCGTCCCGCGCGCCCGCGCGCACGAGTCCGTCCGGTGAGCCGATCCTGCTCCTCGAGCAGGACCGCTCGCGCTGGGATCCGCTCCTCATTCGCCGTGGCCTGGCCGCGCTCGAGCGCGCGGAAGCGCTGGGTGGGGCGCAAGGCCCCTACGCGCTCCAGGCCGCGATCGCCGCGTGCCACGCCCGCGCGCGCGTCGCGAGCGAGACCGACTGGGCCCGGATCGCCGCTCTCTACGCCACGCTCGCCGAGCGCACGCCGTCGCCCGTGATCGAGCTGAACCGCGCGGTGGCGATCGGCATGGCGTCCGGTCCCGCGGCCGGCCTCGAGCATGTCGACGCGATCGCGGCCGCGCCCGCGCTCCGCGACTACCATCTCCTGCCCAGCGTCCGCGGCGATCTCCTGGTCAAGCTCGGCCGGCGGAAGGAAGCCCGCGTGGAGTTCGAGCGCGCCGCCTCGATGACGCGCAACGATCGCGAGCGCCGTCTCCTCCTCGATCGCGCCGCCCAGTGCGCGTCCGCGCAGGAAGCGCCGACCCAGGGAGCGTCCGCGGCCGGATGATCGTCCATCTCATCGACGGCACCTACGAGCTGTTCCGCCACTTCTACGGCCTTCGCAGGTTCACGAAGGGGAAGGACAAGCCCTACGGCGGAGTGACCGGCGTCCTGGGCACCGTGCTCCAGATGATCGAGAAGGGGGCGACGCACGTCGGCGTCGCCACCGATCATGTGATCGAGTCGTTCCGGAACGATCTCTGGGACGATTACAAGACGGGAGAGGGGATCGAGCCCGCGCTCTGGGCGCAGTTCCATCCGCTCGAGGAGGCGCTCCGCGCGATGGGGGTCCTCGTGTGGCCCATGGTCGAGCTCGAGGCCGATGACGGCCTCGCGTCCGCGGCGGCCCTCGCGGAACGGGACGAGCGTGTGGAGAAGGTGTGCATCTGGTCGCCCGACAAGGACCTCGCCCAGTGCGTGCGCGGCGACCGCGTGGTGCAGATGGATCGGCGCGCGGACAGGATGCGGGACGACGCGGGGGTGAAGGAGGCGTTCGGCGTGGAGCCGGCGCGCATTCCCGACTACCTCGCGCTCGTGGGGGACTCCGCCGACGGCTACCCGGGGATCAAGGGGATCGGCGCGGTCGGAGCGGCGCGGCTGATCGCGCGCTACGGACCGATCGAGAGCTTTCCGACGGAAGCGCTCGGGGAGGCGGACCGGAAGCGGGCGCTCCTCTTCAAGGATCTCGCCACGCTGCGCGCCGACGCGCCCCTGTTCGACGACGTGGAGGAGCTGAGGTGGCGCGGGCCAACCGCAGACTTTGCCGCTATGGCGGCG
>DATJGP010000160.1:0-27078 GCA_035494915.1 Candidatus Eiseniibacteriota bacterium | reverse complement strand
GCCACGGGGGTGATCCTCGCGGCCGTGTACCTCCTCTGGATGTACCAGCGGGTCATGTTCGGCCCGGTGACGAACGAGAAGAACCGCGGACTTCGCGACCTCTCGCCGCGCGAGTTCTGGACGCTGGTGCCGGTGCTCCTGATGATCCTCTGGCTCGGCGTCTATCCGAATCCATTCTTGCGCAAGCTGGACGGCTCGGTGGCGGATCTGGTCGCCCGGATGGGACGCACGATGGCGCAGGTGGACCAGCCAGGGCAGGTGGTGCCCGCGGCGGCTGTCGGTGGTGGTGAGCCGGCTTCCACCGCAGCAGTGCCGGCCGAGCCCGCCCAGGGAGGCGCCCGATGAAGATGCCGCCCGGTATCGACGCCCCGCTCGGCATGATCGAGCCGCTCCTCATCGTCTCGATCCTCGGGATCCTGTTGCTCCTCGTCGACCTCCTCCTCCCGCACGGGAAGAAGCACCACACGGCCTGGCTGGCGCTCGCGGGCATCGTCTACGCGATGATCCGGACCGCCGCGCAGTGGGGGCAATTCCAGGTCGGCTACTCGGGCATGGTGGTCCTCGACAATCTCTCGACCGCGCTCAACATGCTGTTCCTGGCGAGCACCGGCATCGTGATCCTCCTCTCCATGCCGTTCTTGAAGAAGGAGGACGTGGAGCCGTCCGAGTACTTCGCGCTGCTCCTTTTCGCGACCGCCGGGATGATGATCCTCGGCTCGGGGCTCGACCTGATCACGCTCTTCCTCGGGATCGAGGTGCTCTCGATCTCGCTCTACATCCTGGCCGGCTATCGCCGCGACTCCGACGCCTCGAACGAGGCGGCGATGAAGTACTTTCTGCTGGGTGCCTTCGCGTCGTCGGTCCTTCTCTACGGGATCGCGCTCGTCTACGGCGCGACCGGGACGACCAGCCTCGTACGGATCGCCGAGACGGTGAGCGGCTCGAGCACGATGCCCGAGGGGCTCATGTTCGCGGGGGTCGCGCTGATTTTGGTGGGCCTCGCCTTCAAGGTGGCGGCGGCGCCGTTCCACATGTGGACGCCCGACGTCTACGAGGGCGCGCCCACGCCCATCACCGCGTTCCTGTCGGCCGGCCCCAAGGCGGCCGCGTTCGCGGCGCTCCTGCGCACGTTCTTCATCGGATTCGGGCCCATCCAGGCGGAGTGGAACACCATCCTCGCCGTGATCGCGGCCCTCACCATGACCATCGGGAATATCGCGGCCATCGCGCAGACCCGCGTGAAGCGAATGCTCGCCTATTCGAGCATCGCGCACTCCGGATACGTGCTGATCGGGATCGTGGCTGGGGGAGCAGCCGGAGGGGCCGCGGCGGTGTTCTATCTGTTCGCGTACGTGGCGATGAATCTCGGCGCGTTCGCGGTGATCGTGCTCCTCGAGCACAAGGGAGAGCGCGGGGAAGAGCTCCGGGACTACGCCGGGATCGGCTTCCGGTACCCGGTCATCGGCGCGCTCCTGTCCCTCTTCATGATCTCGCTCTCGGGCATCCCGCCGACCGCTGGGTTCATGGGGAAGCTCTACCTCTTCGGCGCCGCCGTGCAGTCGGGGCACGTGCTCCTGGCTGTGATCGGCGTGCTGAACAGCGCGATCTCGGTCTTCTATTACCTGCGCCTCATGGTGCTCATGTACATGAGGGACGAGCAGGAGGCGCTCCCCGCGATCCGTGTTCCGCTGGCGCTGGCGCTGTGCCTGCTCATCGCGACCGTGGCGACGCTGGGGCCGGGGCTCTGGCCCAGCGCTCTTATGGAAGCGGCGCGGGAAGGGATGCGGGCGCTCTTCTCGTAGGTTACGACGTCGGAAGTCGAAGGGGGCGGTCCTGACGGGGCCGCCCCCTTTGCTTTGCAGCCGATGGCTTCCGAATGGAGGAGTTACTTCAAGACCGTGATCCGTCCCTTCAGCGACCCCTCCGACGTCTCCACCTCGTAGAAGTAAACCCCCGACGCCAGCGTCTGTCCTGCCGTGTTCCGTCCGTCGATGCGTACGTCGTGTGCGCCGGCGGGCACCATCGCACGGTCCTCGAGCACCCGCACCACGCGACCCTGGAGATCGAACATCCTCACGCGAACGAATCCGTCGCGGGAGGTGGTCAGACGCAGAATGCCGCTAGGATTGAGGGGATTGGGCGTAAGCGAGGCGGTGAGCTTCTTCCCGGTGCCGATGACGTCGAAGGAGACGCTGGAACAGAAACGCCGCCCGTCCACGAGGGCCCCTTCGAGATGGGCCGACACGGTCTGCCGGCCATTCTCCGATGGGAAAAGTCCGGCGAGATCACTCTTGGAGAAACATGCCGGAACCTCGCTGATACCGTTACCATCGGTATCGCTGATGACGGCCGTCTTCGTTGTGACCGCCTGAATGCTTCCCCCGCCGTTCTCGGGCGAGAGCGTGATCGACCCGAGGTCGACGTCCTGGCTCCGGAAACTGGCCGCGACAGGCTCCAGCCGCATGCATGTGGTCGGCTTTCCGCCGGCAGGCGCGTTCGATTCGGCGAAGGCACGCGCTTCCGGCATGCCGGCACCGCCCGCGTCATTGAGCCAAGGCTGGACCCACCCCTCGGCGGCGGCCACGTCGGGGAAGCCGTCCTCGTTGTAGTCCGCAATGGCAAAACGACCGGTGGCCGTCCTCGAGAGAAGACGGCTGGGTTGGAAGGTGCCGTCGCCATTGGAGTAGGCGGCCTGCAGCGGGGTGGCTCCCGAAACGATCAGGTCGTCGTCCCCGTCGCCGTCGAGGTCGCTCGAATCCAGCGATGTGTCCTCTACGTTCACGGTGAGCTGAGCCCCAAGGGCGAAATGGCCGGCTCCGTCCCCGTTATAAACGCGAAGCTTGCCATTGTCGAAGGTGCCCACGGCCAAGTCCAGATCGCCGTCATGGTCCCAGTCCCGCGACACGAGAACGAACGGCTGGTCTATGGAGTCGATCGTCTTCGGATCGGAGAAGAGAGCCTGTCCCAGGCCGAATCGAATCACGACGTCATCCGAGGCGAGATTCGCAGTGACCGCGTCCAGACGACCGTCGCGATTGAAATCCTCGAGGACGAATCCACGAGATGCCAATCCCATGGAGTAGCTGGGTCCTGCCTCGAACGTCCCGTCTCCGTGGTTGATGAGAGTGCGGAAGCCCGGCTCCTCGGAGATCGCGAGATCGAGGTCCCCATCTCCATCCAGATCTGCGGGGCGAATCGTCCATCCCAGGGACCCGCTTGGATGGCCTTGGACGGACGAGAATCCTCCCGACCCCGTTCCGATCAGCACGAAAACGCCGTTTCCTCCGAGCCCCGAGCTGGCCACGGCGGCGTCCAGCCGGCCATCTCCGTTCCAGTCGCCCAGAGCTACAGACGTAGCCTCTCCGGCAGGGGATAGCTGCTGATTGATCGGCGCCGCGAACGTTCCGTCACCTCGGCCCAAGAGAACCGAGACCGTGCCATTCGTGCCCCCTGTGACAAGATCCGCATGCCCGTCACCGTCGATATCGCCTGTCGCTATCGCTATCGCCGAAGCAGCATCCGCCCGTGGCGGCTGATTGGGGGCGGCCCTCTTCACCACCACCTGGATCGCGAGAGACTTCGATTCCATGGTCACTCCATCGGTGGCCCCCAGGACCCCGTTGAAGGCTCCCGCATCGCACAATTCGGGATTGAATCGAAGTTCGCCTCGACTCCCGCCTGCACCCGAATCGAGGGTGTGGACCGTCATGAAGTTGGGGCCCTCGATCTTTTGAAAGGCGATTCCTTGTCCGTCCGGATCGACCGCCGTCAACGAAAATTGGGGGGTCGTTCCGATCACGAGTCGGACGGCATCGGGTGACCCGATCGACGGCGGATGGTTCGGTCCTGGGTTCACGTGGATCGAGAAGGAGCTCTGGGCGGCTGCAAGTCCGTCACTGACGGATACGGTCCCGGTGAAGTCACCCTCGTCTCCGGCGTGGGGAGCCAACGCCACGATTCCACTGGCCGTTCCCCCGCCAACGTCACGAGTGGCCACGGTCATGAACGCTGGACCGGACTGCTTGGAGAATGTGAGTGGCTGGTGGTCCGCGTCCGTCGCGTGCACGTCTTGGTACGCCAGCTCACCCGTGGCGAGTGTCATGCCGGACAGATTGGCCAGAATCGGAGGCTGGTTGGGCGACCCTCCAGTACCGAAGGGAAGCCCATCCGCGTCGAACCAATCCCTCCCGAGGGTCATGGTGTTGTCAAAGTCGCTCGCATAACAGGCGGAACCAAAAGTATTCACGTCGCTGGTCAGGCTAATCTCATTCACAAAATCGATCGCGGGCGTGCCGGACGTGACCGAAATCGTCAGGGTGGCCAGCCGATAGAGTCCCGGAGGAAGGAAAGGGCTGGAGAGCCCGTAGCCGTCTCCGAAATCGGTAGCGGTCGAGCCGTGGGCAAATCGGATCGCGGGGTTGGGGAGCCGATTGAGCATCGTGCCCCACGAGATCGTGCCTCCGGTCGCGTGAAGGTCGATCGTATAGCCGAAGATAGACAAGGGCTGCTCGGGCGCCACGGCACAGACGGTTGGAGTCCCATCGCGATTGGCGGTGGTGTTGAGCCAGATGTCCATGGTCGTGGGACCGGCCGGATTCACGGCGTCTGCTGCCGTGTGGATTCCATCTCCGTTGGAGTCGAGATAGATGTACTGGGCGAGAGCTGGGGACGACGAGAGCAGAAACAAGCATACGGGGAGGACGAAGAGTCTAGCGTGCGGGATCACGAAAGCCCCCTTTCGATCACGCGGCTGCGAGGCTGGGGGGGGACCAGGAGGGGACGCTGCGAGGCGGAGCGCGCCCAGGCTGGGACCACGAGCGTACTCCCAACCTGCGGCCAAGGGTGACAACTTTTAGATACTGATTCCAGTCAGCTGCCAGTGGCCAGCCATCCACCCAGAACCGTGCGACACCTACGTGAAAGCGCCGGTCGCCAAATCAAAAGGGCAGCCCTGTTGGACTGCCCGCGTATAGACCATGGGACTGATGGCCTAGAACCCGTCAGGCGCAGTGCGGCGCCCAAGACTACCGCGCCGCTTTGACCGGGTAGGCCTCCAGTGCGCCGGCCAAAACCTCCATCGCCGCCTTCAGCGCGCCCGTCTCGAGCACGTAGGCGAAGCGGATCTCGTTCTTGCCGCGGCCCGGCGTGGCGTAGAAGCCGTCGCCCGGCGCGACCATGACCGTCGCGTTGTCCTTGCGGTACTCCTTCAGCATCCAGATCACGAACTCCTCGGCGTCGGGCACGGGGAGCTCGGCCATCAGGTAGAACGCGCCTTCGGGTTTGCGCGCGAAGGTGCCGGGGATCTTGGCGAGTCCGTCCAGCACGAGGTCGCGGCGCTTCTTGAACTCGGCGACGACCGCCTCGGTATAGGACGCGGGCACCTGATCGATCACCGACGCGGCGTACTGCTCCAGCGTCGGGGGCGACAACCGCGCCTGCGCGAACTTCAGGCACGCCTCGCGCACCGCTGCGTTCTTGGTCACCAGCGCGCCCACGCGCGCGCCACACATGTTGAGGCGCTTCGAGATCGAATCGACCAGCACCGTGCGCTGATCCGCGCCGGCCCGCGTCATGGGGCTCTCGCACTTGCCCCCCTCGTAGATGAACTCGCGGTAGGCCTCGTCGGTGATGATCCAGAGGTCCTTCTTCTTCGCGAGCTCCACGATGGCGTCGATCTCGGCCGCCGTGTACGCCGTGCCGGTGGGATTGGACGGTGCGCAGATCAGGATGCCGCGCGTCTTCGGCCCGACGGCGCGCTCGATCGCTTCGATCGGGGGCAGGTGATAGCCGGTGCGGCCGTCACAGGTCAGCGCCTTCACGGACACGCCCGCGAGAAGCGCCATCGTCGCGTAGTTCGTATAGAACGGCTCGAACAGCAGCACCTCGTCGCCCGGATCGAACAGAGCCCAGAACGCGAACTGGAGCGCTTCGCTCCCGCCCACGGTCGTGAGGACCTCGCTCGGCGCCACAGGCAACCCGTGCTGCTGGTAGTAGCCGGACATGCCTTTCTGGAACTCGGCGGTTCCGGCGGACGGGCTGTACGGGATGTACGTGCCGGGGTACGAGCGAATCCGGTCCATGACGATGTCCGGCGTGGGGATGTCGGGCTGGCCGATGTTCAGGTAGTAGACCTTGGCGCCGCTCCGGACCGCCTCGTCGGCGTAGGGGGCGAGCCGGCGGATGGGGGAGGCCTGCGCCTCGAGCCCGCGTGCGGAGACCTTCATCGAGATCCTCCCTTGGCCGGAGCGCCGGCGAGAAGCTTCGCCACGAGCGCCGCGGTTTGTGTGATGTCGCGCGTGTGGGCGAGCGATAACGCTCCGCCGCTCTTCCGCGCGGGAATGGCCACGAGCGCGGTTGGGACGCCGGTGCGCGCCGCGCGAATCGCGCGCGCGTCGGTCCCTTCGTGCTCGCGAATGAGCCACTGCGTCTTCACGCGCGCCGCCGCCGCGGCCTTCTTCAACAAGGCGAGCGCCTGCGGATGCGCGACGTAGCCCGACTCCTTCAGTCCGAGGCAGGGGCCCTTGCCCAGGGCGATGCCCGGAGTCTCTCTTCCTTCCAGATGCGCGACGTCGACCACGATCGCCAGCTCGGGATCGATCCCGAACGCGCCGGTCGTGGCTCCGCGGGCGCCGACGTCGGACTGCGCCGCGAAGACGACGTGGAGATCATAACGCGACGTGCGCGCGGCCCGAAGCGCCGCCACGACCGCGGCGCAGCCGGCCCGTCCCTCGAGATTGGCGCCGCACCAGAACTCTCCCAACCGTTCGGGGCGGTCCACGATCGCGCCCACGGACCCCACGGGGAACTCGCGCTCCCCCTTCTTGCCCAGGCCGGTCTCGAGGAAGAGCTGGTCCGCTTCGAGATCGACCCCGTTCTTGGATCCGGGTCCGCGGTCGTAGCCGAGGAGCGCCTTCTTGCCGTCCTCGAACACCACGGTCGAGCCCACGAGCTCGACCGGCGCGCGGCCGCCGAGCATGGTGACGCGTCCGAGCCCGCTTCCGTCCACGCGCGTCACGATGACGCCCGCGGCGTCCATCGGCGTGGCGAGCAGGAGACGCGGTCCGCGGCCTGGGCGATGGAGTCTCAAGTTTCCGGTCGCGTCCTCGCTCAGCGTTCCGAGGCCGCGCACCGCTTTGCGAAGCGCGCGCCGGACGCCGCTCTCGCGGCCCGACGGCCCGAAGGCGGCGAGGAGCTCGGGGAGCAGGGCGTCGACGTTGGATTCGAGCGAGCTCACGTCCACTCCTTTCTCAGGGATTCGAGCGTGTGCCAGACGAGCGCCGTGACGCGCTGGGGATCGCGCACGTCGAGATACGCCGCGGGGGCGTGGATGTAGCGGCATGCGACCGACACGACCGCGGAGGGAATGCCCGCGCCGGAGAGCGAGATGCGGCCCGCGTCGGTGCCGCCCACGCCGGGGCGCTTCCACTGCGTCGGAATCTTGCGCTCCTTGCCGGTCCGCTCGAGGAGATCCACGAGGCGCGCATCGGCCATGAGCGTTCGGTCCTGCACCGTGAGTGCGGGGCCGCCGCCCATGAGGGGGGCGCTTTCACCGGGCGACGCGCCGGGCGCCTCACCGGAGGCGGTGCCTTCCAGGACGATCGCGACATCGGCGTTCGCGCGACGGGCAGCGGCTCCTGCGCCGCGGAGGCCCACTTCTTCCTGCACGCTCCAGACCGCGGTGACGGGTACCGGAGGCCGTTTCTTCACGAGGCTCGCGAGCACGGTGCAGCCCACGCGGTCGTCGAACGCCTTGCCTTTCCGCGTGGATCCCCACTGCTCGTAGGCCGTGTCGAAGCACGCGTAGTCTCCCACAGCCACGTGCCGCTCGGCCTCCTCGCGCGAGGACGCGCCGATGTCGAGGTACATGTCCTCGATCGCGATCACCTTCTCGCGATCGGCGCGTGAGACGAGGTGGGGCGGGAGCGCGCCGAGCACGCCGCGAAGGCCGCTCGCGCCGATGCGGAACACCTGCCCGACGAGGATCCGTTGATCGATGCCGCCGACCCGGCGAACGCGGAGGCGGCCCTCCTTCTCGATCGCGGTGACCATGAGTCCGACCTCGTCCATGTGGGCGCAGAGGAGCACGTGCGGTCCGCGGCGTCTCCCGCCATGGGTACGCGTGGCGGGCGCGATCCTGGCGACAAGGCTTCCCAGCGCGTCGATTTCCAAAGAGTCCACGTGGTCGCGCACCTCGTCGATCAGGATGCGTCGCACGGCGTCCTCGCCGCCGCTCACCCCCGAGGCCTCGGAAAGCCGGCCCAGCAGGGCGTCGTCGAATGCGGGGGCGATCACTTGAGCACCTCCACCGCGCGCCACGACGGCTCGAGGCTCGCGACGAAATGGGCGAGCACGCGGCCGCAACGATCCACGTCCTCGGGGGCGACGGTCTCGACGGCCGTGTGCATGTAGCGGCACGGAACCCCGATGACGCCGGTCGGCACGCCTTCGCGCGCGATCTGGATGTCCATGGCGTCGGTGCCCGAGGACACGGGGCAGCCCTCGACCTGGTACGGAATGCCGAGTGAGCGCGCGCTCCGGCGCATCCCTTCGAAGACGAGCGGGTGGATGTTGCCGCCGACGCAGATCGAAGGGCCGCCGCCGAGGGGATACGTTTCACCCGAGCGCACGCCGGGCATGTCGCCGTGCGTGACGTCGATGGCGACGCCGAGCTGCGGGTCGAGCGACTCGGACGCGGTCTTCGCACCGAGGCAGTAGACCCCGAACTCTTCCTCCACGGTCGCGACCACGACCACGTCCCACTCCGGCCGGTCCACGTGCAGGATCTCGAGAATCCGGAGGAGCACGGCCACGCCCGCGCGGTCGTCCATCGCGGGGGCCGCGAGTTGGCCGCTGAGGAGATCGACCGGGGTCTGGCGGAGCGTGACGGGCGTTCCGACCGGAACGAGCCGGCGCACCTCGCGCTCCGGGCGGCCCGTGTCGATGTAGAGGTCCTCGCTCGGGATCACGCGGTCCGCCTCGCCTTTCTTGAGTAAATGGGGCGGCTTGGTCGCGAAGAGCCCCACGATAGGCGGACGGGAGTGGATCACCACTTCCTTGGCGGGAAGCGTCCTCGCGTCGAAGCCGCCGAGCTCGGTGAGGCGGAGGAATCCGCCCGGCTCGATCGCCTTCACGAGGAATCCGATGCGGTCCATGTGAGCGGCGAACATGGCTCGCGGGCGGGGCGCGGGGGCGCTCCCCTGGATCCAGCCGTGGACGTTGCCGGCGCGATCCCGCTCGACTCGATCGGCATGGATCGAAAACGCCTTGGCGATCGCGTCGGCGGCGGGCGCCTCGTGCCCCGAGACCCCGGGGAGGGCGCTCAGGAATTTGAGCCAGTCGACGGTGGAACGTTGTTCCGGACGGGGCATTAGCCTGCGAATTTAGTCCACCCTCCGAGGGCAGGCAAATGTAAACTCCGCGCCCCGATGGACCCCCTCCGGATCGCCGTCGTCCTCCCGCATCTCGGCGTCTATGGCGGCATTCGCCGATTCTTCGAGCTGGGTCGCGTCTGGACCGCGCGCGGACACGAGGTTTCGCTCCTCACACCCACGGCCGCACGGCCCTGGCTCCCGTTTTCGGGGCGAATCGGAACCCTCGAGGAGTTGCCTTCCTCGAAATGGGATGTCCTTCTTTCCCCCGATCCGGTCCTCTTCCTACAATCGAAGGCGCCCGGCGCGCTCCGCGTGTTCTACGCGGTGCTCGAGGGAGCGCCCCGCGCGCGCGAGGCGTCGCGAAGCGCGGATCTCGTGATCGCGAACTCGCTCGGCATGGCGCGCTATCTCAGGCGGAACCGCGTGCGCGCGGTGCATGCGCCTGGGGGCGTGAACACGGAGTTCTTTCGTCCGCCAGATTCCGACCCGCGGCCGGCGCGCGCGCGGGTAGGGGAGCCGGTGCGCGTTCTCGTGTACGGGCGCCTGTCGCGGAAGCGGAAGGGCTCCTGGACCGCGGTGCGCGCGGTCGAAGCAGCGGCCGTTGCCTCGCGCGCCGCGATCACGCTGACGCTCTTCGACGCGCCGCCGCCGGGCGCGGAGACACCGTCGCTCGGCCGGGCGATCGCGGTGCCGCACGAGTGGGCGCTCGATCCGACGCAGGAAGAGCTTCGCGCCCTCTATGGAAATGCGGATCTCTTCGTCTCGGCGGAGCGGCGCGCGGGGTGGTCGAACACGTCCGCCGAGGCCATGGCCTGCGGCGCGGCGGTGGTCTGCACCCGAAGCGGAACCGAGGACTTCGCGGAGAACGGAGTGACCGCGTCGGTGGCGCGCTGGCCCTGGACGTGGCTTCTCGCGCGGAAGATCGTGCCGCTTCTCGATCCGGACCTACGGCTCGGGATCGCCGCGCGGGGACGGGAGCGGATCGCGCAGTTCACGTGGGAGCGGACGGCGGACCGAATCATGCGGGCCCTCGACGAGGCGCTCGCGAGGAGGAAGCGATGAAGCGAACGAGAGAGGCCGGGCCGCCGCGTGGAGTGCCCTCCGAGCGCCCGCCCATGCCGCGGGCCCGGATGGTGCCGCCCGCGGTCCTGGTGCTGGCCGCCTATCCCACGCGGGTCGCGGCCGAGCGCGCCGCGAAGAGCCTGGTGCGCGGGCGCGTGCTCGCGTGCGCGACCGTGATGCCGGGGGGCAAGGCCTTCTACCGCTGGAACGGCAAGGAGCACGCCGACCCGACCGCGCTTCTCTGGGGCAAAACCCTGGCCTCGCGCTCGCGGCATGCCGTCGAGGCGATTCGCGTCACACACCCGGACACCGTGCCCGAGATCCTGGTGCTTCCCGTGCGCGGCGGACACGCGCCCTACCTCGAGTGGCTTGCTGGGGAGGTTCGCTGAGCCCCCGCCTGGAGCCCGATGTCATTCTTCACGGCGCGACGCTGCTCGACGCCTCGCGCGCGGGACGCGCGCCGCGCAAGGAGGCGGTCTGGATCCGGAACGGCCGGATCGCCGCGGTCGCCACGCTCGCCGAGCTCGAGCGCCGCGCGGGCCGCGCGGCGGAGATCGTGGACCTCGGCGGCGGCACCCTCACGCCCGGCTTCACCGACTCGCACATCCACCTGATCACCTGGATCCGCGCTCTCGAGGAGCCCTGGCTCGAGGCGCAGGAGCCGGCCTCGATCGCGAGCGCGGCGGCGCGCCGTCTCGAGGCGGCGCCGGAGGAGGAGTGGATCCTCCTGCGTGGATGGATTCCGCGCGAGTGGCCGCTCGAGCGGCGCTCGCGCGCGATGCTCGACCGCATCGCGGCCGGCCGGCCCCTGGTCCTCCACGCCGTGGACGGGCACTCGGTCTGGGGGAATGCCGTCGCCTTCGAGCGGGCCGGGATCAATGCATGGACCCCAAAACCGCCAGGGGGTGAGATCCAGCTTGGCCGTGATGGCGAACCGACCGGTGTGCTGATCGAGGAGGCCTACCGGCTCCTGACCACCCGGATCGTCCGCAAGGCGAGTCCGAAGGACGAGCTCGCCCGGGCCCTCGACCGCGCCCGCTCGCTCGGGATCACCTCCGCCCACGACTTCGACCGGAGCGCGACCTGGCGGGCCGCGGGAGAGCTGGCTCGATCCGGCCCGCTCGACTTCCGCCTGCTCCTCTCCGTGCCGGTGGGCGCGCTGGACGCCGCGACCGCGCTGGGCCTCGCGGCGGGGCACGGCGGCGAGCACCTCCGGGTGGGGCCGGTGAAGATGTTCGCGGACGGAACCTTGGGATCGTCGACCGCGCTCCTCGAGGAGCCCTACGCAGCGGGGGGGACGGGGATCGAGGTCATGACTCCGGCCGATTTGCAGAAGGGATGTGTCGCGGCGGCGGGCTCCGGGCTGTCCGTGGCGATCCACGCGATCGGGGACCGCGCGGTCCGGAACGCCCTGGACGCCATCGAGCACACGCTGGCCGGCGGCGGCTCGTTCCCCCTTCCGCCGCGGATCGAGCACATCCAGCTGAGCCGGCCCGAGGACTGGCCCCGTTTCGGCGCCCTCGGAGTCCTTGCGTCGGTCCAGCCCATCCACCAGGTCTCGGACCGCCCGCTCGCCCGAAGGCTCTGGGGCGACCGGACCTCGCGCTCGTACGCCTGGAAGAGTCTCGAACGTTCCGGGGCGACGCTCATCTTCGGCTCCGACGCCCCCTTCGACCGTGCGGGACCCCTCCTCGCGGTCCAGGCGGCCCTCCTCCGCTGTGAGGCCGGGGAGCCGGCGACCGAGGCGTTCCACCCGGAGCAGACCCTCAGCCTGAAGCGCGCGCTCCGGGCGCATCTCGAGGATCCGCACCTCGCGGCGGGCTGGCCGGTGCCTCTTGGGAAGATTTCCGCGGGTTTTGGAGCGGATCTGGTTCACTTCAGCCACGATTTGCTTCAGACTCCCACCGGGGAATGGGCGCGCGCGCGTGTGAAGGCCGTCTGGGTGGGCGGTCGGCGCGTCCGAGTCAGGACGGGAGATCGCTGAGCTCCCGCACCTTTGAAAAACCGCATCGGAACGCGATTTCCGGTCATGAAGCAGGTTGATTCAGCTCGTCGTGACGACGTATAATCGCATGCAGTTAACCCCACCCTAAGTCGTCTCGCCGGGGCGGACTCGACCGAAGGCCGCTCAACATGAAGAAGTCGAGCATCGTCGCAGGCCTCACGGCTGTACTGCTGTTCGCCGCCGCCGCACCTTCGACTGCCCAGTACTACGCTTTCGGCAAGAACAAGGTTCAGTACGAGAGCTTCCAGTGGCTCACGCTGAAGGGTGAGCACGTGGAGGTCTTCTACTATCCCGAGGAAGAGCCGATCGCGCGCATCGCGCTCGTGCTCGCGGAAGAGAGCTACAAAGACCTCGCGGCGAAATTCCAGCACGAAGTGCCGAAGACCGTGCCGATGATCGTGTACAGCTCGCATCACCACTTCGAGCAGACGAACGTCAGCCCCGGATTCCTCCCCGAAGGCGTGCAGGGCTTCACCGAGTTCCTCAAGGGACGCGTCGTGCTCCCATACACGGGGAGCTACGCCGAATTCCACCACGTCATCCATCACGAGATGGTGCACGTCTTCCAGTTCTCGATCATGGACGAGGTGTACAAGGCGCACCGCCGCGCGTCGTACGTGGTGCCGCCGCTCTGGTTCTCGGAAGGGCTCGCGGAGTTCTGGTCCACGCCATGGGACGCGCAGGGAACGATGGTGATGAGCGACATGGTGCTCGAAGGCCGCCTCCCGACCATCGACGACATGTGGAAGTACAACGGCACGTTCACCATCTACAAGATGGGGCAGTCGCTCTGCGAGTACATCGGGACGACGTACGGCGACGAAGCGCTCCGCCGCCTCTACACCGAGATCTACAAAGAGGACAACTGGGAGAAGCTGATCCAGCGGGTCACCGGCGTCTCCGCGCGCCGTCTCTCCGAGGACTGGATCCTCGCGCAAAAGCGCCGCTACTTCCCGCAGGTGAAGGATCGCTCCGCGCTGAGCCTCGTCGCGCAGCCGCGCGCCGTGTCCGAGGGGATCAATCTCAAGCCGGTGGCCGCGCCCGACACGTTGCTCCTCGGCGGCTACCGCTACTTCTTCATCTCCGCGCGCGATGGCTACACCAACATCTACAGCGCCACCTACAAGGGGTCCGAGCGCCAGGTGAAGCCGATGGTGCGAGGCCAGCGGAATCCGCAATTCGAATCGTTCCATCCCTTCCAGAGCCGCATCGACGTCTCGCGCCAGGGTGAGCTCGCGTTCGTGTCGAAGTGGGAAGGGCGTGACGCGCTCTTCATCATGGATGCCAAGTCGCGACGGATCCTGGTCCGCAAGCACATCCCGAAGCTCATCGCGATCACGTCGCCGGCCTGGTCACCGGACGGGAGCAAGCTGGTCTTCTCCGGACTCGAAGTGTCGGGACAGACGGATCTCTACCTGATGGAGCGTGACAGCGAGACGCTCACGCGGCTCACCAACGACTTCTACGCCGATTCGGATCCCACCTGGTCGCCGGACGGATCGCAGATCGCCTTCGCGTCGGACCGCACGCGGTACGGGAAGGACGGACACCAGAACCTCTTCCTCCTCGACATGAAGACGCTCGAGATCCGGTATCTCACGTGCGGGGCCTGGACCGACTCGGCGCCCAAGTGGTCGCCGACGGGCGAGCGGATCGCGTTCACGTCGGATCGCGGCGGGCAGCTCGAGGTCTACACGGTCGATCCCGAGGGGAACGGCGCGCGCATGACGCACGTCTTGAGCAGCGTGCAGGATCCCTCGTGGCTCCCCGACGGCAAGAGCGTGCTCCTCACCGGCTTCAACCGCTCCTCGTTCGGCATCTACCAGATGCCGATGAACACGCCCGCGCAGGCGGATTCGTTCTCGCTCGACCAGGCGCTCGTGCAGGGCCCGGCCCCGTGGACCTGGGAAGAAACGAGCTCGCAGTCGACGGAGGCTCCGGCCGACTACAAGCCGCACTACGGGCTCGACCTCGTGCAGGGCGGGATCTCGGCGTCCGCCACCGAGAACGTCGGGCAGGGGTTCCAGGCGGCCTTCAGCGATCTCCTCGGCAACAAGGTCTACTACTTCCAGCTCGGAAACAACGCGAGCACCGCCTCGGAGATCTTTTCACGCATGAACTTCTCCGCCTGGAAGATCAACCGCGAGCATCGGTGGAACTACGCCGCGGGACTCTTCCACACGGCCGGGGACTACGTCGACATGGGCGGGTTCGACTACTTCGAGCGCCGCGCCGGCGGCTCGGTGGTGGCGAGCTATCCCTTCTCGCGCTTCCGCCGCGTCGATCTCTCGATGTCGATCTTCTATGACAAGAAGGAAATGTTCCTCGGCTTCGATCGCGAGGGAGTTCTCGCCACGCACTCGATCTCGCTCGTCGAGGACAACACCCTCTGGTTCCCGACGGGCCCGCGGGACGGCGGCCGCATGAACGTCACGGCAGGGGTCACGACCAACCTGAACACCGGGCGCAACGAGAACGTGACCGTGCTCGCCGACATCCGGAAGTACTTCCGCACGAGCCAGTGGACGTCCGTCGCGCTCCGGCTCCAGGGACGCGCGTCGAGCGGCGCCGATCCGGAGCGCTTCGCGATGGGCGGAAGCCTCACCATGCGCGGCTACCCGTATCGCTACTTCGAAGGCACGCGCCTTCTCATGGGCAATCTCGAATACCGGTTCCCCCTCCTCGACCGTCTCGTGCTCGGCGTTCCGTTCCGCGGCTTCGGCCTTCCGGGGCTGGAGGCGGCTCTCTTCGCCGACGCAGGGACCGCTTGGGAGTCGTTCGAGCGCTTCCGCGATCCGAGGGGCAGCTTCGGCTTCGGGCTCAGGACGAGCCTCGCCGGCTACATGGTGCTCCGCTATGATTTCGCGAAGCTGACCGATTTCCACACTGTGCGGCCGGGCTGGGAACAGGAGTTCTACATCGGACTGGACTACTAGCGGGCTCGCGTCGCGGCGCTTCCTGACGGGGGCGGCGCTCGCCTTGTCGCTCGCGTGTTCCGCGGCCGTGTCGGAGCCGGTGCGCGCGTCGGAGCTGCCCGTGTCCGGCGCGAACGCGGTGCTCGAGGACACGGTCGGGACCGCGCTCCTCTACGTCGAGAGCCGCCCCGAGAGCCTCGAGGTCTACGTCGACGGCGTCCTCGCGGGCCGCTCGCCCCTCGGCCCCATCGAGCACGCCGCACGAGCGGTGCGCGTGCGCGTCCTTCCTCCCGATCCCCGGCTCTTCGGCCTCGGGCGGGACGCGATGGACGTGACGCTCGTGAAGGGCGGGTCGTCGCACCTCTTCTTCGATCTCCGTCCCTCCGTCATGATCGAGACGGAGCCCACGGGAGCGATCGCCACGGTTACCGGGCGCGCGGCGGGCGATTCGCTCCTCGGCGCCACGCCCATCTCCGTGCCTCCGGGAATCATCGAGGACGGTTCCGTCCGCTTCTCCGCCCCCGCCCACGCCGATACCGTGATCTCGGGCGCGCTCCTGGTGGAGGACGAGACCGGCGCGGCCCACGTCGAGCTGCGCCGGGTGGTCTGGGCCTCGCCCGGCCCGACGCCCAAGGCTCCGATCCTCAAGAAGGGGTGGATCCAGTGGACGATGGTCGGGGTCGGGACCATCCTCTCGGTGTCCGCGATCCCGCTCCACCAGAAGGCGGACGACTACTACGAGCAATATCTCGCCTCCTCGCGTGTCGAGGAGATCCCCAATCTCTACGATCAGACCTTGAAGTACGACCGGCTCGCGGGCGGGGCGCTGGTGGTGGGGCAGACCCTGCTCGTGAGCGGCATCGTGATGCTGCTCCTGGGACAGAAGTTTTGAGGCGGGCCGGGTGGCTTCTCGTGGCCGCGGCGCTCTTCGTCGCGAGCGGAGGGTGCGAGACGCGGGACCGATCGAATCCGCTCGACCCCTACAACAACGAGACCGGCGGCCTCATCGAGGGATTCAACGCGCTCGCGGGGAATCGGCAGGTCGAGATCCGCTGGTCGCGCGTGAAGCAGAACGGTCTGGTCGGCTACCGCCTCTTGCGGTGGCTTCCCGGAGACACTCCGGCCGTGCTCGAGGATCACATCGCGTCCAACCTGACCGGCACGGTGGACAGCGCGGTGGTGAACGAGGAGTCCTACGTCTACCAGGTGGTCGCCCACTTCCAGAGCGGCGACACGCTGGCGAGTCCGCCCGACACGGCCACGCCCGGCACGCGGCAGATCATCGTACTGGGGGCCGATCTCCCGGGCATGTACGGGCTCACGCCGGACGGGCGGGACATCCTCTACGCGCAGGGGTCGCAGGACGCGTACGAGGACATGGAGCTGGACGAGAACCGGAACATCCTCTGGCTCTCGATCCCGCTCGCCGGAGCCGTGTTCCGCATCTATCCGAGCGGCGCCGTCGCGGCGCCTGAGATCAACGTGACGTACGCGTCGGACGTCTCGATCTCCGACCCGCGCGGCTACGGATGGGTGGCCGATCCTCTGGATGAGAAAGTGCATCGCTATGGCCCTCAGCTGGACGACATCGATGGAACGTTCGTGAGGGCTGGCCGGGCGCGAGTCGTGGAAGCGGGGAAGCACACGTCGTTCGTCTGGATCGGGAACGAGGCGGGCGACGTGTACCGGTTCACCACGAACGATCCGATCACGGCGGCCGGCCAGTGGAACGTGCCCGGCGTGGTGCGCGCGATCGCGATCGACGAAGGGACGGGGCGCGCGTGGGTCGTTGCGCGTCCTCCGGGCGAGACCGGAACCGACGACCTCTACCGCATCGATCCGGCCGACACCTCAGTCACGACCATTCCGTTCCGTCTCGCCAATGTCGCGGACGTGGAGTACGACGAAGCGCGCCACTCGCTCTGGGTGAGCGAGGAAGGTCCACCCGATCTCGGCTCGGGGCGTCTGGATCGACTCGATGATCAGGGCGAAATCCAGGCCACGCGATCCGGTATCGAGCCCTTCGGCATTCACGTCGACAAGCCGACGGGGAACTGCTGGGTTGCGGATCTCAAGAGCCAGCGCGTGCTCGAGGTCGCTCCCGACGGTCTCGTGGTGCGCCGCACGACCCGCATTGAAACACCCTACATGGTCCGCGTGATTCCAGGTCTTCCCACGCCATGATCTCCGTGGCATGGGCGTTGCAGTTCGGATCGCCGGCGCGGCCGACCGCGAAGGCGATCGAAGCCGCTCCACGATGGGATGTGCCGGTCTCCCATCCGGATAGGGGAGGTGGCTCCGGTTCTGGAAGAACGGACCGGGTGGCCAAGGTTTCACTCTCTTGCTTCCGGGACGGCTTCCCTGCGTGCACTCTGCAACGGTGAGGAGGATGGAAGATGGCACGGACCCGCCAGCCGAAGCTGGCCACGCTGGACATCGCAGAGGAAGTTGCCAAGCGCGTTCCGGGCTACCGGGGTTACCAGGACGTCGCGCAGCGGCGTGACGACGACCGCCGGTTCCGGACCAGCGTCGCCGAGCACCTGAACGGGGAAGCCCATCGTCTGGAGCGCATCGAGAGCCAGCAGTTCCGCGACGACTACTCCGACCTTCTCGAGGAAGTGGACGCGGGTGCGCGCAAGCTGGAATACCTGGCCGAGTCGCTCAATCTCCCGTCGCCGTCGAAGAATGGAGTTGGAGACGAGGCGGCCGAGGGCCTGGGACTGATCGACCGCCAGATCGTGGACGAGCTGGATCATCTCCATCGCGTGGTCCACGAGCTGGAGAAGGCATACGTGCACGACGAGCGGTTCGAGATGAACCTCGCGGAGCTTCGCGGGATCGTCGAGCGGATCGCGGATCACATCGAGCAGCGCAACGTGACGATCGCCCGCTGACGCGGGTTTCGGACGGGCGGGCTCCTCGTTGTGCCGGAGGAGCCCGTTTTGTATCGTTCCGACATGCCGGCCCGAGCGACATCGAGGATCCAGAGTTCGTGACCCGGCGTCTCTATTACGACGATTCCCACCTCCGGACGTTCTCCGCGACCGTGACCGGCCTCCGCCAGACCGACCACGGGATCGAGGTGTCCCTGGACGCCACCGCCTTCTACCCGGGCGGGGGCGGGCAGCCTCCCGATCACGGACGCCTCGGCCCGCGCGCCGTGCTGGACGCGAGTGAGGACGAAGACAACGTCTGGCACAAGGTCGACGGGTCCCTCGACCAGGGGGCCACGGTCGAAGGCGAGATCGCCTGGCCGCGCCGGCTCGACCACATGCAGCAGCACACCGGCCAGCACGTCCTCTCCCGCGCGTTCGTCGAGATCGCCCGAGCCGACACGCGCTCGTTCCACATGGGCGAGCAGGTCGTGACGATCGACGTGGATCACGCGGGCCCCGACGAGGCGCTCCTTCGCAAGGTCGAGGACCGCGCGAATCAGATCGTGTGGGAGAACCGGCCGGTGCGCGCCCACTCGGTCACGATGGAGGAAGCGCTCCGCTTTCCCCTACGGAAGCCGCCCCAGGTCGAAGGCGAGGTGCGCGTCGTGGAGGTGGACGGCTTCGACTGGTCCGCGTGCGGGGGCACCCATGTCGCGCGCACGGGCGAGATCGGGGTGATCGCCGTGACCGGGACCGAGCGTTACAAAGGAGGGACCCGCGTCTCCTTCCTGTGCGGGGCACGGGCGCTCCACCGGCTCCGCGAGACCGGCGACCTCCTTCGCAAGGCCTGCCTCGAATTCACGGCTGGAGAGGGGGATCTGATCCGCGCCGTGTCGCGTCTCAAGGAGGAGAGGGATTCCCTCGACCGCCGGCTCAAGCCGCTCGTGCGAGATGCCCTCGAGCGGGAGGCGGAGGCCCTCCTGGCTGATGCGGTGGACGGGCCGGGCGTCCGGGTCGTGGCGCGCCACTTCGCCGGGCGCGACCCCGAGGAGGTCGGAACTCTCGCCGCCATCGTCGCTTCGGCGGGCGGCGTGGCCCTCCTGGTGTCGGGCGAGGGGAGCAGTCCCAGGGCGCACTTTTGCGCTCCGCCGGGTACAATATCTGCAGCCGCCCTGATGGGCGACATCAGCCGCCGCCATGGGGGGCGAGGCGGTGGAAGGCCCGAATCCGCACAGGGGACGATCCCCGCAGATCGGGTCGAAGCAGCCCTCCGGGACGCCCTGGAGGTAGTGACGGCCGGAACAGGGAAAGGGCAGAACGCATGAGGGGAGGAATGGCGAACCCGAGAGGCCGCCGCATGGCGACCCGCCTCCCGTTTCTGGTTGCTGCACTGGCCGCCCTGGCGCTCCTACCGGCGCTCGCGGCACCGGCCTCCGCCCAGTTCTTCGGGCAGAACAAGGTCCAGTACAAGAATTTCCACTGGCGAGTCCTCCGCACCCAGCACTTCGATATCCACTACTACGAGGGCACCGAGGCCGCCGTGAACGACGCGGCCCTCTTCGCCGAGCGCTCGTATCAGCGCTTGAGCCGCGTGCTCAATCATCAGATCCGCGTTCGCGTGCCGCTCGTCCTCTACGCGTCGCACACGGATTTCGAGCAGACCAACATCACGCCCGAGCTGATCGGCATCGGAACGGGCGGCGTCACGGAGTTCCTGAAGCGGCGGGTGTTCCTCCCCTTCACGGGCTCCTACGCCGAGCTCGACCACGTGCTGACCCACGAGCTGGTGCACGCCTTCCAGGTCGACATCCTCTTCGGTGACAACCAGGGATTGATCGGCAATCCGTTCGCGGCGCAGGTCCCGCTCTGGTTCATGGAAGGGATGGCGGAATACCTCTCGGTCGGCGGAACCGATCCCAACACCGCCATGTGGCTCCGTGACGCGTCGCTCGAGGGCTACCTGATCCCGATCACCACGCTCGCGTACGTCGGGGACATCCGCGTCTACCGCTTCGGGCAGAACATCTGGCAGTACATCGCCGAGACCTACGGTATTGCCAAGGTCGGCGAAATACTCAAGCGCACCCGGCGGCTGGGGAGCGCCGAGCGCGCGCTCGAGGCCTCGACGGGCCTCACCGTCGAGGTCCTCTCCAAGAAGTGGACCGAGTCGGTGCGGAAGACCTACCTGCCGCAGATCGTGGACCACCAGAGTCCGAGCCAGATCGCGACCAAGCTCACGGATGCCGAGCGCGACTACTCCAACTTCAACGTGGCCGCGTCGGTTTCGCCGTCCGGGCTCCAGTTCGTCTACATCTCCGACCGGAGCATGTACAACGACGTGTATCTCGCCTCGGCCCTCGACGGGAAGATGTTCAAGAAGCTCATCTCGGGCGAGCGCACACCGAGCTTCGAGACGCTCCGCTTCTTCAACACCGCGATCGCGTGGTCGCCGAACGAAAAGCAGATCGCGATCCCCGCCAAGGTGGGCGGCGAGGATGCGCTCTACGTCGTCGACGTCCCGTCGGGGAAGGTGAAGAAGCGGTACAAGTTCGGACTCGACGCCATCTACTCGCCGTCCTGGTCGCCGGACGGGACCAAGTTCGCGTTCGTGGGACTGAAGAACGGACGCTCGATCCTCTATCTCGTCGACGCGAATGGCAAGAATCCGCGGCAGGTCCTGAGCGGCCGATACGCCGTGCGCGACCCGGTCTGGTCGCCCGACGGCTCCCGGCTCGCCTTCTCGACGGACCAGGGCGAGGGGACGGACGTCAACAAGCTGATCTTTGGCCATCTCAAGATCGCGGTCCTCGATCTAGCGAGCGGCCAGATCACGATCCCGCCGGGCCAGCAGGGGAAGAACATCTCGCCCCAGTGGAACCCGGACGGCACGTCGCTCGTGTTCGTCTCGGACCGCACCGGCATCTCGAACATGTACCGGATGGATCTCGCTACGGGAGAGAGCGTGCGCCTGAGCGATCTCCTGACGGGCGTCTCGGGCCTCGTGGAAGAAAGCCCCTGCATCTCGCTCTCGCGGGACGGGAAACGGCTCCTGTTCACGGCATTCAACCGGGGCGGGTGGGACGTCTATTCCGTCCGCGATCCCGAGAAGTTCATCCATAGCCCGCCGGTTCTGGACACGGCCCCCTCGATCGCGACGACGCCGCTGGCGCCGATCGGGACCCACATGGAAGCGAGCGTGGGCGAGATCGAGGGACTGCCGGAACCCATGACCCCGCTCGACGCCGAGCATGCGGAGACGGATACGACGCTCGAGGTGGAGACGACCATCGCGCCCGGGGATTCCGCGCACGCGGTGAACGTGCCGGCCGCGCACGCGCCGGTGGATTCGACCCTGTCGGACTACGTGCAGCAGGTCTACAGCGAGCCGCTCGCGGACTCGACGACGTTCCAGCAGCTGCCGTACCGGCCCTCGTTCAGCCGTGACTACTTCAGCGGCGGCGCCGTGGTCGCGTCCAACGTCGGATTCGCCGGATCGAGCGTCCTCCAGTTCAGCGACCTCCTGGGGAACCACCAGATCCTCGCGATCCTGAACCTCTACGGGAACCTGGGCGAATCGGATGTCTATTTCGCCTACACGAACCTCTCGCACCGGACGAACTACGGACTCGCGATCTTCCAGTACCAGAAA
Organism: Candidatus Eiseniibacteriota bacterium; assembly: GCA_035494915.1. GTDB lineage: Bacteria > Eisenbacteria > RBG-16-71-46 > SZUA-252 > SZUA-252 > WS-9. The sequence goes on along the minus strand of DATJGP010000160.1, from coordinate 5,200 downwards.
GATCTCCTCCTCTTCACGTCCCCGCAAAGGGACGACCTGGAGAACCAGATCCATCGCGGCGGATCGGTCTTCTTGAGCCGGCCGTTCAACCGGTTCGAGCGGATGGAGTACGGGGTCACGGCCGCGATGGTGAACGAGCGCGTGTTCCGCTACGACTACGAGGGGGGGACCATCCGGGAGATCGCCGATCCCGGCGACCACATCTACGTGGCGCCCAATCTGGCCTACATCCACGACAACGTCCTGTACGGCTCGACCGGCCCGATCAACGGGAGCCGCTCCCGCGTCTCCGCGGAATACGCGCTCGGCGGGATCAAGTACACGACGGCCGTGCTCGACGATCGCCACTACACGAGCCTTTCGCGGCGCCTCACCTTCGCGCGCCGGATCCTGGGTGGAGCGAGCTTCGGCGATGATCCGCAGTTCTTCCGGTTCGGCGGCGCGTTCACGTACCGGGGCAAGGACTACGGCGAGCTGATCGGGACGCGCGCGGCCATCGCCAACGTCGAGCTCCGGTTCCCGCTCATCGAGGCGCTTCGCGTCGGCTTCCCGCTCACGCTGTCGCTTGGCGGCGTGAACGGCGTGGTCTTCCTCGACGCGGCGTCGGCGTGGAACGCGGGGACGGATCCCAGGTTCTTCTCGAGCGTGGGCGGACTTCATCCCGAGGGCATGCACCTCGCGTACGGATTCGGAGCGCGCATCAACCTGGGCTACTTCATCCTTCGCTACGACTACGGCCGGGAGCACGGCATCGAGCGCGGGCCGGGCGAGTCCCACCACTTCCTGACCTTCGGACCCGAGTTCTAGCGCCGGATGCCGTTCCAGGGATGGGACACGGCAGTCTTCCGGGCCGTGAACCTGGGTTTGGAACGCCCGTGGCTCGACCCGGTGATGAAGGCCTTCACCGATCCCGGGCGCTTCAAGGCGCCGCTCCTCATCTTGGCCATGCTTCTCTTCTCGCTCCGGCGGGCGCGCGGCCTTCTCGCGCTCGTCGTCCTCGTCGCGACGCTCGCCGTCTCGGACCAGCTGAGCGCGAAGGTGCTGAAGCCGATCTTCAAGCGCGCGCGGCCGTCCGTGGTGGTCGAGGACGCGCACAAGCTCTTCGGGGTGAAGAAGAGCTACTCCTTCCCGTCGGTCCACGCGGTCAACTTCTCGGCCGCGCTTCCCATCATGGTGACCGTCTTTCCCGCGGGCGCGATCCCCTACGCCGTGGTGGCCGCCCTCGTCTGCCTCTCGCGCGTGTACGTGGGCGACCACTGGCCCTCGGACGTGCTCGGCGGCATCGCGCTGGGGCTCGCGGTTGGATGGCTGGGACGCAAGGCGTTCCTGCGCCTCGAGCAGAACGCGAAGCGTTGGTCGTGGTACCGGAGCTTCGAGAGCTGGCGCCGCGCGGAGCCGGGCGTCGAGCCTACGGGCGAGGTGCGAGGTGAAGGAGCGCCCAGTGCCGGCCCGTGAGACCGCGGTCCCGCCGGTGCGAGAAGAAGCGCGCGGGATCGCTGGCCGTGCACTCCTCAGCCATCTCGATGCGCGCGGCCGGAACGCCGGCCGCGGCGAGCGCGGCGGCGATGGCGCCGGGGAGATCGAGCGAGGGCTGTCCGGTGGGATGGGCCAGGAGGAACGCGGGATCGAACTCCGCGGCCACTTCGGGGCCGATGGGAAAGCAGCAGGCGTGAAGGCACGGCCCGATCGCGGCGACGATTCGCTCCGCGCGGATCCCGCGCTCGCCAAGGCGCTCGATGGCGGCGGGGCCGATTCCGTCGCGCGCGCCACGCCATCCGCAGTGGACCAGCGCTCCGGCCGAGCCGTCCTCGGCCACCAGCGCGACCGGCGCGCAGTCCGCGGCGGACACGGCCACCCAGGGATCGCCGGGAGCGACCACGAATCCGTCCGCGTCGCGGCCGCCTTCGTCGGCGCCAACGATCGTCCGTCCGTGGACCTGATGCAGCATCACGGGTCCGCCCTCGGGCACTTGGGCGGCCGCGCGAAGCCGGCGCCGGTTCTCACGCACCGCGGCCTCCTCATCACCCACGCCGAGACTCAAGTTGAGCGACGCGTACGGACCCGCGCTCACGCCGCCGACGCGCGTGGCCATGCCGAACCACGCCGTCGCGGGAAACCACGCCGCGGTGGGACGCCAGAAGGGAACCGTATCCACGCTCGAAACTCTGGCGGGCTCGCCCGAATCGCGCAAGCTCTTTGCGCGCTTCTCGTCGCCTCGGGATGCGCACACGCGCCCTCGTCCTCGCCCTCCGGCGCGTCAGGAACCGCCGCGGCCGCGGCGCGCGATCGCTTCCTCCTGTCGTTCGCCGTGTCCGAGCCGGCGACTCGCGGCGCGGGCATGCTCTCCGTGCACGCGGGAGCTTATAGTCGCGCCGGGATGAACACGCGCTGGGCCTCGGTCCGGGACAGCGTGGCCATCGTGGCGTACGTCGGTCCGGTGCGAGCGATGGACGCGGTTCTCATAGGCGACTCGGTTTTCGCCGCGCTCCGGCCGTACGCGCTCGCCCTGTCGGGCGCGGTGCCGAGAGGGGAGGGGCTCGGTGCCCGCGGGCTCCGGTTCCTCGCGAGGCCCTGGGACTTCAGCCCGCCCTGGGTTCGCGAGGCGATCGAACGCGCGCGCGTCGAGCCCATCGAAGGTGGAGGATGGCGATTGTCGGGACGGTTCGAGGACGCGGACGTGACGCACGACTTCGTCCTCGACCTGAACGGCAAGTCGGAGCCCCAGAGGCTCCGGATCCAGCACGATGGCGACGAGCGGAGTCTCGCGCTCGTGCGGTACGGTCCGATCCGGAAGTTCGACATCGGACGGCGTCCGCAATGGGTGGAGTGGACGCGTGGAACCACGAGGGCGCGACTGGACATCGAGGAGCATGAGCGGGCGAAGCTGGCCTCCATCTGGCATGCTCCGCCCCCGGATCCCGACTGGACGGTCTTGAGCCTGGACGACCCGCGGGGGCGCGAGCTCCTGCACCGACTTCTCGGAGTGATCGACGAGGTGACGCCATGAAGCGAAGCGTGTGGGTGTTGGTGACGGCGGTGGCGGTGCTCTCGCTCGGCGCGTCCACGGGGGCGCGGAGCGCCTCGGGGTCGGACCCGGCGGCCGAAGTGCGGGCCATGGCGCGGGCGATCCTCGACGCGCCGGAGGTGATGTCCGACGTCGTGCTCGAGCGGAGCGATCCTTTTGGAGGTCAGCCGGACGTCGAGCGCGGCAAGCTCTGGTACCTCCCGGGGCGGGGCATCCGGCTCAAGTCGAGCCAGACGAACGGCCACGACATGGTCGTGGACCGCGCCAAGGAGAAGTTCTACCTCTACAGTCCGAGCGAGAACGTGATCTACCAGGCTTCCTTCGAGAAGGCTCCCGCGCGCATTCGGAGGCTGATCCTGGATCCCGACCGCGTGCTCGACAAGAATCTGCGGGCCGTGGAGCAGTCGCGGACCATTCACGGACGGTCGCGACGGGGATACCAGATCCTTTCCACCGGGCTCGGCGACAGCCTCACCTCGGTCGCCATCTGGGTCGCGGCCGATCCGTCGACGCGGCAGCTCCACTGGCTCTCGATCTCGACCCCCGCCGACTCCCTCCTGATCGAGCTGCGGGCGCTCACCATCCGGAAAAAGGCGGAGCCCGGGCACCTCACGCTGAGCGCCCCCGCGAGCGCGACCGAGCAGCCGCTCGATCCCCAGGAGATGCTCGGGCGGGAATCCCGTTGACGCTTGGCTGACACGCTGTTAGCTTGCGGCCGTGGCCACATTGGTCGCAGCGTCACCGGTGACGATCGTCCCCAGCGATCTTTACGGTCGAGGTTGAGGCGCCCCTGTCCCCGGCTCTCATAGCGTATGTAGCCGTCATCGTCTCGGGCGGCGTCGCGCTCCTCGCGTTCTCGCTTCCCGAGTTCCTGCATCTCGGTCTCCTTGCGATCACGGCGTGGATCGTCGTGAGCTTGCTCGCGGAGAGCCTCTGGATCCCCACGGTGAGCGGCAAGGCCATGGAGAGCATGGCGTCCACCGTGGACATCAGCCTCCTCATCCTGCTCGGCTTCCGGCCCGCGGTGGTGGTGGCCGCGATCGGCTTCACCCTCGCGAACGTGTTCATCTCGCGGCGCGTCTGGTACAAGGCCGCGTTCAACGCCGGGCAGAACGTGCTCTCGATCGGCGCGGCGGGGATCACCTACATCGCGCTCGGCGGACACCCGCTCGATCAGGACGGCCACTGGACCCTGAACGCGCCCTCCATGCTGCTCCCCTGGGCCGCGGCGATCCTCGTCTACTTCCTCGCGAACACGCTCCTCGTGTCGGGGGCGGTGGCCATCGAGTCGGGGCGGTCGCTCCTCCGGACGTGGCGCGAGGAGTACCTGCAGGCGCACTCGCTCCTCGGCTCGGCGGCGCTCTTCTTCCTCTCGCCCCTCGTCGTCGTGTCGTATCTCTCGATCGGATACTTCGGGCTGATCTTCTTCTTCGTGCCGCTCCTCCTCATCAAGGAGGCGGGGGCGAAGAACCTGGCCCTCGAGAAGGCGAAGGACGAGATCATCTCCTCCGAGCGCCTCGCGGCCAAAGGGGAGATGGCGGCCGAGGTGGCGCACGAGCTGAACAACTACCTCGCGGCGATCTCGGGACGGGCCCAGCTCCTCCTGATGAACATGGGGAACACCGAGGGGAACGAGCGGCTCAAGGAGAATGCGCGGATCATCTTCGAGCAGGCGAGCAACATGGGCGTCCTCGTGAAGGGGTTGATGGACTTCTCGCACAAGGAGCTACGGAAGCAGCCCACACGCCTCAACGACGTCGTCCGGCGCACGGTGGAATTCATCGTGCCCCAGAACAAGTACGAGCGGGTCGCGTTCGATCTCGACCTCGCGGGCGACTTGCCCGAGCTGAATCTCGATCCGGCGCAGATCCAGCAGGTGCTGCTGAATCTCTTCAGCAACGCCGCGGATGCGATGCACGGGGTCGAGGCGAAGGAGCGAAGGATCGTCGTCCACACGCGGACCAGGAATGGCGAGATCGAGCTCGTGGTCGAGGACACCGGGCCCGGCATCCCGGACTCGGCGATGAAGCGGCTGTTCGAGCCCTCGTTCACGACCAAGGTGGAGGGGCATGGCTTTGGGCTCTCCACCTGCTATCGCATCGTGCAGAACCACGGCGGGCGGATCGCGGCGGAGAACAACGCTCGGGTTGGGGCTCGGTTCATCGTCGTGCTGCC
>DATJGP010000159.1:0-4954 GCA_035494915.1 Candidatus Eiseniibacteriota bacterium | reverse complement strand
CCTGTCGGGCCGGGTGGAGTCGCGCGCCTTCATTCGAGGGCGCCTGTCTAGCGGAGCCATGATCCAGGCGGAGGTGACCCTCACCATCGTCGCGGGCGGCGTTGGCGTTTCGGTCTCACCCAATCCCCTCGTCTCCCGAGGGACGATCACGTGGCGAACCGAGAAGCCGGGGCCGATTCGCGCCCGCCTGTTCGATGTGCAGGGCCGGCTCGTGCGAACCCTGTACGAGAATTCGGAGGCCGCGGCCGGCTACCACGACGTCGAGCTCGATCGCGAAGGTCCTGGCGGCACGCGACTGGCGGCGGGAGTCTATTTCCTTCGGGTCGAGACGAGGGGCGGAGAACAGATCCGCCGCGTGGCCGTCGTGAAGTAGAGGGGTGGGGTTGATTCGGAGGCTGCGAGGGTAGACACTTGATCGTGCCGGTGCCACGTAGCCCCGCCTGACCTCGGTGGGGCTTTGTGTTTTGTTTTCATGGTTCGAAGGAGGATGCCATGCCCAAGATCACGACGTTTCTCACCTACAACGATCAGGCCGAGGACGCGGCCCGCTTCTACACGTCCATCTTCCCGAATTCGAAGATCAACCACGTGACGAAGACCCCCGAAGGCGGGCCGTCCCCCGCAGGGTCGGTGCTGGTGGTGGAGTTCACGCTCGAAGGCGAGAAGTACATCGCGCTGAACGGCGGGCCGCAGTTCGCCAAGTTCACCGAAGCCTTCTCGCTCTCCGTGGACTGCAAGAACCAGGAGGAGATCGATCGCTACTACGACGCGTTGCTGGCCGGCGGCAAGGAGGTCATGTGCGGCTGGCTGGTCGACAAGTTCGGCGTGTCCTGGCAGGTCGGCTCCCATCGGATCACGGAGCTGATCAGCGACAAGGACCCGGAGCGGGCCAAGCGCGCCTTCCAGGCGATGATGACCATGAAGAAGATGATCATCGCCGATGTGGAGCGGGCCGCCGAGGGAGCCACGGCGGGCCGCTAGCACCCCGGGCGGGCGTGGTCCAGCCACACCGCGCCCGCCATCGACGTCGCGCCGGCGCGGGGGCCGATCCCTGACCCCCGCGCACGGCGCCGGCGGTTACCGCAGCATCACGAACTTGTCGCGCTTCACCGCGGTCCCGGCCTTCACTTCCATGAAGTAGATCCCGGCCGCCGCGGTCTCACCGCTCCGCGACCGGCCGTTCCATTCCAGCGTGTGCGGACCAGCCGCCATCGCTCCGTCCGCGATGTTGGCCACGAGCCTTCCCTGCGCGTCGAACACGGACGCGCTCACGCGCGTCGCGCCCGCTAGCGAGAGGCTCATTCGCACGGAGCCGCGGGCGGGCGACGGTCCCACGCGTCCGATCACGAGGGCCCGGTCGTTCGTCCCTGAGACCATCGACGCGCTCATCCCACCGCCGCCCCCCGCTCCCTGGAATAAAGCCACGTCATCGACCAGCGCCCGGTTCAGCGAGAACTGGCCTTGTTCGTTCACCCTGAATCGAACCTGAACCGCATTCCCCGTGGGAACGAAATCCCGCACCCGGATCTCGGCGTATTCCCATCCGACCGGCGGGTCGATCAGCGTGGTCACGTTCGTCCACGTCACCCCGTCACCGGAGATGTCCACGACCAGCGGATCGTCGGCGGCGATTCCGCTCACCTGGTTGATGAACCAGCGCCAGTATCCGATCCGCGGATCGCTCAGGCCAGCGAGCGAGAGAGCCGGACTCGTGAGCGTGGTCAGTCCATCTGGAAAGGAGTCGAACCGCCCGGGACCGGTCGCATACGTGAGCGTGCCGGGATCGGGCGTGTGATCGGAGCCGGGGCGGATGAGATAGGGGTCCTCCCGGAAGCAATCGCACCTCTCGGACGGCACGCCGCGCGCCCACAGCCCGCCCGACGCGGTGTCATCCTTGCCCCCGACCACCCAGCCTCGGTCCGTTTCGAAGTCGTCGTAGAACGACGGCAGCGGCAACGCGAAGTTGGCCCCCGTCTCCTTCGACTGCTGCACCACGATGGATGACGAACGCGTCGCGTATCCGGGGCGGGCACACCGGAGCGAATAGGTTCCCGGCGGCACCTCCGGGAACAGGAATGCGCCGGTCCCGTCGCTCACGACGTGAAGCGGTGTCCCCGCGATGTCGAGCTCGGCAAAGGCCAGGCCCCCTCCCCCGGCCGACGTGACGAGTCCCCGGACCGAGCCAGGGTGCTTGGTCAGCGTCACGTCGAGGGTGCGGTCTTCGTTCGAGCCGAGGGTGATCGTCTTCGAGTCGGTCACGTAGCCGAACGCCGAGGTCGTGATCGTGATCCGCCCCGGTGACGGCGCGAACCCGTAGCGCCCATCCCCGCCGGAGGTCGTGCTCAGACCCGTGACCTGCAACGTCGCCGCCTCGATCGGCTGTCCCGTGATGTTGTCCCGCACGGTCCCACGCACGATGCCGTAGGCGGCGCCGTTGTACCGGAAGACCCACATCCCGTTGAACGTGTCGCTGATGACGAAGATCCCGGATGGGAAGAACGGACAGACTTCCCAGTTTCCGTTCGTCCCGTAGTAGGGATAGGAGGACTGGTCGTAGTACGCGTACTCCACGGGCCACGCGCCATTCCGGAGATCGAGAAGGCGCACGCCGCGCGTGTAGTGCGAGATGAACGCGGTGTTTCCCTTGATCCTCGGATGATGGACGACGTCCCTCTGGAATCGCTCGTGCTTCCAGACGCGCTGGATCGACGAGAGATTCGAGATGTCGTAGACGTTGAGGTTCTTCCCTTTGCTCTCGTCGGTGACGTAGAGGTAGCGGCCGTCCTCCGTCGTCCACGCGCTGTGGGTGATCCGGAGCGGGCTCTGGAATGACGCCAGCTCGACAGGCGCCGCCGGATTCGTCATGTCGAGGATGGTTTCCAAACCTTCGTTGATCCGCGAGGCGTAGGCCCTCGTGCCGCGAATGTGCGTGTCGTGCGCGTAGAAGGGCAGCGTCGAGATCTCGACCGGATTGTCGGGATTCGCCAGTGAATAGATCACGACTCCCCGGTTCGTCCCGTTCGTGTACAGCAAGCCTCGCGCGGTATCGACCTCGAGGCTGTGCGCCCACTGGATCGTGCTGGCGTACGGGATCTTTTGCGGATGCTCCGGGTCCGACATGTCGATGACCACGAGCCCGTCGATCGCAGGCTCGCCATTGAAGACCTCGGTCGTGATGTAGAGACGCGTTCCGTACTGGCGCGACTCGTGCCAGCCGGAATCGCGGAGGTTGATGAACCCGACCTGCACGGGCTGCGTCGGGTCAGTGAGCCGGAACACGGAAATTCCCGAGAGCGAGGCGAGCACCCCGTACTCGCGGCCATCGGGAGCGACGTAGGCCCAAGCCGTCGAGTAGGCCCACTCCCACTTGCCCATGTTTGGGTAGGGATTCACGTGCGACAGAAGCGTGACATTGCGGCTGTCCTGCGCGAGCACGGGAGCGGCAAGCGCGAGGAGCGCGGCCAGGAGCACGACTGCTGCGGGGCCTGCGATGCGTGCGGTGCGCGCGGTACCTGCGGTGCGGGCGGTGCGGGTCTGGGTACGGTTGGTTCGAGACATCGGGTCCTCCTCCGGTAGCGCCGTCGTGGAAGAGGGGTCCAGCTCTCCTCGGGGATGGAGGAGCCGTCGCCCAGGGTGAGTTCGGGGGTGTACGGGTGGGATCGGTACGGCGGGGAACGCGGGCGAAGCGGCATAAGGAATCCTCCCTGGGAAGCGCCCGGGGAGGAGCGTCTCAGCAACAGAAACGATAGCGCCGGAAGCCTCGAATGTAAAGAGGGATTGTCACTCGTCGCCCGAATTTGGCTGAAATTCGGCGCCGGGTCCGTGCGGGCGCGCATCTTGCTTTCGCTTCGGTGTCGCCATGCACCTAAACGGGAGGAATACAATGCGAGGACGCTACTTAACCACAACTCTGGCCTGCGCTGCGCTCTTGTGCCTTTTTACCTTGTGGGGATGTTCTGAAAACGACTCGACCAATCCAAGCACCGGAACGGTCACCATCCACATGACCGACGCCCCGGCCATCGAAGGGGTCGATGCGGTCAACCTCAATGTCATCGGAGTCTCGATCAAGCAGTCCTCGGATGAGAGCGATCAGGGCTGGGAGACGCTCCGCTCCGACTCGATGAACGTCAACCTGCTGACCCTCCAGAACGGCGTCTTCACGACGCTTGCCACCGGACGCGTAGCGGCCGGGACGTACGAGCAGGTGCGTCTCAAGCTCGGCGCCGGATCGACGGTCGTCGTGGACGGCGTCACCCATCCACTCACCGTCCCGAGCGGCATGCAGAGCGGTCTCAAGATCGTGGGCCCGTTCACTGTGCCGAGCGGAAGCGGCGTGGATCTCGCGCTCGACTTCGACGCGTCGCGGTCGATCATCCTGACCGGGAGCGGCACTTACATGTTGAAGCCGGTCGTGCACGTCATGACGTTCGCCCAGATGGGTCAGATCAAGGGGCGCGTGCTGCCGACCGACGTGACGACGAGCGTCTTCGCCACGATGGCGAACGACACGCTGGGGAGCGCCGTGACCGGGACGGATGGACGGTTCCAGATCAGCGTGCTCTCGGCGGGGACATACAACGTCCTCTTCGATCCTCCCGCGGCGTATTTCGACACGACGCTCGTGAACGTGGGCGTCACCGCGGGGCACACGACGGACGTCGGCGACGTGCAGCTGACCGCGAACCCGACGCCGTAGCGTTGAGGTGGGAGCAGAGGCGCGAGGAACGTGAGGGACGGCATGAGTGACGAGACGAGAGGCGATGTGCCGCAGAGAGAGATCCCCTGGTGGGGTTATCTCGTCCCGGTGATCGTGGTCGGATTCTTGCTCTTCTTCACGCTCGCGTATTGGCATAGCCGGGTCGGCACACCCGGTCCGGTTCCGCCGGAGGGCTCGGTTGGATCTGCCGCGGAGGCACCGCAGGCGGCTCCGCCGAGCCAACCGGCAAATGCA
>DATJGP010000158.1:0-2659 GCA_035494915.1 Candidatus Eiseniibacteriota bacterium | reverse complement strand
CAGACACCATGGCGAGCGCCAACGCGACCCAGAGGGCGCTCCGTGTCAGGACGATCACCGCTGGAACCACGGCCAAGGACGCTACGGCTTTCGTGATCAAAGAGGTCGAAATTCGGCCGACCATCTCCTGTTTCTGGGCGTATCCGTAGGCGACTTCAGACAGGGAGTCCACGCACTTCCACAAACCGACGCCGACGAGGACTCTCGCCGTATCCGTTGAGTAGCTCCCGAACGCAGCGATGCCGAGGGTCACGGTCATGACGGCGGCGAGGCACCAGAGGCGGAATCCGAGAAAGTCCCCGAATCGGCTGCTCGAGGAGAGTCCCGCCGCTTGAATGGATCGCAGCTGGAACCCAGCAAGGACGAGGAGCGGAGCGGAAATCGCTACGCCCAGCCCCAGCTGACCGACCGCGGCGGGAGACGTGAGCTTCGAGAGGATCACGAGCGTTCCGGCCTGAGAGACCGCGAACGCTAGATTACCTGCGAAGAGGGTGGCGGCCTGAAGACGAAGCCTGGGTCGATTGTCGTGATGGGTTCGCGCCATAGACCCAGGTCCACCCCTGCTAGGAGACGGAGAGCTCTCGACCAACCTCGTAGCCCGCTGCCGGCTCCGGACGATGCAGGCGTTTCAGGAAATTCTGACGCTCCATGCGCGCGGAAAGGAGCCGGATACCCAGTACGCCTAGGGACACGACGAGCGTGTTGATGATGACCTTGGGGCGATACTTCCGAACCGGGGGCTTGGCGGGATCCACGACGGTGAACGTCGGCGTGTCTCTCTTCTCCTCGATCCTCGCGAGCTCGAACTGTCGCGCCAGCAAGCTGACGATCTCGTATCGGCTAGCGACTTCCCGTTCCAGCCGCGTCTGCACCAGCTGAAGTTGGGGTGCATTGCCCATCCGAACGTTGGACTCACGAAAGCGCGTCAGCGCGACTTCGGCGCTCGACAGCTCGCTCCGGGTCTCGGCCAGTCGCGCTTCGACGAACTCGCGCGTAGCACGCTCGTGCGAGGAGCGAGTGTCCATGTTGAACCGGTCGAGCTCTGCCAGCATGGTGGTGACGATGGTCGCCGCAAGAACGCTGTCCCTCGCCACCACGCTGACCGCGAGCACGCCGCTCCGGGGATTGGCTTCGATCTGCGTGATATCCCCAAGGATATGGACCGCGCGCTCCATGCCGAACCGATCCTGCTTCTGAATACCAAGCGCGACCATGATCGGGACCGTCGGCTGGCCGGAGCGTGCAAAGGGCGTTTCCGCCACATGCTCACGCATCGCGCGGCTCTTCAAGATCTCGGGATAGGTGAGGACAGGATTTTCGCCGGTGCCGATGGTTCCCGAGAGGAGGTCACCCAGCCCCGCTCCCGATGCGAGTCCGAGGAGGCTGGACGCCGAGGAACTCGAGACGATCGGCAAGATCTTCGCTTCGGCGCGGTACGTCTTGGGCCAGACCATGGAGATGGCTGCGGTTGCAAGGCCGGCGGAGGCCACGAGCAGAGCCGTCTGAAGCAGCCACTTCCGGCTTCGCCAGCCGCCGTAGTGGCCGTTCCCCGTGGCCTGGCTCACTTCGTCGCCTCGCTCGCGATGAAGATCGTTGTCACGGCCCCGGTCAGGATCGTCATGATGGTGGCGACGCCCTTGAGGGTGTCCTTCTCCTTCTCCGGTGGCTTATGGGGCACGACAACCAAAGCCCCGGCCTCCGGCGAAGGATTCGACCACAGCCCTTTCTTCGGCTTCACCTTCCCGTTGGGCTGCACGATCTTCACCCGTCCCTTGTCCGAATCGTCCGTGTACCCGCCAGCCTGGTCGATGTAGTACGAGAGGGCCTTCCCCTTCTCATAGAGCACGCTCGCCGGGAACCCGACCTCGCCAACCACTTTCACCGTCTGAGGCTGCTTCGGGATGCTGAGGCTGTCTCCATCCTCGAGCGCCAGGTCGTAACGCTTGTGGTGCTTGGCCACGTCCTCCACGTCCACCGCGAGCCGCCCCGCATTTCCCTTCCGCCGCACGAAGACCGCCGCACGCGGATACGCACTCTCCTTCAATCCTCCAGCCCGGAACAGCACCGAGGAGAGCTTCTCATTCTGCTCCTTCAGCGAGTACACGCCTGGGTACCGGACCTCGCCCGTGATGACGACGTTGCGCTGCCCCTGCCAATCCGGGATCTGCCGGACGAAGACCTGGTCCATCCGCTGGAGCTTGAACGTGGGATCGGGCGAGTGGACGCCGTAATTCCCGGAGATCGCGACGCGGTAGACGTCGGCCGATTTCTTCAGCGCGATCGTGCTCGAGTCGATGCGCGCGACCTCGGCTTCCTGTTTGTACGCCGACTCCTTGAGCCCGCCGGCGCGGAAGATGAGGTCCATGATGGTCATGCCTTCGAGGTACTCGTACGTGCCGGGCTCGCGCACGCTGCCGTTGATGGACACCGTGTGCCGCTCCTGGATCTCCCAGATGGAGCGCACGGTGAGCTCGTCGAGCTTCTGGAGCGGCAGATCGTCGTCCGCGTCCTTCGCCACCGCCTCGCCGAGATTGAACGGCCGGATGCTCCGCGTGCCGTCCTCGGCGGTGCGCACGAGGCTGGCGCGATCGAGGTAGGCGTCGGCCTTCAATCCGCCGGCATCGGACACGAGCTGGGAAATGGTCATGCCGGGACGGAG
>DATJGP010000157.1:0-6180 GCA_035494915.1 Candidatus Eiseniibacteriota bacterium | reverse complement strand
ACGACGTGCTTGCCTCGCTCACCGCGGACGAGCTGGTGGGGCTATCCAGTGAAGCGGTCGACATCGCGCACGGCCTGGGCGACCACGTCAGCATCGTCGCTCTCTCCTCGAGCGCGGTGGTCGCGGGCTGGCTTGCCGAGCAGCGCAACGATCTCGATCAGGTCATGCTGATCGCGCCATCGCTCGCGCCGAGATCCGTCCCCCTGTGGCTCACGGTCCCGCTCGCGAACGCACTCGTCCACCTCCCTCACATCTTCGTGCCGTGGGACGCGAGGCGGCGGGAGCCTTTGGGACCGCCGTCGGCGTTCCCCGGGTTCTCCACGCGCGCGCTCGCGAGGGTGTACGAGCTGGGCTTCCACGTGCTCCACGACGGGGCTCCTCCGCTGAGCACCCGGGTGATCCTCGTCACGACGCTGCATGACGAAGGGGTCAACAACGGCGTCGTGGCGGAGCTGGGGAAACGCTGGGCGAAGGAGGACGCCTCTGTGCGGTCGTTCGAGTTTCCGGCCGAGGCCTGGGTGCACCACGACATGATCGATCCGGAGCAGCCCTATCAACGCGTGTCGGTCGTGTATCCCGTGTTGCGGAAACTCCTCGAGACCGGGAGCGCGACCTTGGCGGATTCGGCGGCGTACGCGGAGCCGAACGCCGCGACGGCTCAGGCCGGTACGGCTCCTCCGTAGCGGATCACGAGCACGGTGACATCGTCGGCCGGAGGCTGCTCCGCGGCGAACGCGCGCACGCTCGCGAGCACGCGATCGAGGATCTCGTCCGGCGAGCGCCGATCCGATCCCGCGAGCGCTTCGAGCAGCCGCTCTTCCCCGTATTGATCGCCCACCGGATTCTCCGCATCGGTCACGCCGTCGCTGAAGAGGACCAGCGTGTCCCCCGTCTCGAGCGCGATCGCTTCCTCTTCGTAGCGCGCCGTATCGAACGCGCCGAGCACGAGCCCGCCCCGGTCGGGGCGCTCCATCGAGCCGTTCGCCCGGAGGAGCACGGCCGGGTTGTGCCCAGCGCTGCAGGACGTGAGCATCCCGCCCGGGTCGAGGACCACGTAGGCCATGGTGGCGAACCGTCCCTCGATGGCGCGGCGGCAGAGCGCCTCGTTGACACGATTGAGCGTGGCGGCCGGACCCTCGTCCGCGTGGGTGGCGAGGATGCCCTGCACCATCGCGGCCAGGATCGCGGCGGGCGGTCCCTTCCCGGCCACGTCCCCCAGCGCGAATCCCATGCGTCCGGAGGTGAAGTCGAAGTACTCGAAGAAGTCGCCGCCGATGGTGCGGCACGGGAGCGACGCGCCGGCCGCCTCGTAGCTCGAGCCGCTCCGCCGGCGCGGAGGAAGGAGCGCCTGCTGGATCTCGGCCGCGATGCGTAGCTCCTGCGCCTCGCGCGCGGTCTTCTCCACGCGCTCGACCAGGAGCGCCTTCCACCGGACGGCGTAGACGAGCGCCATGAAAAAGGCGGTGAAGATGACGCTGAAGATCAGGAACGTGATGACCTGGCGCGTCGATCCAAACATCCCCGGAGCGACCGTCAGGTTGAGGATCGTGCCCGCGATGACGCTCCCAAGGATGGCTGCGAGCGCGAAGCTCGCGATCTCGAGCGGATGCCCCGGGGCCCGGTCGGGAGGGAGGATGCGCGGCACGACGAAGGCACGGTTCAGCTCGACCATGGCCACGATGGTGAACGAGAAGAGGAGCGTCACCAGGTAGTACGCGGGGAGCGTGCGAATCGAGTCTCCCTGCATGAACGTGAAGAAGAGGGCGAAGGGGATCCCGAAGAGAAGCGGGCGGAGGACGAGTCGGAGCAGCGCCGCGCGTGGATTGGTTCGCGTGGGGCTCACAGCTCGAGCTCCATGAAGAGCGCGCCGGGGACCGGATTCGGGCGGTACGGCGCAATGTCGCGGAATCCCGCCGCGCGATAGAGCGCGATGGCGCGATCCATCCCGGGAACCGTGTCGAGGCGCATCCGGCGATAGCCCCGTTGGCACGCTTCGTCGAGAACGCGGCGGACGAGGAGCGCGCCGACCCCTCGTTTACGCATCGAAGGGCGCACGTAGAGCCGCTTCATCTCGCAGATGTCCGCGTCTCCCCAGGGCCGGAGCGCGACGCATCCCTCCGGAATGGCGCCGTCCGTCGCGAGAAGGAGCGCGCCACGCGGCGGCGCGTAGTCTCCGGGAAGAGACGTCACCTCGCGCTCGAAGTCCTGGAACGACAGATCGAATCCCAGGGAGTCGGCGTATTCCAGAAAGAGCCCGCGGACGGCCTCGACGTCCTCGGCCGTCTCCGCGAGACGCACGGTCAGCGCACGGTCACCCGCGGGGGCCGGCACGGAGCTCCTCGACCATCACCACCCGAGCGACCTTGCCCACACCGGAGTAGCGCTTGTCGTATTCGTCGCGCATCTTGAGTCCGTAGCCGTCCCGGTACGCCGCGTAGTCCTCCATCGACTCGAGGGTGTAGAGCGTCACGTACTGAGGACGCCAGCCCTCGAGGTTCGTGTCGGTGACGCGGAGCTTCACGACGCCGCGCATCTCCGGCGCCTTGAGCACGTTGGGGACATGGATCCCGCTGTGCCACGCGTTCCACTCCGCGAGGACGTCGTCGGGCACCCACGTGTAGACCGCGTAGATGACGCTCATCCTGGGAACTCCGTCGGCACGGACGCCGTGCAATGGATGAGCGACCGGCTCGAACCCGCGTGCTTGAGGAGCGTCACCTTGTCCCCTTCGATCTTCATCTTGCCGGTCAGGATCGCCGTGGCCGCGAGCGTGCGCCGCTCGAGCACGTCGCGCCAGAGCTGGAACGGGGCGCGGAGCGTGAAGCCGGCGTCGGGGTGTGACGGCCCGGGGACGAAGTCAGCGCCGTCGCAGTGCCCCTCTTTGAGTCGCAGGAGCAGATAGAGGGCCTTCGGGAGGGCCGCGTCAGCCTCGAACGCGAAGAGAAGGTTGCCGTTGAAGCCGACGCCCCACTTGGACGCGGCGTTCCGGTACTCGCTCGAGCGGTTGATCTCATCGCAGAGCGCCTTCGCGTACTCGGCGGTTCCAAAGCGGTAGGCCATCTCAGCCCTTCCGCGCCGGCGCGCGCAGCGGGACGAAACCCGGATTCAGGATCCCGTCCGGGTCGAAGCGCCGCTTGGCCGCTTCGAAGAAGTCCCACGCGTCGCCGTAGTGCGCGCGCCACATCTCCTCGTCGAAGTCGACATATCCGGAGAGATACCGATTCCCCCCCATCGCGACGACGAGCCGGCTCAGGTTCTCGATCATCGGCCTGGCTTCGTCCCAGAAAGGAGCGGGGATCGCGGGAAGGATGCCGAAGCCCATCAGATCTTCCCCCTCGGGACGCCGGAAGAGCTTCGATCGCGACGTGCTTCCCTTCGCGGGCCAGAGGAGCACGTGCCCGCCCACGAGGATCGCGGGGGGGAGATCGGGGAGCACCGCCTCGAGGACGTCGGGCGTCCGCTCCCAGGGCAGCACCACCTCCATCCACGGATGCACGTGCCCCCACGTTCCGCCGCGCTTCCAGAGGTCGAAGACGGGCTCCAGTCGCTCGAAGAAGTCGAGGGTGGGAAGATCGTCCGTGTAGAGGTGGTCGTACGGATGGAGGCCATCGAGAAGCGCGCGGTCATCCGGCGGCGATCCCTCGTCGAATTCGACCGTCGGATGGAACGGAAAGAACCATCGAGCGAACACCTGCCGTCGACCGCTCACGGGCTTCGTCCCTTGTGGCGACGGAGAGGCCCAGCTCTCCAGGTGATCCCAGCGCTCCGAGTCCATGGCGGTTTTCGTGTCCTCCATGAACCGGTGCACGTCGTCGTAGAGGAGGTAGTACGTGCGCGTCATCGGACGGACGGAGCGGAGCTTCAAGCGCGCGCTCGCGATCACCCCCACCTGGCCGAGTCCCGCGATCACCGCCCAGAAGAGATCGGGATCTCGCTCCGGACCGCACGTGCGGATCTCGCCGGTCCCGAGGACGACCGTGAGCTCCTCGACCTGATCGCCCTGCGTGCCGTAGCGATGCGACGCCACCCCCACACCGGCGGTCGAGAGCGTGCCGCCGACGGTGACGCTCAGGTTGTTCGTGAGAACGGGAGGAGCGAGGCCGCTCTGGAGCGAGGCGCGCACGACGTCGCGCCAGACCGCGCCCCCTTCGACCTCGACGCTCGACGCGCCGCGGGCCACGGGGCCGATCCGCCCCATGGACCGCATGTCGATCAGGAGGCCGCCGTTCGAGATCGCGATCTGGCTCTGGCTATGCGCGGCGCCGCGTACGGAGACCGGGATTCCTTCGTTGCGCGCGAAGCGGATCGCCGCGGCGACGTCCTCGGCGTGCGCGGGCTCGAGCACCGCGCCGGGCCGCGCCGTGAAGACGTGGCCGAAGTTGGTGGTCCGTTCCGGCTCGACCTCGGAGGAGTCGAGAACCCGGCCCTTCACGAGCGACCGGAGTCCTTCCGCGATGGGGCGCACTAGGCCTTGGCCGGTACCTGGGCGGCGCGATACAGGTGACGCAGGAGAAGGATCTGTCCGTAGTGGGACGCGAAGTGCTCGAGCAGGTGGTAGTAGTACCACCGCACGTTGATGAGCCGCCGCGTGCCGTCCGCGCGCGTGCGCGGGATCTCGCGCTCGAGTTCCGAGTCGGGCAGATCCTTCGATGCTTCTTTCATGAACGCGCGCCCCTTGGCGAGCAGGTCGTCGTAGAAAGCGATGCCCTTCCCCGCGAGCGTCGCGGGGGGCAAGCCTTCCTCGGGAACGGGCATCCCGTCGTCGTCCATGCCGATGCCAAGCACGGGCTCGCTTCGGAAGTTCTCCTCCCGCTTCAGCACGATCGCGGTCCAGAACACGTCCACGATCGCCAGGTGCGCGAGAAGCATTCCGATCGTGTTCGTGCCGCGGCGCGGCTGCCACTCCAGCTCCTCGGGAGTGAGATCTCGCGTGGATTCGGTCAGGCGCTTCAGCTGGTCATCCATCTGCGCGAAGAAGGACGCGATCTCCCGAGAGGCGTAGCCGGGAGCGGGCTCGAGGATCGAACGGATCACGGTCGACATGGTGATGCCTCCGGAGCGGAATCGAGTATCGAATCGGGACCGGGGAAGCATAGCAGTCCCAAGCCGCCGGGGCACGCGCGCCGCGCGGGCGCGCTCAGGGGATCGCTTCTCCCTCGCGCGAGCGATCACCTGGGCTCAAGCTGGCGCTCCCTGCGTGACGCGGGCGGGAAATCCGAATCGAGCCAGCCGCTCGAGGGCGGTGGCCCCGCCGTCCAGGATCTGCTCCATCCGTCGCACCGTGTGATCCCACGACGTCGCCGCCAGCACCTCGCGGGCGAGCGCATGGCGCCGCTTCCGCCCCGCTTCCGACGCCGCAAACGCGCGATCGCACGCCGCGACGAAGCGCGTGGCGCCGCGCCCGAGATAGACGATGTCGCCGTAGGGCTCCGCGACGTCGGCGATCGGCGTGCTCACGATCGGCCGCTCCGCTGCCATGTATTCCAGCACCTTGGTCGGGCTGATGAATCGGGTCGCCTCGTTGAGCGCGAACGGCATGAGACACACGTCCCAGCCGGCGAGATAGTGCGGCAGGTCGTCGTAGTCGCGCTGTCCCACGTAGTGGAGGTTCGGGTGCTGCGGCAGCGTGGACGGGTCGATCTTCACGATCGGACCGACCATGACGATCTGCCAGTTGGGGCGGCGGCTCGCGAGCGCATCGAGGATGTCGAGATCCATCCGCTCGTCGATGACTCCGAAGAAGCCGAGCCTCGGTCGCGGCAGAGCGGCCTGATCCGGTGCATCGCACGCGCGCCGGGCCATGGCGAAGTGTCCCGCGTCGACGCTGCTCGGGAAGCAGTGGACCGACGGGTGGAGCGCCTGCTTCACGCGGTAGAGACCGGGACCCCCGGTGAACACGTGGTCCGCGTGCTGGAGGAGTTCCGCCTCGCGCTCGATCAGTTCCTCCGGCGCGTTGCGGAAGGCCGAGAGCTCGTCCATGCAGTCGTAGACCAGCGACGAGGGATCGAGGGCCCGCGCGAGCCGAACCGCCATCGGGGTGTAGGTCCACGCGTCGAACTGCGTCCAGCCCTCGTCCATGAGCCAAGAACGGAGGCTCGCGAGAAGCGCGCGATGCTGCGCCCCTCCGAACCCGGGTCCAGGGGCGTCGAGATGCGGCCGCATGACGCGGAGATCAGGGGC
>DATJGP010000156.1:0-9031 GCA_035494915.1 Candidatus Eiseniibacteriota bacterium | reverse complement strand
CGCTGCTCCAGTGGACCGAGCACGCCCGCGGCGACGAACCACTGCACCGCCGCGCCGGCCACGATCGTGAGGAGGAAGACGCCGGCAAAGGTCCAGAAGAGGCTTCCGCCGCCGCGCTTCGTCGTGTCCGCGCTCAATGCTCGTACTCCGCGAATCGATAGCCTGCGCCCCACACCGTCTGGATGTAGCGGGGCTGCGAGGTGTCGGGCTCGAGCTTCTGGCGAAGGCGGCTCACGAGACTGTCGATCGAGCGATCGTCCACCACGCGATCCGATCCCCACACCTGCTGCATCAGCGCCTCGCGGCTGAACACGCGGCCGGGGCGCGACGCGAGGAAGTAGAGGAGATCGAACTCGAGCGTGCTCAACGCGACGGGCCTCCCCTCGCGCTCCACGACGCGGCGCGCGGGATCGATGGCGAGCCCGCCCAGCTCGATCGTGCGCTCACGCACGGTTCCGGTGGACCGCCGGAGGAGCGCGCGCACGCGCGCCACGAGCTCCGCGGTGCTGAACGGCTTCGTGACGTAGTCGTCGGCGCCGATCTCGAGCCCGAGGAGCTTGTCGCTCTCGCCGGAGCGGGCGGTGACCATCAGGATCGGGACGTCGCTCTCCTTCCGGATCCGCCGCGCGACCTCGAGGCCGTCGAGCCCGCCGAGCCCGAGATCCAGCACGACGAGAGCGGGGCGCAGGCGTTCGTAGTCCGCGAGCGCGCGCCCGCCGTCCGGCGACGTGTGACACGCGTATCCGACCGCCTCCAGGTTCTTCACGATGAGGTCGGCGATGCGGGCGTCGTCTTCCACGACCAGGATCTGCTGCTTCACCACGGTCTCCTTTCGGGCGGTGCCTCCATCCTCAATCTACCCTCGAAACCGCCCGCAATGCCACACGCCCGGGCCACTTGCCCGACTTTGCCCGACCCCTGCCACACTTCTGCCACACCTTGGCCGGTATCTTCTTCCAGAGAGGACGGGGAGCGTCGATCCTCGCCGCCCGCGCGACGCGGGCGGGAGGGCGTTCGCACCGCCCCAGGGAGGAAACGACATGAAACGGATCATCTTGGTCCTCGGGCTCGTCGCGGTGGTGGCGCTGGCAGCCGGCATCGCCGTAGCCCAGAGCGACCACAAAGACGACCAGGGAGGGCCGCATCGCATGATGAACGGCCACGGCGGCCCGGGCATGCACGGCGGCGGTCGGGGCGGCTTCGGAGGGCGCGGGGGCATGGGCATGGGTGGCGGGATGTTCCTCGGACCGGAACGCATTCTCTTGATGGACAACGGTGGGCGTCTGGCAGAGAAGCTCGATCTTACCGGCACGCAGAAGGACAAGCTGCGCGACATCGGCGGCGACCTCGAGCGCAAAGAGATCCAGCTTCGCGCCAATCTCGAGACCGCGGGACTCGACCTGCGCGATCTCATGCGCAACGACTCGCCGTCCGCGTCGGCCGTGGACGCGAAGATCGAGAACCTGTCCCAGCTTCGCGGCGAGCTCATGAAGGCGAACGCGAGAGCGGTGCTCGACGCGCGCAAGGTGCTCACGTCGGACCAGCGCAAGAAGCTCGCGGACATGCGGCCAGGGCGTTTCGGTGGCGGCCCGGGACACGACGACGATCATCAGGGACCGCCGGAGCGGCGGAACTCGAGGTAGGCATCGGTGTGGGTCTCGAATAGGGAGGAGGAAAACATGAAGCGAATCCTGATCGGGGTGGCGCTCATCGGCCTTGCGACCGCGGGAGTTGCGGTGGCGGCCAAGAGCGCCCCCAAGGCGGGGGATCCCAAGGCTGGGATCGCGGACTTGAGCGGTGCCTGGCGCTTCGATCCCGAGCGCAGCGACAAGCCGCCCCAACGAATGGGGGGCGGTCATGGGGGTGGAGGGATGCACGGCGGAGGCATGCATGGCGGCGGGATGCACGGCGGATGGGGCGGAGGAGAGGGTGGACCACCACCTGAAGGCGGCGGTCCCGGCGGTCCCGAAGGGCGCGGCGCGGGTCGTCCTGGACGGCTGCCCAATCTGATCCATATCGCGCAGCACGACGGCTACGTGAGCATCGAGGACTCCACCGACACCGAGATGCTTCGGATCGCGACCGGCGTCGCGCCGGCAGCGCCAATGAGCGTGATGGAAGCCCAGGGCACGTGGAAGGAGGGCAAGCTCGAGGCCGTGAGCGAGCCGCGTGAAGGCGTGAAGGTGACGCAGACGTACTCGCTCAAAGACAAAGGCGCCACCCTCGAGGTGAAGACGAAGGTCGAAGGACAGCGCTCGTTCGAGATGAAGCGAGTGTTCGCGCGGGAGAAGGCGTAGGGCGAGCTAGCTCGCCCACGCCTCACTGGGCGTGGTTGTGCGTGCTTGTCGTCTTCGTGGTGCTCGACTTGGGAGTGGATGCCGGGCGAAGGCCCGGCTTCTTCTTTCCGGGTGCGCGCGACGTCTCGAGCCGCCGGCTTGCCGCGGTGGTATCGGACTTCGCGGTCACGCCAGCCTTGTCCCGAGCTTCCATCCCTGAGGCTTGCACTCGGGACGTGGGCTGCACGACGACCTTGTACTGATCGATCTTCGGCTTGCCGAATCGCTCGAGGTCGATCTTCACCAGGTCCGCGAGCTTCACCGAGCCGTCCTTCTGCACCGCATAGGTCTGAAGCTCTCCGCCCCCGAACCAGAGCTTGAGCAGCGTGAAGTTGTTGATCATCGCCGTGTACACGTTCTTCGGCTCGATCTTGGCGCCGGGAGGCGTGGACGAGCTGGCGATGATCGCGGCCGACTGCGCCGGCGGCTGCAGTGGATGAAGCGGCGCGCCCGCGCCCCCCTGCACCATCGCGATCAGGACCTGCCCGTCCGACCAGGTCAGGAGGGCACGCTCGTAGTCGTGCTCGTGCCCCCCGACGAGGACCGAGATGCCGCCTTCGTGCATGGCCTTCACGATCTGGTTCCGGCGCTCGCGCATCACGTCATCCATCTCCCAGTCCATGCGGTGGTAGCCCGCGGAGTAGGGAGGACTGTGCATGAAGACGAAGGAGGGACCGCGGTGCTCCTTCAAACGCGCGGTGAGCCAGTCCACCTGCTCCTTCGAGTACTTGACCTGCACGTCCTTCGACCAGTGCACCCCTGGATTGGTGATGGGATTCGAGTCGAGCGCGATGAAGCGAACCCACCCGTCGGCTGAATCGAAGCAGTAGTAAAGACGGTCGCCCGCAATGGGGAGTCCGGTCGCGGCGCGCCAGTTGGCGAGGCCGTCCTCGGACCACGTCTTCTCGTGGTTGCCCGCCACCGCCATGTAGGGAACGCGCGCCGAGAGCGGCTGCCAGATGCGCATGAACCGCTCCCAGTTCGCCGGATTCCTTCCATCGTAGACGAGGTCCCCGGTATTGATCGCCGCGGCCACGACCTGATCGTGGGCCTTCAGCGTATCGATCTTCGTCATGACCGCGTGCAGAACCTGGTGCTCGCGTCCCCACTTCGGATTGTTCGTGAAGAGATAAGGAGCATCGCGGACGAGTCCGGCATCGGGAACCATCCCCTTCACGAGCGCAATCGGAACGTGGATGAGGCCTCGCGCAATCTTCACCGGATTGGGCGAGATCCCTTCCTTGATGATGGCGATGTCCCCGTTGATGCGCGTCGTGCGGAAGCCGGGACGGTTGTCGCCGAGCAGGATGAGGTTGAGGGTGTCGGCCGTGTACCCGGAGCGTAGCCGGCCCAGATAGCGCCGCGCGGAGTCGCCGGTGCCCGGCACGAAGCCGACCAGCGTGTCCGCCCCGTACATCGGGTGGTAAGGAGCCGCTGCGGTGTGACGCACCGCGGATTGCGGATTCTGGCCGCCCGTCGTGTCGACGGGTGCGATCGTCTGGGATAGGGGCGTGAGCTTGCCGACGTGCGAGCAGCTCGCGAGAGCCACCAGGAGCGCGACGCCGACCGTGACGTGGAGCAGGGCCTGCGCGCGCGTCGATGCTGTAGGCCGAGGAGTCATAGCGGATTGGGAAGGAGCGAACGCCGTGCCAAGCCCAGCAGATCGGTTCTAAATCGTTGGAATCAGCGGATGTGCAGGGCCGCGCACACGCCCCGCAATGCGCCCCCATTTTCCATTTCGCGCATGGAAATGTAAGCCTCGGCAGGGGGGTTGCCCGGGGGCACCCGAGGGCGCGGGGCCTATCAGCCCATCCGCCCCTTGAGCTCGCGATGGAGCCACGCGCGCGCGAGCGTCCAGTCGCGCTTCACCGTCGCCGGTGAAACCGCCAGCGCCTCCGCCGCTTCCTCGATGGACAGGCCGGTGAAGAAGCGCAGCTCGACCACGCGCGCCTGGCGCTCGTCGAGCATGGCGAGGCGATCGAGCGCCTGATCCAGCTCCTCGGCGGGGACGTCGAGCGGAAGCGCGCTCGAACGCGCCTCGCCCGCGGCGTCGGCATCCTCGAGCGTGACTCGCATCGCGCCTCCGCCACGCTTCTGTGCGTCGCGTCGGCGCGCATGGTCCACGAGGATGCGTCGCATCGCCTGCGCGGCGAGCCCCATGAAGTGCGCCCGGTTCTGCCAGGACACCTGGCGCTGATCGAGCAGGCGGATGTAGGCCTCATGGGCGAGCGCCGTCGGTTGAAGCGTGTGTCCGGCGCCCTCGTTCCGGAGGTAGCTGCCTGCGAGGCGGCGCATCTCGTCGTAGACGAGCGGGAGCAGCGCGTTCAGCGCGTCGGGGTCGCCCTGACGCCAGCGAAGAAAGGTTCGGGTGACATCGGAGGGGGACGGAGTCCCCTTGGGGGATTCCATGAGCGGCGGGAGTATAGCAGGGGCGGCGGCCCCTTCGATCAGCCGGCCGACTTGCGAGCGGACGAGCCCGAGTCCGGAGTCACGGCCCGATGAGCCAGGTACCATCCGGGGAGCATCGGCAGCCAGAAGCTGAGCCCTCGAAAGAGCAGCGTGGACGAGAGCGCGACCGGGAGGTCGATGCCCGAGAGACGGAGCATCAGCACCGACGACGCCTCGAACGTGCCGAGGCCCCCGGGCACGATCCCCATCATGCGCACCATGCTCGCGATCATGAAGCTCGTGAACACGGCCCCGATCGGCGCCCTGATCCCGAACGACGCGATGAGGGTCCAGATGGTGCCCACGTCCAGCACCACGATCGTGAGCTGGAGGAGGATCGTGTCGCGGAGGATGCGGGCACCGCGCACGATCTTGGGATCGGCGGCCGCGAGATAGGCGTACATCTTCCGGAGAATGGGGAGTTTCTTGAGCCACCCCGCGACGCGATTCAGGCCGTGGCCGGACGCGGCCAGAAGGAGCGCGCTCACCGCGGACGCGAAGATGAGCGACGCGATGGCGGTCCCCAGGATCACGCGATGAACGTGGCCGTGCCGCACCAGGATGAAGAGCGCAATGGCCATCGCGATCACGTACGAGAGATAGAACGAGGCGAAGTTGAGGAGGACAGCCGCCTTCACGGCCCGCTCCGGCATGCGCTGCTCGAGCGCCTTGGCCACGAAGATGCCGCTTCCAACCCCGGCCGAGGGAATGGCCTGGTCGACGAAGAGCTTGGCCACGCTCAGCTCGAACGCCTTGTGCCGCGACAGGCGGGAGCCGGATGCCTCACCCACGCGGAGCCAGATCCCGGATTCCGTGACGTAGGTGAGGATCTGGAGGACGATCGCCGCGACCAGCCACCATGGGTGGGCCCGCTGCATGAGCTCGATGATCTGCTGCTGTTCGGAGTAGTGGAGGGCGGCGATGACGACCGCGGTGAGGAGCGCGCCACCGAGGATCCACGGAAGCCAGAGCGTCAGCCTGGCTGGTCGCATGCGTCGCAGCGACCCTCGATCGTTCACGCGCTCCTTGGCCATGCCTGGATTCAGGCTACCACAGGGCTACGACGATCAGCGGCGCGCGGACTCCGTTCGTGGGGCGGGGAGCGCGGTCGCGCGAGCGATGATCTCGACCGAGTCCGGGTGCGAGGAGGCGCCGTGGAGCCGTGCCGTGACCCTGTGGTCGGGCCGGTCCCACTGGAGCACCGCGCCGCTCAACGTGTCGGGCAGGCCGAAGGCGTGCGTCAACGTGTCCGCGAGAGCCTGGTAGTACGAGCGCCACTCGCCGGCCTCGGCCGCGGCCGGGACGCGAACGGTCCAGCGGACCTGCACGAGAAGCGGGGTGCTGCCGGGCGAGGGACAGGCGAAGAAATTCTCGCGCGCGGCGGATGCGTCCAGTCCCGCGCACCGCATGGCCCAGGGCTCGGGGTCATCGGGAGGGTGCGATGCGGCGTCGAAGGGCGTGCACCGAAAGCCTCCGCCGCGGGGGAGTGGATACGTCTCCCCGATCATCGGGACGGCCACCGCCTCCTTGAAGATCGCGATCTGCCGGCCCACGGCGGCGCGGTCCGAGAACCAGGCGTGAGTCCATGGGGACGGTCCCGCGGGCGCGTGCGCGGACCGGGTGGCACCAGGCGCGTGGTGAACCGTGGATGACGGCGGCGTGCTCGGAAGCGGCGACGCTCCACGCTTCGTGTGCGCCCCGGCCTTCCAGTACTCGAAGATCCCCTGAGCGGACGCGGTCGAGGCGAGGGCGAGCGTCAGTACGATGAGATGGATCCGGCGCATCTCCTAGGTATCGGCAGATGGACCGTCGTGCCTGAGCCGCCGGCCTTGACCGCTCCCAGACGACGCCGTACCATTTCCGCCGAGGGGTTTCGCGCGGGTACCTCGTGAGGCGACAGCCAAAACATCGCGTCCTCGAGCCACTTTTTCTCACGGAGGACGTCCATGCCATCGCTCCACGAAATCACCGTCGCGCAGCTCTCCCGCCTCCTAGGAACTCCCGAAGCACCCGTCGTGGTCGACGTCCGCGTCCCGGATCACCGGGCCGAGGACCCTCGCTTCATTCCCTGCGCCGTTCAGCGCGATTTCGCCACCGTCGCCGAGTGGGGTCCGCGCTTCGCCGGCCGCTCGGTGGTCGTGCTCTGCGAGCGCGGCGGCAAGCTGAGCCACGGCGTGGCCGCGTGGCTTCGCACCGCCGGCATCGAGGCCGAAACGCTCGAAGGCGGATACGTCGCGTGGCGTGACGCCGGCCAGATCCTCGTCAAGCCGGACCGACTCCCAGCCCGGGACGTCGACGGACGGACGCGCTGGACCACGCGCGCGCGGCCCAAGGTGGACCGGATCGCCTGCCCCTGGCTGATCCGCCGCTTCGTCGACGCGAACGCGCTCTTCCTCTTCGTGCCGGCGTCCGAGGTGCACGACGTCGGGGAGCGATTCCAGGCGACTCCGTTCGACGTCGAAGGAGAGTTCTTCAGCCATCGCGGCGATCACTGCACGTTCGACACCATGCTCGACGAGTTCGGCCTCGAGTCCGAGCCGCTCCGAAGGCTCGCCCTCATTGTGCGCGGCGCCGACACGGCCCGCATGGATCTCGCGCCCGAGTGCGCGGGACTCCTCGCGGCGTCGCTCGGCTACTCGCGAATGTATCGCGAGGATCTGCCCCAGCTCGAGCACGCGATGGAGCTCTACGACGCGCTCTATCGCTGGTGCCGCGACGCGACCGAAGAGACGCACAACTGGCCCGCGGCCAAGGTCGCGGCCCAGCGCGCGTGACAGGGCCGGCCACCCCGGCAGCCCCTATCGTGGTTCCTCCGCCCGCGTCGGTATCGCGGGCGGAGGCCAACCGCGTCTGGGCGGGCATCGGGCTTCAATCGTTTGGCGGTCCCGCGGCGCAGATCGCGCTCATGCATCGCGTGCTCGTCGAGGAGCGCGGGTGGATCGACGAGCGGCTCTTCCTGCGTGCGCTCGGCTTCTGCATGCTCCTGCCGGGTCCCGAGGCGACGCAGCTCGCGACGTACATCGGGTGGCGTCTCCACGGTGTGCGCGGCGGCCTCGTCGCGGGTTTGTGGTTCGTGCTTCCGGGAGCCGTGCTCCTCGCCGTGCTCGCGACGCTCTACGTGTTGTTCGGTCAGATCCCCTGGGTGAGCGCCGCGTTCCTCGGCATCAAGGCAGCGGTCCTGGTGCTCGTCTTCGAGGCGGTGGCGCGGCTCTCCAAGCGCGCGGTGAAGCGAGGCGTGCACTGGGTGATCGCCCTGGCCGCATTCCTCGCGCTCTTCTTCCTCGCGATTCCGTTTCCGTTCGTGGTGCTCGCCGCGGGCGCTACGGGAGCCGCGCTCATCGCTCCTGGCGCCAGGCCGGACTCGAGCGCGAGAACGAACACACCCTGGTCGAAGACGGCGGCGACCGCGGCCACGTGGCTCGCGATCTGGCTCGGTCCGCTCGCGGCGCTCGCCCTCCTGCTCGGGCCCGAGCACATCCTCGCGCAAGTGGCCGTCTTCTTCGCGAAGCTCGCGGTGGTGACGTTCGGTGGCGCGTACGCCGTTCTCGCGTACATGGCGCAGGACGTCGTCGTGAAGCACGGCTGGCTCACCGCGAGGCAGATGGTCGACGCGCTCGGCCTCGCGGAGACGACGCCCGGCCCGCTCATCCTGGTCAACCTGTTCGTGGGCTTCCTCGCCGCCGCGCACGCTCACCCAAACGCCGCCATCGCGCTCGGGCTGGCGGGCGCGGCCGTCGCGCTCTGGGCCACGTTCGCCCCCTGCTATCTCTGGATCTTCACCGCGGGTCCCTACGTGGAGCGGATCTCAGCCGACCCGAGACTTCGCGGCGCGCTCGAGGGCATCACCGCGGCGGTCCTGGGTGTGATCGCTAGCCTGGGCCTCTGGTTCGGGATTCACGTGCTCTTCAGCCAGGTGCTCACGGGGAGCTGGGGGATCGTGCGCTGGACCGTGCCCGTGCTTTCGAGCGTCGACCCGCGCGTGGTCCTACTCACCGCGGTCTGCGCGGTGCTGTTCATCCGCTTCCGGTGGAGCGTCCATCGCGTGCTCGCCCTCTCGGCCATCCTCGCGCTGGGCATCTGGGCCCTCCGGTAGTCGCCGGAACCCATCGACTTTCGGGGCATTCTGGTGCATCTTTCCGGAGAGGATGATCACCCCCCGTACCCCAGCCCGAAGGAGACCCGGACACCGCATGCGGTGACCGCGGAACCGCCATGCCCACCCGCCTCGGAGTTGCCCTAGCAGGGAC
>DATJGP010000155.1:0-7839 GCA_035494915.1 Candidatus Eiseniibacteriota bacterium | reverse complement strand
CCGGCGCGCGCCTCGCACCAGCTCCTCGGCGTGTCCGATCGCGAGCGCATCGACGTGGTGGCCCGCGTGCTCGCCGCGCTCGGGGCGGAGCGGGCGCTGGTCGTGCACGGGGCGGGCGGGGTCGACGAGCTCTCGCTGGAGCCGGGGAATTACGCGGTCTGGGTGGAGCGCGGGCGGGAGCCGCGCGTGGTCAGCGTGGAGGCCGATGCGCTCGGACTCCCCGCGGCGCCGATTGCGGCACTCGAAGGCGGGACGCCCGAGGCGAATGCCGGCCACGTCCGGGCCGTGCTCGCGGGGATGCCCGGAGCGCGGCGCGATGCGGCCATCCTGAACGCGGCGGCAGCCCTCTGGGTTGCGGGAGCCGCGGGCTCGCTCGAAGAGGGGGCGGCCCTCGCGCGCGAGGCCATCGACTCCGGTGCCGCCACCCGCGTGCTCGAGCGCTACGTCATCCTGTCTCAAGAGATCGGAGCCGGCTGAGTGGACTTCCTCCAGACCATCGCGCGCGAGCGGCTGGAGCGCGTTCGCAAGGACGAGCGGACGATCTCGACGGTGGAGCTCCGCGCGCAAGCGGAGGCCATGGGCGCGCGCGAAGGTTCGTTCGCGAAAGCGCTCCGCCGACCCACGGGCGGACCCCTTCGGATCATCGCCGAGGTGAAACGTCAGTCGCCGAGCGCCGGGATGATCCGCGAGAGCTACGACCCCGTGTCGATCGCCGCATCCTACGCCGAGGCAGGAGCGTCGGCGATCTCGGTGCTCACGGAGCCGAGCCGCTTTCTCGGCTCGATCGAGGATCTGGCCCGCGTGCGCGAGCGCGTCACGGTTCCCGTGCTCTTGAAGGACTTCGTGGTGCACGAGCGCCAGATCTACGAGGCGCGCGTTCGAGGAGCGGACGCGGCCCTCCTCATCGTGGCGATGTTGAGCCCGGGGCAGCTTCGCGACTATGCTGCGGTCATGAAGCACATCCAGCTGGAGCCGCTGGTCGAGATCCTGGACGAACGGGACCTGGATCACGCGCTCGCGCTCGACGCGCCGGTCATTGGCGTGAACAACCGGAACCTCCGGACGCTCGACATGCGGCGGGGCTGGGCCGAGGGCTTGATCCGCGAGATCCCGGCGGACCGCATCCGCGTCGGCGAGAGCGGCTATTCCAAGCGCGAGCAGATCGAAGAGCTCGAGCGCGCGGGCGCCGACGCGGCGCTCGTGGGGGAGAGCCTCCTCAAGGATGGCGCCCCCGCCAGCGCTCTTCGACGATTGCTCGGCCGCGAGGAGATCGCCCCATGAGAACGCGAATCAAAATCTGCGGCATCACGCGCCCCGAGGACGGCGTGGCCGCGCTCACGGCCGGCGCCGATTACCTCGGCTTCATCCTCACCGAGAGCCCACGCCGGCTCACGCTCGATCAGGCGCGAACGCTCAGGCGCGCGCTCCCGCCGGAGGCGCAGGTGGTCGGAGTCTTCGCGAACGAGACCCCGGACGCCGTCTCGGTCTTCGCCCACGAGCTGGATCTTCACGCGGTGCAGGTCGGGGGCTGGGCTGACGCCGCACCGGAAGCGGCGGGAACCGCCGAGATCTGGCACGTGCTCCGCGCGGCGGAGCTGCCGGATCCCGTGACGCTCCCGATGGTGCCGCTTCAGATGTACGTGCTCGACGCGCACGATCAGCGGCTGCCCGGGGGAACCGGCAAGCGCGCCGACTGGGAGTGGGCGCGCCGGTGCGTCGAGGTCGGTCGCAGGCTCTTCGTCGCGGGCGGGCTCGACGCGGGCAACGTCGGGCCGCTCGTGCGCGACATCCGTCCCTTCGGGGTGGATGCCTCGAGCAAGCTCGAATCGGCTCCCGGGCGGAAGGACGCGGGGAAGGTGCGCGCGTTCATCGACGCGATCCACGCAGCCGATCGCGACCGTCCCAAGCGGTCCTGACGTGACCCCGCGCGAGGGACGCTTCGGCGACTTCGGCGGCATCTACGTCCCCGAGACGCT
Organism: Candidatus Eiseniibacteriota bacterium; assembly: GCA_035494915.1. Taxonomy (GTDB): domain Bacteria; phylum Eisenbacteria; class RBG-16-71-46; order SZUA-252; family SZUA-252; genus WS-9. Next base: position 5,863 of record DATJGP010000155.1, on the reverse strand, counting down.
CCTCACTCCGGTGCTGGAGCTTGCCGCCGCGTACGACGAGGCCCGGCGCGATCCAAAGTTCACGGCCGAGCTCACGCGCGAGCTTCGGGACTTCGCCGGACGCCCCACGCCCTTGACCCTCGCCTTACGATTCGCCGACGCGTGCGGCCTCGAGCGCGTCTGGCTGAAGCGCGAGGACCTCCTTCACACGGGCGCGCACAAGATCAACAACGCGATCGGCCAGGCGCTCCTCGTGCGCCGCATGGGGAAGACCCGCGTGGTCGCGGAGACGGGTGCGGGACAGCACGGCGTGGCCAGCGCGACCGCATGCGCGCGCTACGGGCTCGAGTGCGTGGTCTACATGGGCGAGGTCGACATGGAGCGCCAGCGCCCCAACGTCGAGCGGATGCGGCTCCTGGGCGCGGAGGTTCGCGGGGTCGCCTCCGGAAGCCGTACGTTGAAGGATGCCATCAACGAGGCCATGCGGGATTGGTCCGCATCGGTGCGGACGACGCATTACCTGCTCGGCTCGGTCCTTGGACCGCACCCGTATCCCACGATGGTGCGTGACTTCCATTCGGTGATTGGCCGCGAGGCGCGGGAGCAGTTCCGCGCGGCCGAGGGCCGGCTCCCGGACCGCCTCGTCGCGTGCGTGGGAGGAGGAAGCAACTCGATCGGCCTCTTTCACGCGTTTCTCGACGACAAGGCGATCGCGATGGTCGGCGTGGAAGCCGGTGGAGAGGGGATCGCGAGTGGCCGTCACGCGGCGCGCTTCGCCGAGCCACGCACGGGGGTCCTCCACGGAACGCGCTCGCTCGTGCTCCAGGATGAGGCAGGGCAGGTGAAGGAGACCCACTCCGTGTCGGCCGGACTCGACTATCCGGCGGTGGGCCCGGAGCACGCCGCGCTCGGTGCCGCGGGGCGCGTGCGGTACGACAGCGCGACGGACGCGGAAGCGCTCGAAGCGTTCGATCTCCTCGCGCGCACGGAAGGCATCCTCCCCGCGCTCGAGTCCTCGCACGCGCTCGCGTGGGTGATGCGCGAGGGGCGCGCCGGGCGAATCCCGCGCGACGAACGAATCCTCGTCAATCTCTCCGGACGCGGGGACAAGGACCTCGCGGTCGTGATGGCGGCCCGCTCGCGCTGACGCGGCGACCCGCCTGGCTCACCACGGAATGTCGTGCTCGACCGGGGTCGTGACCCGGCTCGCGTCCTCACCCCGCTGAAGCATCTGGAGCACCATGCGCGCCTCGTTGTCTCCCGGGCTGAGCGCCTGGAGCCGCTTCGCGAACCGGATCGTGGCGGCCGGGTAGCGATTGAGCGCGAGGCGGCGCATCACGCTCCGGATCGCTTCGGAATCGCCCGTTCCCAGGCCCACCGCCTCGAGGATGGCCTCGTCGAGGTCGGCGCTCGACGGAATCATGGCCACCTCGTACACGATCGCGATCGCATCCGTCCGGTTGAAGCGGGGCGTGTCTTCGAGGATGCGATCCGCGTCCGCCCGACGCCCCGCCGCGAGGAGAAGCGCCCCGGCGAGCCGCCGGTTGTAGGCCGTCTCCCACTCCTCGCCCGCATTCATGCGAAGGAGGAGACCCACCGCGCGGTCCGTCTCGCCCGCGGCCGCGAGGCCTCGCGCGTAGGAGCGGATCGCGGCCCTGTACCCCGCGGAATCCGGCGTCCCGCTCGAGGTCACATGGAGGGTCGCCGGATCGATCGCGTGAACCGAGAGATCTCCCGAGATCCACGCGAGGACTTCGCGCGTGCGCGCCCCCGTGAGCCGTTCGGGATACATCACATCGAGCTTGGGGTTCCGGTACCAGATGCGAGGGGCCTGGAGCCGGATCAAGTGGAGCACGACGTCGCGGTCCTCGGTCTGCACGGAAACGAGCAGTCTCGCCGGTCCGTCGATCCGGGGAAGCGCCTGCCGGAATCCGCGTTCGAGGTCCGCCATTCGATGGGACGGAGGCTGGAGCGTTCGCTCGGTGGGCACGCTCGGGCCCAGGTCCATGCTGCGGCACACGAGTCCCATTGTGAGAAAGACGACCACGAGCGTCGACGCCAGGATGCGCGGCGCGCGTGCGAGGCCGAGACCGATGGCGAGGGATGAACCCAGTCCCGCGAGCACGGCATAGTACGGGGAGAGGACCTTCACCAGCCCCGCGACGATCACGATGGCCGGAACCGTGAGGAGCGTCGACAGGATGAGGACGCGGCCGGCTGGCACGTTCGTGTCGCGCGGGTCCGACCGCCACGACAGCCACGCGCCGAGCGCGAGGATGCCGGCAGCGAAGGGAAGGAGCATGTCGAGCTCGACCGGCCACGAGATCTGCGCCCCCTGGATGGGCACGTTCACAAGGGTGCGCGCGATCTTGATCATGGAGCCTTTGAGATCGGCCTGCCCGGCGCTCAGGTAGGCCACGGCCGGATCCGTTCCCTCGAACCGATGCGTCAGGAGCCCGCGAATGCCCGGATGCGCGGCCACCCAGATCGCCACCAGACCGACGTAGGCGCAGACGACCGGGATTGCGGAACGAAGCGATGTGCGACCGGTGATCGGACGAATCAGTGCGATCGCAGGCACCAGCGCGACCGCGGTCTCCTTGGAAAGCAGCGCGAGAGCCGTTGCGAGGAGCGCCATCGGCGTGCGGCCAGACAGCTCGAGATGGATCGCTGCGAGCCCGAGCACGATCGCGAAGAGATCCTGATCGCAGCTCACCCACCCCACGAGGGCGGGGGCGGCGCCGAGACAGGCGAACGCGGCGCCGGCGAAGAATCCCGCGCGACGGTCGATGAGTCGCGCTCCGAGTACGGCGACGAGCGCGGCCGCGAGCGCCAGGAGGACTGCGTTGATCGCGTGGGCGACGAGGGGGTTCGTTGGAGCCAGCGCGTAGAGGAAGGCGAAGTACGCTTCGCGCGACAGCGGGCGCCAGAACGGCGCGTGAGGGTCGGGGAGGAGCTGATGCAGGCTGAAGACCTGTCCCCGGCCCAGGAAGTCGTAATCGTCGAAGAGATAGCGGATCGTGAGCGTCGGGAACGCGAGGATTACGGCGAGGGCGGCGGGCACGGCCCATGTGCGCCAGGACGCGAGGACACCGCCCGAGGCTGGGCCAGGTTGCGGAGCCTTGCTCCGTGCGGCAGGCTTGCGCTCCGATCGCGAAGGACGGGTCTTGGAATCCGGCACGGCGCGAACTATAACGCCAAAGCGGCGCGCGTGGCGCCCTCATGAAAGGAGACGGATGACGCAACCGCGCTTGATCGTGGTGACGGGCGCCCCTGGAACAGGGAAGACGGCGATCTTGAGAGCGCTCGCACCCAGCCTCGCCCATGTCCCCGAGCCCGCGCGCGAGGTGATCGCCGAGCAGCGGGCCATGGGCGGCACGGGAACGACGGACTCCGACCCCGCACGGTTCGTCGAGCTGCTCCTCGAGCGCTCGATCGCGAAGCACCGTGCCGCGCTCGAGCGAGGGCAATCGGTGCTGTTCGACCGGGGCATCCCCGATTGCGTCGCGTACGCTCGGCAGCTCGGGGGCGATCCCGAGCCCTGCCGTAGGGCCGCGGCCATCCATCGCTACGATGCGACCGTCTTGGTGACGCGGCCCTGGCCCGAGATCTACACGACCGATGACGAGCGCACGATGTCCTTCGAGGCCACTCTGCCCTTTCAGCGTCTCCTGGAGGATGCGTACGAGGAGGCGGGGTACGAGCTGATCGAAGTTCCAAGAGGGTCGATTGCGGAACGGGGAGCCTTCGTACGGCGGTTCGTAGGAACTGAGGCGGAAGGTAGGCGGACGGGCATCGGCCAGAAGACTCCTTGAGCCGATGCCCGTAACTGCTAGAATCGCCGACTCGCTGCGCCCGTAGCTCAGCTGGATAGAGCGTCTGCCTCCGGATTTTCTAGGAGGCTCAACTGGCCCGCTCGAACAAGCTTCAACGCGACAAGCGAATACGAAGCGAGCGGCCCTGAACCTCAGTGGGTGAGGGTTGATGGTAGAACGTGTCGTACGCTCTGCAGGTGCGCTCCTCGTCCCATTCGGATTCCTGTTCACGATCCTAGGTCCTTTCGGACCGCCCTACTGGCCATGGAACGCCTATTGGTGGTTCAAGTGGGTCATCGTCCTGGTTGGACTCATCATTGCCTTGGGCGGGATTCTGCTCGCGGCCAACAAAATGTCGCGAGGTTGGCGGATTGCGTATGGCCTGCTCCTGATTCCTGCCGGCGTCGTGGCTGGTTTGCCCTGGGAATATGTGGGAGTGGCGGTAATTCTGATCGGTCTCCTTGTTACGGGGTGGTCTCTGAAGCGGCCACGGCAGGCGGAACCGGCCACGTACCCGACCGCTCAGAGGTAGATTGGGCGGAACTCTCCAACCGCTAGAATTGCCAACTTGCTGCGCCCAAGCGCAGCGACCCCGTCGTGAAGGTGCTGCCGTGAAGACCTTTGCGTGCTGTCTTCTATCGGTACTCGTGTTGGCGTGCGTCTGCACCGCCACGAACCCGTCCTCGAAAGACAGCCTTATGTTGCAACCAAGCCCCGACGCCCGCTCCCGGGTCTATGCAGTGACTCACCAAAGCTGTAGAATGCCAACCCACTTGCGCCCGTAGCTCAGCTGGATAGAGCGTCTGCCTCCGGAGCCTTTACCGGAGTTTCGCACGGACTGACCCACAAGCACGCTGCAGGCAAGTAACTACACGAGAGGCTGCGGAGTTAACGCTCCCGGCCTCTCGTGCTTTCTCAGGGAAGATCGCGGACGTCGTGTACCGGGTTGGGAAGATCGAACCGGATCACCCGGATCACCCCGGACGTGGAGCGTCCTCACGCGGGGAAGATTGCCTAAGGCGCTCATCATCGCCTAAGGCGCTCATTGCGATTTAGGGTGTGAGAATCTTAGATTATGTTGTTGATACGTATATTATTAAGGCAGGTAGTAAACACTAAGGCGCTCATCAAACGCAGTCAGAGCACCTAAGGGCGGGGACCGATTGACCCTCGCGGTCTATTGCTCTGCGCTACTCGATGCCACAGCGCACATTGCCCGCGATTTTGCCCTGACGAGAGCCATCCCCCGCCTATTTCCGAGACTCCCAAGGGCATGCGTCGGGCTCCTGACGCTGACGGAGTGACAGTCTGACGAGCTGACGCCGACGGACCTTCGACGCGGCGGATACCGGCCCTTGACAGTAGAACAAAATAGCAATATTGTTCTACTCAGAGGGGTGAAATAGCCGTAACCGCGCATCAAACCGTGGAGGGGTCATACGGATGAAACGCACGAAATGTTCAACTCGACCGGTCGAAACGGTGAAATACCTCGACCAGCCGCAGCTCGAGGCGCTGTTCCGCGTGGCCAAGGCGCACCCGCTCCGGGACCGGCTCCTCGTGGTTCTGGCCTACCGCTACGGACTCCGGATCAGCGAGGCCTTGGCGCTCCGACCGGAGGACGTGGATCTCCGCCGCGGGGAGATTCGCGTCGTGGGGCTCAAGGGAGGCGCTACGCGCGTCTATGCGCTTGGGCCGGACATTCTCGCGCTCCTCAGGAAATATCGCGCGGAGGGGCCGTTTCTGTTCGCCAGCCGCGAAGGGGAGAGGCTATCCCGGACCAGGGCGTGGCAGCTCGTGACCGGCATGATGCGGGAGGCGGGGATTCCGGCCGGATACGGTCCGCACGCGCTCCGGCATAGCCTCGGAGTGCACATGCTCGACTCGGGGCTCCGGCTCGAGCACGTGAAGGACGCGCTCCGACACGCGTCGATCCGATCCACGGAGATCTACGCCGAGCTGTCGTCCGCAGCTCGAGCCGAATACACGCGGGTGATGGAGCGGAGCCCAGCGATTGTGAAGGTGAAGACGTGAGGGGTAGGGACCGTAGCTCGTTCATTCAATCCGTC
>DATJGP010000154.1:0-4328 GCA_035494915.1 Candidatus Eiseniibacteriota bacterium | reverse complement strand
ACCAGGTGGGTCTCTTCGACCGGCAGGTCACCTATGTCGGCTCCACCGGTCAGACCGTGAAGCGACGGATCCAGATGGCCTATGCCTACGACAACCCGGACAATCCGAACAACCCGCAGGAAGCCAAGGGCGGGGACGCGCCGGGCTGGTTCGGCTGCATGTTCCTGAACCACACGGTGGATCCCTCGGGCCAGACCGCCCCGAACCACGTGGGCGTGACGTCGTTCAAGTTCTTCTCGGGCTCCGGCTCCTTCATCCAGGGCGGCGACCCGGAGAACGACGCGCAGCGCTATCAGCTCATGACCGACCCGCAGCTGAACCCGGACGTGACGGGGCAGCAGCAATCCAGCCGTCCGCTCGACTACCGCTTCATCATGGCGACCGGTCCGTTCCGGACGCTGCTCCCCGATTCCACGCTGACGATTTCGGTGGGCTGGGTGATGGGGCTTGGATTCGGGCTTCCGGAAGGTGCGGCGCCTCCTCCTTCGCTCCTGAACGCCTCGGACATGATCGGCGGAAGCCTTATCGCGAACGCGATCTCGGCCCAGCAGGTGTTCGACGGGCTCTACACCGACCTCGACGGCCGGCTCTCGACGGGCACCTGCGGCAAGGAGACCTGTCTCAATTCGCCGCAGTCGATCCTCTTCCAGTATCCGCCGGGGAATGTCTGGCCGGACTCGTCCTGCATCATCCGGTTCCGCCCGGAGCCTTCGACCGATCCCCGGTTTGCGAACGTCGACTACTTCAATCCCACCAGCGACTGCGTTACCGGAGGCGGCCGCTTCTGGTGTATCGATAACGACCTCGACCCCAACATCGGCCATTGCGCGTCGGGGGACACGACGCAGATCCGCGTCAGCAGCCCGGCCTGCGTCTACATCGACCAGGATTGCGATGTGAACACCGGCCAGGGGGGGAAGGAACACCTGGTCCACTGGGTGGCCGCATCGCCCTTGCCCGCGCCCTTCTTCTCGGGGGTGGACGGGCACGACGAGCCGCGCGACTTCCTGGGTGCCTACGACACCAAGGCCGAATCGACGCGCGTCTCCGCGTGGTTCTTCCCGGGGGACAGGAAGGTCACGCTCAAATGGAACAACTACGGCGAGCTGGTCCGTGACGCCCAGCGAGGCAATCTCAAGGAGTTCATCGGGTACCGGATCTACAAGGCGTCGGGGTGGAATCGTCCGTTCGGGACCAACGCCCCGGGGAAGAATCTATGGTCGCTCCTCGGTGAATGGCGCCTCGATCCCACGGGAACGGCCGCGCATCCGCTTTCGGAGCTGATCGACCCCTCGATCGGGTTCAGCCGGATCGATTCGGTTCGCGTCTCCTGGGACCCGATCTTGAAGCGGGTCACCACGACGACGCGCATCGAGGTGGACACGCTGTTCGCCGTGGGCCGCTACTCCTTCGTGGACACCCACGTCCTGAACGGATTCCCGTACTTCTACTCCATCGTCCCGGTCTCGGTCGTGCCCGGGAACGCGCAGGTCGCGGATATCACCCTGGTGGGGAATCCGAGCGCGACGAACGCGCAGGTGGTCTATCCGCGGACCGACGCCCAGAACGACCAGAAGCACGTGTACGTCGTGCCCAATCCCTACAAGGCGCAGACGGAGTGGGATCTCGTGCCCCGCGAGGAGGACCCCTCCGGGACCAAGGTCACGTTCCACAATCTGCCGCGCACCAAGGGAACGATTCACATCTTCACCCTGGCGGGGGATCTGGTGCGCGACCTTCCGTTCGACGCGACGGCTCCGCCCGATCTGCAGTACGGCAAGAACCCGGTGACCGCGGGGCAGGGCGAGGTGGCGTGGAACCTGATCTCGCGCAACGGTCAGAGGATCGTGAGCGGAATCTATCTCTTCTCCGTGGACACCGACCTCGGCAGGGAGGTCGGGAAGTTCGTGATCATCCGATGAACGCCGCCGGAACGACCCATCCTACCGTGGGCGGACCGAGGAGGAACTTCGTGAGAAGCGCGCTCGTATTGGCCGTTCTACTGCTGCTCCCGCTCTCGGCGGAAGGGGCCCAGATCTTCGAGAAGGTCGGCACCCTGGGAGGCCAGTCGCTGAAGATCGGCGTGGGGGCTCGTGCGGCGGCCATGGGAGAGGCCTACGTCGCGCTCTCCGACGACGCCACGGCCGTCTACTGGAACCCCGCGGGGATCGCCCGCATGTCGGGGCAGTCGATCTCGCTGAACCACACGTCGTGGCCCGCCGACATCCTGTTCGACCAGGCCGCGTACGTCTTCAACATCAAGTGGATCCCCGGCATGCTCGGCGTGAACGTCCGGGCGCTCACCATGAGCCGGGACATCGTCCGGACGACCTATCTGCCGGAAGGCACCGGGGACACGTTCGACGCCGGGGAATGGGCGTACGGCCTCTCGTATGCGCGGGCTCTGACCGACAAGTTCTCGGCGGGGTTCAGCGTGAACTACGTCCAGACCGGACTCGACGACGTGAAGGGCTCGTCCACCACGTTCGATTTCGGCACGCTCTACGACGTGGGCGTGCTGGGCGCCAAGATCGGCATGTCGATCCAGAACATCGGGAGCGACATGACCTTCATCGACGAGAAGGTCAAGATGCCGGTGTTCTTCCGTGTCGGCGGCTCGTTCGACGTGATGCAGCAGGGCGAGAACCGGTTGATCGCCGCCGCCGAGTTCACCCATCCGCCCGACAACTCGGAGAAGCTGAACCTGGGGGCGGAATACGGCTTCCACGACTATCTGTTCCTCCGGGGCGGATACAAACTCAACTACGATACGCAGGGACTGACCGCGGGGTTCGGCGTCAAGTTCCCGTTGACCCTCGTGAAGTCCTCGGTCGCGCGTCTGGACTATGCCTATCAGGACATGAACTTCCTGGGGACGACGCACCGCGTGTCGTTGAACATCGGATTCTAGCCACGCGAAAGGAGTCCGCGCCGTGAGGCGCTCCCGAACCGGCCAGGCCATCCTCGCCGCCGCGGCACTTCTCGTCCTGGCCTCGGGCTCTCACGCGGCGCCTCCTCCCCCCGGCTCGGTGGCCGAGGGCGAGGCGGCCGCGTCGGCGGGCGAAATCCATTTCCACGCCCGCGCCATTCCCTACCGCCACAGTCCTACCGAAGGCCGCGCTGAATTCTCCATCCGCGTCCCGTATCGCGAGATCAAGTTCATCCCGAAGACCGACACCCTGTTCGAGGGATTGCTTCGCGTGACGGTGGAGATGTGGGACGCGGCGCAGAAGCGGATCGGATACCGCCAGCAGGAGGCGCGGGTCCAGATCACCGACCTCTCGGCCGCCAGGGACTCGCTGCTGGGCGAGGTCTACAAGCTGGGGCTGACCGCCAAGCCGGGACGCTACGCCTACCGCGTCACGGTCGAGGACATGAACGTGGCGCGGATGGGGCTCGTCTACAAGATGAAGAACCAGAAGCGGCAGGGTAAGGTGGAAGGCGCGGTGGACCTGGGCCCCTGGCTCTTCCGCAATCCCTCGTTGAGCGGCATCGAGCCCGCCTGGGAGATCTCCGCGGCGAAAGAGGGCGCCCCTTTCCGGAAGGGACCCTACGACGTCTACCCCCACCCGAGCGGCTACTACGGTCTCTACAAGGACGAGGTCTCGGGCTACTACGAGATCTACGACGACCCGCCGCCGGCCGAGGGGCGCAGCTATCGCGTCCGCTCGCTCCTCGTGAGCTCCAAGGGGGATACGATTCCGACCGGAGAGGACTCCCTTCGCGTCACGGAGGGGACCGCCTGGCCGCACGCGATCTCGATCGATGCGACCGGCCTCGCGGCGGGCCACTACCGCCTGGCGCTCGAGATCCGCAGGGAAGGGGAGCCCGTGTCCGCGGCCACATCGTCCGAGTTCGACATCCTCTGGTCGCGCGATTCCTGGCGCCCCGATGCCGCCGAGTTCTACGACGTCGCGGCCGGAGTGCTGCTCTCCTCGGAGGATGCCGCGAAATTCCCGAGGCTCAGCATGGGCGAGAAGGAAGTGCGGATCGAGGAGGCCTGGCAGAACGCCGACCCCTCGCCCGAGACGGCCGAGAACGAGGCCCGCATCGAGTTCCTGCGCCGCGTGGCGTACGCCAACCAGCACTACACCATCTTCACGCCCGGCATGTTCTCCGACCGGGGACGCGTCTACATCCGCTACGGCGAGCCCGACGAGATGAAGATCGAACGGCTGCCGGTCGCGGGGAAGACGATCGGCCACGTGCTCGATTCCTCCATCCCGCAGGCCTCGCGCGAGACGATCACCCGGACCGACACCGGGATCGCCGACTCCCGGCCCTACGAGATCTGGACCTACAACTCGCACGGCAACGAGGCCTCCGCC
>DATJGP010000153.1:0-20177 GCA_035494915.1 Candidatus Eiseniibacteriota bacterium | reverse complement strand
CCGCGATAGACGAGGATGAAGGCGGACATCGCGAGGAACGGGAACACCGTCTCGCCGATGATCCAGGACTTCTCCCGCCAGGAGGCGACGGTCCTCACGCGGGCGCGCGCCAGGACGGCGCCCCAGTTGAGCCGCAGTTGCTCCCGCCAGTCGTCGGGAAGCACGCTAGCCCTGCCCGTCCATGTCTTCGTCTTCCAACCCACGGCCGACCAGGTGGACGAACACGGTCTCGAGCGTGGGCTCCGATTTCGTGAGATTGAGAACCGGCGCCCCGCGCTCCTTGAGCCGGCCCAGGATCTCTCCAATCACCTGGTCCTCGACCACGGCGACGCGGAGCGCGATCGCCCCGGTGCCCAGGTCCGCGTGGTGCGAGAGCGACCGGACGCCGTGGACCTCCCGGAGGTCCTCGAACGCGGCCGCGCTCGTGCCGATCTGGAGCTCGAACACGGGCTCGCTCGCGATCGCGCGCTTGAGCGCGCGCGGCGCGTCGAGTGCGAGGATCTGGCCCCGGTCGATGATCGCCACGCGCCCGCACAGCTCGTCCGCCTCGACCATGTAGTGCGTCGTGAGGAGCACCGTCCGCTCCGGCCGCTCCTCGAGCCACCGCGTCACGAACGCACGGATGTCGCGCGCGGCCTCCACGTCCAGCCCCAGGGTCGGCTCGTCGAGGAACACGATCTCCGGGTCGCTCATGAACGCGCGCGCGAAGTTGAGCTTCTGCTTCATCCCGGTGGAGAGCGACGAGAGGAGCGAGTCGGCCTTGGGCCCGAGGCCGGTCACGTCCATGAGCGCGTCCGCGCGGCGGCGCGCCTCCGCGTGCGGCACGCCGTAGAGGCGCGCGAAGAGCAAGAGCGTCTCGCGCACCGTGAGGATCCCGTAACCCGAGGTGTCCCCGCCCGAGACCATGTTGATTCGCCGCCGCACCTGGAATGGATCGTTCACGACATCGAATCCCGCCACGGTCGCGGTGCCGGTCGTGGGAAGGAGGAGCGTGGTGAGGATCTTGATGAGGGTCGTCTTGCCCGCGCCGTTCGGACCGAGCAGCCCGAAGCACTCGCCCCGCTCCACGCGAAGGTCCACGCCCTCCAGCGCGTGGACCTCGGCCTGGCGCCGCCGCGCCTTGAAGAGGCGCGCCAGGCGATGCGTTTCGATGGCCGGAGCCGGGCCGCGAGAGGTCACTTCTTGAAGATCTTCTCGAGCGCGTCCTGAGCCTTCTTCAAGGGCTCGGAGAGCGTGGTGTCGGCGCGCGCGGGCTTCTTCGCGGCTTGGGAGGTGTCGGCGGGGGCTCCCGTATGGGCCTTGGTCGTGTCGACGCGCGTCGTGTCGGGTCCCTTCTTCCCACCCATGATGTTCTCGAAGATCTCCTTGGCCAGCCCCCTTCCTGCGGCCTCCACCGTGGACGCGGCCTTGAGCGACACCTTGGGGTTGGTCACCGTGCCTGTGATGGCGACCTTGATCGGCAGCCGCCCTTGCTCGTCGCGGGCGTAATTCGCGAACTGCCCCAGAGCGGTGCTCGCCTGGATGCGCCCCGGCGCGAGGCGCAGCAAGAGGTCGAGATTGAGTGACTTGTCGAAGCCGGCCGAGCCGGCGAGCTGCATCAGATCCTTGCCGAGCGCCCCCTCCACGCCGTTCAGGACGAGCCGTCCCTTGTCGATCTTGGCCGAGTACTTGAGCGTCTTGAACACGAGATCGTCGAGCGAGCCCGGCCCGTTCATGGAGCCGAGCGCTGAGCGGAGCGCGTTGATGGTGGGGGTCTCGAGGATCTTTCCCTCCTCGACGTTCCCCTGGAGCGCCCCCGTGAGCGTGTTCATGGCGGCGAGGCCCGGCAAGCCCGTGCCCGAGATGTCCGCCTGGCCGGTCGCGAACCCGGTGAGCCCTAGGTTCAGGGGAAGCATGCCGTTGACGAACTCGCGCACCGGCACGCGCTTCATGTCGAAGTGCACGGCGTAGGACGGATCCTTCGTGACGTTGTTCATCTCGACCTTGCCCGCGAGCGTTCCGGTCCCCATGTCGCCCTGGATCGGAGCCGCCACGAGCTTGTCCGCGGCGAACGCGATCGGCGCCGTGAGATTGCGGATGATCAGGTTGCCGGAGTGCACCTCGCCGATCGTGACGAGTCCGTCGAACGAGCGGAGCGGGATCGCGGGAGGAGGCGCCGCCTTGTGCGATTCCCTCTCCTTCCCCTTCGGCGCGGTCCCCTGCGGGTTGGCCCATTCCTCGGCCACGAACTTGTCCATCGAGGCGCGGAACGTGCCGGTGCCGAGGGGCTTTCCTTGCTTCACCGATCCCGTGAGCGACAGGCTCGACGATCCGACCCTTGCGGTCATGGACCGGACGTTCGCGGTTTCCTGATCGCCGTCGATATGAAACTGAAGGTCGGTCACGGGCCGCTGAAGTCCGGTCACCGAGCCGCTCAGATCCTTGCCCGTGACCGTCCAGCGAACGACCGGCGCGGCCGGGGGCTCGAGCGCGAATGTCGCGCCTACCTCGAGCGTGCCCATGGTCCAGACCGGGGTGTTGGGCATCAGCCCATTGAGCCGCGTCGCGGGAGCGGAGACGTGGAGGTCCCCCTTCGAGCCTCCACCCGGAGCCGTCGATCCGGCGGCGGCGAGCGCGAGCGCGACCCCGGAGCCGGAGCCCGTGGCGTCCATCGTGAACTTCTGGTCCGCGGTCGTCTCGTAGCGCACCTGGACGCGATCGAGCGTGAACTTGTTCGGTCCCGCTTCGATCGAGAGCGGCTTCAGATTCGCCTCGCCGTTCTGCACCATGGCCTCGCTGGTGCCCCCGACGTTGATCTTCCAGGACGCGGTCGTGGCCCAGGCCGGCGGGGTCTGCCCGGGCGTGGCCGGCGTGAGCGCTTTGAACGCCGCGTCGCTCGACTTGAGCTCCTGCGGCTTCCCCGTGATCACGAGCGCGAGCGGCATGGCGTCGCTGCCTTCCGCCGGCTTGCTGAACGAGCCGGAGAGCTCGCTCGTGAGCGCCCCCACCTCGATGTGCCCCTGCGTGATCTCGTATCGCTTCCCCTGGTCCTTCGCGTCGATGGTGGCGGTGGCATGGAGCGGTCCCGGCAAGGGCACGGCCTTGCCCTCCGCCGAGGGCTTCCAGGAGAGACTGTCTCCCTTGGCATCCACCTTGGCCGTACGGAAGCCGTCGAGATTGCCGTCGATGTCGACCGATCCCGCGAGTCCGCGGATGTCGTATCCCGAGCCGAAGCGGTCGCGGCTCCGGACGTCGATGCCGCTGAACTCGAGCTTGGGAAGATGGAGCGCGAAGGACGGCTTCTGCTCCTTCTTCGCCCCCTCGCCGGGCGGCTTCGGCCGTTCGTACATCGCGATGCCCGCGCCGTTCACCTGCGCGGCGTCGATCTCGATCTTGCGGAAGAGGAGCGGCAGGAGCCGGAAGCGCACGAAGACCTCACCGAGCCGGCCGTCGAGCGAAGGATCGCCCTTCCCCTCGGGCGGCATGCGAACGGTCATCCCCTCGATCTTCACGCCGAACGAGAACCCGTGGAGCCCGGTCGTGAGCCGCTTCCAGCGGATCGTCGCGGTCTGGCTCTTCGAGGCCATCTGCATCGCCTGCGATTCGACGAAGTCCTTCGGCAAGAGGAGCCACGCGGCCAGGTAGACGACCACGACGAGTCCCACGATGGACCCGAGGACGATCCAGAGGACGCGCTTTCCGCGGGACGCCGCGGCCGGTTTCGGAGTGTCGGCCATGAGTCGCTTACGCGCCGTTCTCGGCGTAGAACGCGCGGACGCACGAGGCCACGCGCTCGATCTGCTCCCGCGTGATGCCGGGGAAGAGCGGGAGCGAGATCACCTCGCTCGCGAGCTGCTCCGAGACCGGGAAAGCGCCCGGGCCGTGCCCCAGGTGCGCGAACGCGGGCTGGAGGTGGAGCGGGATCGGATAGTAGATGCGCGTCGCGACCCCCTGCTCGCGAAGATAGGTCTGGAGCGCGTCGCGACGCTCTGCCCGGATCGTGAACTGATGGTACGTGTGCTTCGTTCCCGCGGGCTCCTCGGGAAGCTTGACCGGAGCGCCGGCGAGCGCGCGGCGATACGCCTCGGCCGCCTCGCGTCGCGCTTCCACCCAAGCCTCCAGATGGCGCAGCTTGGTGCGCAGGAACGCCGCCTGGAGCGCGTCCAGCCGCGCATTCGTGCCGATGGCGGTGTGCCGGTAGTCGCCGGCGTCTCCTTGGCGCGAGAGGAGCCGCACGCGCCACGCCACGTCGTCCCGGTCGGTCACGAAGGCCCCGGCATCGCCGAGCGCCCCCAGGTTCTTGGTCGGGAAGAAGCTCAAGGTCGCGCCCGCGTCCGCCTTCCCCACCGGGACACCCTGGTCGGTCGCGCCGATCGCCTGCGCCGCGTCCTCGAGGAGCGGGATCGCGCGCGTCTGCGCCATGCGCGTGAGCGGCGCGAGCTCGCACGCGAGCCCGTAGAGATGGACGGCGAGGATCGCCTTCGTGCGGGGTCCGATCCGCGACTCGACCGACGCCGGGTCGAGCCCGAAGCGGCGGGGCTCCACGTCGGCGAAGACCGGCGTCGCGCCCGCGTGCGCCACCGCGCTCGCTGTGGCGAAGTAGGTGAACGCGGGCAGGATCACCTCGTCCCCCGGACCGACCCCCACAGCCTGGAGCGCGAGCGTGATCGCGGAGGTGCCGGAGGAGAGCCCGATCGCATGGGTCAGCCCCGTCGCCTGGGCCAGCTCGCGCTCGAAGGCGTCGTGCTCCGAGCCCAGGATGAACTGCCCCGAGGTGAGGACGCGTTCGAAGTCCTTCTTCAGCTCCTCCGCGATCTCGCGGTGCGCGAGCCCGAGATCGAGGAGCGGCACCGGGGCGGCCGCGGGAGCGACGCCGGGCTGGGCCGTCTTCACGTGCGAGCGCCTTCGGAGCGAGCGCTCTTGTGCGCGGCGCGGAGCCCGTCGAGAAGCCGCTCGCGCTCCTTGTAGAGCCGCTTCACCGGTCGCGCGTCGTGCTTCGAGAGCGCGTACGCGACGAGAATCGGGAGCGCGACCGTCGAGTCGACGTACGCGACCACCGCGTCCGGCAGGCGATCGGGATCGATCTTCCCCCAGCTCACCGCCTCGCCCGGCGTCGCGCCGGACAGACCACCCGTATCCACGCGGGCATCGGTTACCTGTAAGAAGTAGTCGTGCCCCTCCTCCTCGATGCCGAGCACCTCCTGGATTTGCGGCTCGGTCTGGAGCGCGAAGTTCTTGGGCGACCCTCCGCCCAGGATGAGGATCGCGCTCTTCCCGCCTTTCTGCTTGGCGTCGTAGACGATCGCGGCGGTCTCGTTCACGTCGCGGAAGACGTCCCAGTGCATCGCCGCGCCGTCGAGCCAGAGCTCCGCCGCGTTCATGCCGATGGAGCTGTCTCCCGGCGACGATGTGTAGACCGGCACCTCGAGGGCGTGCGCCTGCGCGAGGAGCGAGGTCTCCTTCTGCCCGAGCGCCTTCTCGCGCTCGAGGATGTACCGCCCTACCCGGTAATGGAACTCCGCCGTGCCCATCGGCTGCCGGAACTCCGGCTGGCGCATGACCTCGCGGAAGAACGAGTCCGTCGAGAGGAGCACGTCGTAGTCGAAGAAGATGTCGAAGATGCGCACGATGCCCTGCTCGCGCAGCGCCACGTCGTCGACGTTCGAGCGTCCCTGGTGCATCGTGAGACCGATACCGAAATGGGTGTCGTGGTAGAGATTCGCACCGGTCGAGATGATCCAGTCGACGAAGCCCGCTTTCATGAGCGGGATCAGACACGACCGGCCGAGCCCGGCCGGCGTGAGCGCGCCGCTCAGCGTGATGCCCACCGTCACATCGGGCTCCAGCATCTTCTCGACGAAGAGCCGGCACGCCTCGCGGAGCCGGGCGCCGTTGTAGGCGAGGAACGACTGGTCGACGAGCTGGTCGACGGTGATGCCGGGACGGATGGGGTCCGGCGCGATCTTGGGTCCCTTCGATACGTTCTGGCCGGGGGCCATCATGCCCTCCCGTAGATGGGGATCAGCGCGCCGGAGACGGCCGAGGCCGCGTCCGACGCGAGAAACGCGAGAAGCGCCGCGATCTGATCGGGGCGCACCCAGTCCTCGAATTTGGATTTCGGCATCGCGGCCCGGTTGGCCGCGGTGTCGATGGTGCTCGGCAGGATCGCGTTCGCGGTCACGCCGTCCTGGAGAAGCTCTTTCGCAAGCGTGCCGACGAGTCCGTGGAGCCCGACCTTGGCGGCGGCGTACGCGGCCGCGCCCGGGTAGTACTGAATGGCCCCGCGCGACGAGACGAAGAGGAGTCGCCCCGCCCCCGTCCGCTTCGCATGCGGAATCACGTGCTTCGCCGCCCAGAACGCCGACGTGAGATTGAGATCGATCATCAGGCGCACGTCGCCCGCTTCGACCCGTTCCACGTCCACGCCGCCCCGGTAGCCGCCCGCGATGTGCGCGAGGACGCGAATGCTCCCCATCGCTGCCGCAGACTTGACGGTCGCATCGGCGATCGAGCCCTCATCGCTCACGTCGGCCACGAACCCGTGCAGCGCCCCCGATCGAACGGCGTCCGGGTGCGCGTTCGAGAGCGCCGTCCACTCCGCCTCGGAGCGATACGGAATCGCGACCTTGAATCCGTCCGCCAGAAACCGCGCCACCACCGCGCGACCGAGCCCTCCGGTCCCGCCCGTGACCAGTGCCGTGTCCGAGGCTGAGATCACGCGCGTTCCCGCGCGGCGTCAGGGCGTGGCATAGCGGGCAGTATAGCGTGGGGTCTCCCGGACCCGCCAGAGTCCCTCGTGCGGCGCCCATCCGATCGCCGCTCCCGCGACGCGGATCTCGACCTGTCCCCCGCGAGTCGGCCCGAGATGCACACGCTCACCCGCGCCGAGGATCACGGGAGCACGAGACGGCTCGTCAGGGCCGCGCTCGACCGCGAGCTGCGGCACGATCACGACGGCCTCCGGATGCACCGCCTCGGCGTGCGCTCGCGCGAGGAGCCAGATGTGGAGCGTCGTCCCCACGAGCACGACGGCGACGGCTGCGATCGCGAAGCCCCGAGGAAGTCGCGTGAGGCGTGCGGCGATTCCCAATCCGGCCCCCAGGAGGAGGAGGATGGCGCCGGCCCACGCCAGCTCCGTGGTCGAGAACGGGACGTCGTGCGCGACCTCGATCTCGTCCTGCGATTCCACGCCGCGCGTGCGCGCGGCATCGATGGTGGCCTGCTTGAGATTGATCTGGATGTCGCGCGCGCGCGGCTCGAGCCGGGCGGCCGCGGTCAGGAACGCCACGGCGGGACCCACCTCGCCACGATCGAGCGCCGCCGTTCCCGCGTTGTAGAGGACGTCCGCCCGAGGGGGCGGCGTGGTGGCGCCATGCGCTGCTCCCGCGACGAGGAGCGCGGCGAGAGTCGCTTTCGCGAGCGTTCGCTTCACGCAAGTCCCTCCCGGAAGCGGCGCACGAGGTCCGCGGCCACATCGGACGCGGAGCCTCCCGTGCCTCGAGCGTCCGGCGGCGCGTACGCGAGCTGCTCGAGCCGGTCGAGCGTCTCCTTCCAGCGCGCCGCGTCCTCCGCGGGCATTCCGGCGGCTGTGAGCCGCGTCGCCGCCTCCCCCGCCGGGAGTCCTTCGACGTCCGCGGTGAAGCGCGCTTCCGCCGCCCGCCGAAGGAGCACGGCGGTGCGCGCCGGCGTCGGCGCCGCGGTGCCCGTGCGCGCGAGCTCCCGCCCGATCGCCTCGAGCTCGCGCTCCCTCTTCCGGCGCGGATCCCGCATCGAGCGGTCGCGCACGCCGAGCCCGGTCAGCACGCCGAGGTACGCGAGGAGGGATCCCCACGCGACGACGGTCGCTGGGACAGGCGGCGCGAGCGCGAGCGATCCGCCCGCGCCAGGGGCGGAGCGCCGCGGAGCCGTGGGACCGAGGGCGGCGGCGGGGCCGAGCGTCTCTCCGCCGGAGCCCGGTGGAAGCACGCGGACCGTGATCGTATCGGACACCTGGGTCCGGTATCGCCCCTGCTCCGGATCGAACCAGGAGAAGCGGACGGGAAGGATCGCGAACGATCCCGGCCGCTCGGGAACGAAGCTCGTCTCGCGTCGCCGCTCGCCCTTCAGGCGAAGCCCCGTTCGCTCGAGGCTCGTCGATGCGGCGCCGGCGTAGCGTCGCGAGGGCAGCGTGCTCGAGACGTCGGGGTCGCTGGCGGCGGCGAGATTGCCCTCCCCTTTCAACACGGTCGCGACGTTCACCGGCTCCCGCGCGTGGACGACCGCGCGGTCCACCGTCACGTCGAGATCGTAGCTCCCCACGGCGCCGCGAAACGTCGCCGGCGCGCCCTTCGGGAGCGGCACCACATCCACCGCGAGCTGCTCGGTGGTGAGCTCGATGTCCTCGACCTGGGTCTCCGGCATTCCGAGCGCGCTCCAGGGATCGGGAACGGGAATCTGCCGCACCACCTGGGCGTGCACGCGACCCGGTCCGATCTTCAGCCTTCCGGTTCGCGTCGGGAAGTACTCGACCCGCATCTCGGTGGCCTCGTACTCGGCATCGCCCACGCGAATGCGGCCGGTGCGCGCCGGTCCCAGCACTTCCGTCCAGAACCCCGGTGCGTCGGGAGGATCCCATGCGGGGGCGCCTTCGTAGCGCACGCGCGAGTAGAGTGTGAAGCGCGCGGTCACTCCTTCGTTCCAGTACACGCGCGTGCGATCCAGCGTGAGCCGCGCGAAGAGCTCGGGGCCACCTTCGCCGCCGAACCCGCCGCCGGCACGAGGCATCGTCGCGCGCACGTGGAGCACGAGCTGCTGCGTCTGCGCCTCCTTCTTGCCGGACCGCACCCGGAACGAAGGAATCACGTAGTCCCCCGGCGCGTTCGCGCGGAGGGCGAACGTGCTCGTGACGCTGCGCGAGATGACGCCGTTCATCCAGGAGAATCCCTGCGACTGCTCGGTCGGGGTCACGTCGAGACCGGCGATCAGCGGGAGCTTCACGCCTGGGACGTCCAGCCCTTCCGCCGTGATGGTGATGGCGAGGGTGGCGGGCTCGCCCACGAGGACCTGCTGCCGGTCGAGCTCGGCCTCGACGGTGAGCTGCTCGGCATGGACCGGGCACGGGAGGACGGCGAGCGCGAGCGCGAGCGTCAGGATGAGCCATGGGATCAGAGGCCGCTGATCGCCGTTCACCATGTCACCAGTCCTTGTCCTTGGTCTCTTGCGGCGAGCCCGTGCGCTCCTGCCGTCGCGCGGACTTTCGCTCCTCTTCGAGCGCGTTCAGCCAGTGCTCCGCTTCGGAAGGATTCGGAACCGTGCCGCTCATCTGCCCGGGCGGCTGCTGCGACTGGCCCGGCGGCCTTTGCGGCGGCGGTCCATTCTGCTGCGATCCGGGCGGAGACTTCCCGGAGGTGCCCGCTCCGGACGAACCGCCGCCTCCCTGCCCCTGCCCTCCCGACGAGGCCTGCGGGGGGCGGTTGCGTCCGCGGCGGATCGCTTCTTCCAGGTTCTTCTTCGCGTCGACGCGGTTCGGATCGATCGTCAGCGACTGCCTGTAACGCTTGGCCGCCTCGTCGTAGCGCCCCTGCCGGAGGCTCTCGTTCCCCAGATTGTACGCGGCCGAGGAGCGCGCGTCGTCGCCGCGGAGCTCCCGCGACGTCATGGTCTCGGCGTACGCCTCGCGCGCGGAGTCGGCCTGACCGGCCGCGCCGAGCGCGAGCGCGCGGTCGTACCGCACGGCGGCGGAGCGCGGCAGCTCTCGCTCGGCCTCGCGGAACGACTGCGCGGCTTCCTTCGGATGCTTCTCCTTGAGCTGCCGCATGCCGCGTCCCCCGGCGCCGCCCCATTCGTAGATCGCCCCCGAAGCGCCGAGCGCGAGGAGGAGCCACGGCGCCAGACCGACGGCGCGCGCCACCAGCGTCCAGGTTTGCGATCGCATCGGCGCCTTCACGCTCGTCTCCGTCTCGGGATCACGCGCTCGACGAGGAGGAGCGAGCCGGCGAGAGCGGCAAACCAGGGGAACCGGTCGTCGTAGGCGCGGATCGTCTGCCCGCGCACTTCCTGATTGCCGCCGGACCGCACGCCGTCCGCAGCGCGCACCGCGGCCTGACCGCTGCCGTCCCCGTGCTCGTAGCGGCCACCACCGCGACGCGCCAGGTCGCGGAGGAGCCCTTCGTCGAGTCGCGTGTGCACGGGCGCGCCATCGGGGCCGCGCCGCTGCCCCACCACGGTCCCCGTGGAATCGACCACCGGGATCGTGGCCCCCGCCGCGCCGCCGATCCCGATGGTGAAGAGTCGCGCGCCCGCCTGGCGCACCGCCGACGCTCCCGCGCGCGGGTCCCCGCTCAGGTTCTCGCCGTCCGAGATCAGGATCACCGCGCGCGGACGCTCGGTCGGACGACGGAGATAGCGCGCCGCGAGCGAGAGGCCCGCTCCGATGTCGCTCCCCGGCAGATCGATGTCGTCGGGACCGAGCGTCTCGACGATGGTCGCGAGGCCGTCGTAGTCGGTGGAGAGTGGGCTCAAGAGCTTCCCCGTTCCCGCGAAGCCGATGAGACCGACCGACGATCCCTCGAGCGAGGCGAGGATCGTGTGGATCTCGCGAACCGCGGCGCCGAGCCGGTCCGGATGCGCGTCCCGCGCCATCATGCTGCGGGAAAGATCGAGCGCGATGACGACGTCCGCGCCGGTCGAGGTGGTGGTGACGAGGCGATAGCCCGATTGCGGCCGCGCGAGTCCCACCGCGGCGAGCGCGGCCGCGGCGATCACGAGCACGCCGCGAAGCACACGGAGGCCGCGCCCCGGATCGCCCGTGAGCTTGCGGAGCGATTCCTTGTCGCCCAGCGCCTCCTCCGTCTTCCCTCGCGCGCGGAGCGACCACCCCCACGCGAGGAAGAGAAGCGGCACGAGCCAGAGCAGCTGTAGTCGATCCGGGTCCGCCCAGCGCATGCGATGCCTCTACGGATACCGGCGCAGGAGGAGCGCGCCGATGAGAAGGTCCAGAGCGAGGAGCGCCCCCGCGGCTCCCATGAGGCCGGGCCCCACATCGGCCCATCGCGTGTACGAACGCATCTCGACCTGGGAGGGTTCCATCGCGTCGATGTCGTGATAGACGCGCGACAGGAGCTCGGCGTTCGTGGCGCGGAAGTAGCGCCCCCCCGTGAGCGAGGCCACCTGCTTGAGCGTGGGCTCGTCCACGTCGGAGCGGACCCACACGTAGTGGCGGCCGAGCACGGGATCGTCGATGGGATAGGGCGCCTGTCCCAGCGTGCCCGCCCCCACCGCGTACACCCGCACGCCCACCGCGGCCGCGAGGCGCGCTGCCGTCACGGGATCGACGGGGCCGGCGTTGTTGATGCCGTCGGTGAGGAGGATCATGACGCGGCTCTTTCCCTTGGCCGAGCGCAGCACGTACGCGCCCTGCGCGATCGCGCCGCCCACGGCGGTGCCGTCCGGGAGCTGTCCGAAATCGAGTCCGTCGATGAGACTCGCGAGCCCGTCGTAGTCGAGCGTGAGGGGCGAGATGAGCTCGCTCCGTCCCGCGAATCCGACGAGCGCGATCCGGTCCTGCGTCCGGCCCCGGAGGAACTGCTTCGCGACCTGCTTCGCCACGTAGAGCCGGTTCTGCGGGCGGAAGTCCTCGCACCGCATGCTCCCGGATTGATCGATGGCGAGCACGATGTCGATTCCCTCGCTCACCACCTGTCGCATCTCGCGTCCCGCCTGC
Source organism: Candidatus Eiseniibacteriota bacterium (assembly GCA_035494915.1). Taxonomy (GTDB): domain Bacteria; phylum Eisenbacteria; class RBG-16-71-46; order SZUA-252; family SZUA-252; genus WS-9. Next base: position 8,497 of record DATJGP010000153.1, on the reverse strand, counting down.
GGTCGCGCGGCCGCCAGGCAGAAGCAGAGCGTGGCCAGCGGCAGGAGGACGGGCGCGATCCTCGCGATGAGGACGCGGACTCCCGCCGGACGCGGCATCGTCCCGAGCGCGGGGACCGGAAGGACGGGCGCGCGGAACCGCCCGCGGCGGCGGAGCCAGATCCACACGATCGCGTACGGGATGAGAAGGAGGAGGAACCAGGGCTCCTGGAAGCGCATGTCAGCCCGCCCCCTTGCGCGCGGAGGGCTCGTCCGGCGTGGTCACTCGAGGCGCGGGCGGCGCCGCGGGCGCTCGCACGACCTTCCCCGCGAGCGAGGCGGCCTGGTCGAGCGCCTCCCTCGCCTCGGCGAAGGGATCCTCATGGCGCGCGAACTTGGCGAGATCGCTTCGACGAAGCTCGCGCTCCACGAGACCGGCCGCTTCGTCGCGCACGTCCGGCCGGCGCTCCAGCTCGCGCAAAAGCTCGCTCGTCGTCCGGTCGAGCGCGGGAATTCCGGTCACGGCTCCCACGTACGCGCGCACCGCCAGCGACAGCCGGTCGTAGAAGCGATCCCGCGGCAACGACTCGATCTCGCCGCGGAGCGTCTCGATCGCGCGGAGGAACGGCGCTTCCGGCGCCTCGGGGGGAGCCTCGTCTTCCAGTCCCTTGGACCGGCGGCGCCGCTTTCGGATCGCGAGGATGATCGCCACGATCGACGCGACGACGAGCAGCGCGAGCGCCGCCGCGAGCGCGATGTCGAGCGGCCGAAGCTCCGGCTTGATGGGGCCTCGGTCGGGCTGCAGCGAGTTGGAGGAAGCCTCGGTGAGCGAGTCCACCGCGAGCGTGTCGACGGGGAACGCGAGTGTGTCGCGCCGATCCGGGAACTGCACCACGAGGGCGACAGGCGGGAGCGGCAGCCGCCCCAGATCGAAGCCGCGGACGTCGAACGCGCCGCTCCAGACCGCGCCGGTGCGCTCCGAGCGGAGCCGGGGTTTCTCACGCGCCGTCACGTCCAGCGACGCGAGGCCAGGGTCTCGCAGCAGGCTCTCCGCGCGCGCTTCCCGAGGAAGCTCCGCGCGCAGCGTCCACCGCGTCGGCTGACCCAAGGTCACGCGCGAGGGCACGAGCTCGCTCTCCACGCGGAAGTGGTTCGCGCCGCTCGTTCCCTCCCGCGCGATCGCCGAGCGGGCCGCCTCGTTTCCCCGGCCGGAGCAGCCTCCCACCGCCGCGGCGATCACGCACGCCATGGCGGCGTGGATCAGCCGGAGCGCGGTGCCGTGGAAGCGCACCGCCTACCTCCGCCGCGTGCGGGCTTCGAAGTGGCGGATCAACGCGGGCGCGACCGGCGCGTCGGTGGAGAGCGCGATGCGTCCCGCCCGCCCGCGCACGAAGGCCTCCCCCAGACGCCGCGCGCGGCGCGATTGGACCGCACGCCACTCCTGGCGCGGACGTCGCGCCCCGAGATCCACCCACTCGGTGCGCCCGGTCTCCAGGTCCTCCACCTGCACGAGCCCGGACGAGGGCATGGCGGCCTCGAAGGGATCGCTCACCTCCAGCACCACCAGCTCGTGGCGGCGGGCGAGATGCGCGAGGGGCCGGTCGAACTCGTCGGCGATCCAGTCGGAGATGAGGAACACGATCGCGCGACGCCGGAGCACGCGTCCGAGGAACGCGAGCGCCTGCCCCACGTCGGTTCCGGTCCCCTCCGGCTCGAACGCGACCATGTCGCGTACGAGCCTTAGCGCGTGGGCGCGGCTCTTCGACGGTGGAAGGTAGAGCTCGATCTTGTCGGTGAAGAGGAGGAGTCCGACGCGGTCACGATTGCGCGCCGCGGCGAGCGCCACGAGCGCGCCGGCCTCCGCCGCCGTCTCGCGTTTCGTGCGCGCGCGGCTGCCAAAGCGGAGCGATCCCGAGAGGTCGAGCGCCACGACCACGGTCAGCTCGCGCTCTTCCTCGAAGCGCTTGATGAAGGGATGCCCCACGCGGGCCGTGACGTTCCAGTCGATGGCGCGGATGTCGTCGCCGGGGACGTACTCGCGGACCTCGGCGAACTCGAGCCCCTGGCCCCGGAAGGCCGAGCGGTAGGCCCCGGAGAAGACCTCCTCCACCGCCCGCCGGCTCCGGATGGTGAGCCTCCGGACCTGCGCGAGCAGCTCGGGGGTGATCATGGGACCTCGACGCGGGCGAGCAGTCGCCGAGAGACCTCGTCGACCGGGACCCCTTCGGCCTCGGCTTCGTACGTGAGGAGGATCCGGTGGCGGAAGACGTCGGGGGCGAGCGTCTTGACGTCATCCGGCGTGACGTACGCGCGTCCGTCGAGGAACGCGTTGGCCCGCGCGGATCGCGCGAGCGCCAGCGTCGCGCGCGGCGACGCGCCGTACTGGATGAGCGGCCTGAGATCGAGCCCGAAGCGCTCGGGCTCGCGCGTGGCGTGCACGAGATCGACGATGTAGCGGCGGATCCGCTCGTCCAGGTAGATCCCGTTCGCCGTGTGCCGCGACTTGAGAATTCGCTCCACGTCGATGACGCGCTTCGGCGGCTCGGGCGGATCGCCTCCCATGCGGTCGAGGATGCGCCCTTCCTCCTCCGGGCTCGGATAGCCGACCCGGATCTTGAGAAGGAAGCGGTCCATCTGTGCTTCGGGAAGCGGATACGTTCCCTCCTGCTCGATCGGGTTCTGCGTCGCGAGCACCCAGAAGAGGTCCCCGAGCGGATGCGTCTTCTCGCCGATCGTGACCTGCCGCTCCTGCATGGCCTCGAGGAGCGCGCTCTGCACTTTCGCGGGCGCGCGGTTGATCTCGTCGGCGAGGAGGATCTGCGTGAACACGGGGCCCAGCTTTGGCGTGAACGCGCCCGTCTTCGGATCGAACACGAGCGTTCCGGTGAGGTCCGCCGGGAGAAGGTCGGGTGTGAACTGAACGCGGTGGAACGTCGCGTGGATCGTCTGCGCGACCGTCTTCACGGCGAGCGTCTTGGCGAGGCCGGGGACGCCCTCGAGCAGGAGGTGTCCGTCCGCGAGGAGCCCGATCAGGATCCTCCGGATCATCTCGTCCTGCCCGACGATGGTCCGCTCGATCTCGGAGAGGAGCGGGCCGATGAACGCGCTCTCCTCGCGGACGCGCGCGGTGCGTTCTTCCAGCGTGGCTTCGGTCATCGTGGTCGTCCGGGGCTCGGGTCTAGGAGGCTCGGTTCGGATAGAGCGGGAAGGAGGCGCACATGTCTTCGACCTGCGCCCGGATCTTGGCGAGCGCGGCCGGCTCGGAGCGCTTCTGCAGCGCCTCGTCGATCCAGCGGCCGAGGGTGCGGAACTCGGCTTCGCCCAGACCGCGCGTGGTGACCGCGGCGGCGCCGATCCGGATCCCGCTCGTCACGGCGGGAGGACGGGGATCGTTCGGGACGGCGTTTTTGTTCACGGTGATGCCCGCCTTGTGGAGCGCCTCCTCGGCCTCGGCACCGGAGAGCCCGGCGTTCCGGAGGTCGAGCAGGACGAGATGATTGTCCGTGCCGCCGGTCACGAGCTCGTAGCCGTGCGTGATCAGCTCCTGCGCCAGGACCTTCGCGTTCGCGACCACCTGCGCCGCGTACTCCTTGAACGCCGGGGTCGAGGCCTCGCGGAAACAGACCGCCTTGGCCGCGATCACGTGCATGAGCGGGCCGCCCTGCATTCCGGGAAATACCGACTTATCAATCGCTTTGGCGAACTGACTCTTGCAGAGGATGAAGCCGCTCCGCGGTCCCCGCAGGGTCTTGTGCGCGGTCGACGTGACCACGTCCGCGTGGGGCACGGGGCTCGGGTGCACCCCGCCCGCGACGAGACCGGCCACGTGCGCCATGTCGAAGACGAACGCCGCCCCGACCTCGTCGGCAATGGCGCGGAACTTTGCGTAATCGAAGAAGCGCGGGTACGCGCTCGCCCCCGCCACGATCACCCGCGGCTTGTGCTCGCGCGCCATGGCGGCGACCTGGTCGTAATCGAGGAGCCCGGTCTCGGGCGAAAGGCCGTACTGGACCGATTTGAAGATGATCCCCGAGTGGCTCACCTTGTGCCCGTGGGTCAGGTGCCCGCCGTGCGCGAGCGCCATCCCGAGGAGCGTGGAGCCGGGGGGCATGAGCGCGAGATAGGTGCCGAGGTTGGCCTGCGCTCCCGCATGCGGCTGCACGTTGGCGTGCTCCGCGCCGAAGAGCGCCTTCGCCCGCTCGATGGCGAGCGACTCCGCCTTGTCGACGAACTCGCAGCCGCCGTAGTAGCGCTTCCCCGGATAGCCTTCGGCGTACTTGTTGGTGAGCGGCGATCCCATCGCTTCGAGCACCGCCTCGCTCACGAAATTCTCGGAGGCGATCAGCTCGAGCGTGGTCTGCTGGCGATGGACCTCGTCGTCGATCGCCCGCGCGATCTCGGGATCGGCCGCGTGGAGCGCCACGTCGTGCGCGCTCGCCGGCGCGGCCTCGGAGCGCGCCATCAGATCCCCCGTTCCGCCCGGCTCACCGGGCCTTCTTCGCGGCGCGCTGAACCTTGGTCTTCGCGTCGACCGGGAAGAGCCAGCCGTGACGGTCGCGCGAGCGTCCCTCGATGATGTCGAAGAAGGAATCTTGGAGCCGGCGCGTCATGGCGCCGACCTTGCCGTCGCCGACCCCGATCTTGTCGATGGACGTGATGGGGGTGATCTCGGCCGCGGTGCCGGTGAAGAAGACCTCGTCCGCGATGTAGAGCGCCTCGCGCGGGATCTGCTCCTCGCGCACCTCGATGCCGAGGTCCTTGGCGATCGTGATGATGCTGTCGCGCGTGATGCCCGGCAGGATCGCGTTCGCGATGGTCGGCGTGTGGAGGACGTTGTCCTTGACGAGGAAGATGTTCTCGCCGCTCCCCTCGGCGACGTAGCCGAAGGTGTCGAGAGCGATCCCCTCTTCGTAGCCGTCGGTGATGGCCTCGAGCTTGATGAGCTGGCTGTTCATGTAGTTCGCGCCCGTCTTGGCGAGGGACGGGAACGTGTCCGGAGCGGCACGCCGCCAGGAGGACACCTTGACCGCGATGCCCCGCTCGAGCGCGTCCTTGCCCAGGTACTTGCCCCAATTCAGGGTCGCGATCGCGACGTCCACCGGAACACCCGTGGGATTGACGCCGAGGGTCTTGTAGCCGCGGTAGACGATCGGGCGGATGTAGCAGGCCTTGCCGCCATTCCGTCGAACCGTCTCGCGGGTGGCCTCCATCAGCTCGTCGTAGAGAAACGGAACGTCGAGACGCGCGATCTTGCAGGAGTCGAGGAGGCGCTGCACGTGCCGGTCCAGGCGATAGATCGCGGTCCCGTGCGGCGTGTCGTACGCGCGGATCCCCTCGAAGGCGCTGGAGCCGTAGTGGACCACGTGCGAGAGCACGTGAATCGTGGCTTCCTCGAACGGCACGAACTTGCCGTTCATCCAGATCGTCGCTTTCACATCCCCCGCCATTCGCCTCTCCTTCCGCTGCTCCTAGAGCGAAACGCCGCTATCGGACACCTTCACGCCGTTCGACCGCCTCACGAATGAGAGGGAGCCATCGGAGCAGATGGCTTCGAATGCGATTGAAGGTGTCGTCGTATTCGACCGAGGTGCCGCCGATCGGGTCGTGGATTCCGCTGCGGGATGCTTCCGCCCCGTCGGCACCCTGTTCGGTGATGAGATGGATCCGGTCGGCCGCGTCCGGCGCGAGCTCCCGCGCCCTCGCGACGTGCCCCGGCTCCATGCCCAGGATCAGCTCGGATTCGCGGATCAGCTCGGGCGTGAGGCTGGTGGACTGGTGCGCGCGCAGATCGATCCCCCGCGAGCCGGTGGTGCTGACGGCGAGCGGGGTGGCGGGGACGCCCGGAACGGCGTTGGTCCCGGCCGAGAGGACGCGCACCTGAGCCGCGAGCTCGGCGGGCAAGAGCGACCGCAAGGCTCCCTCCGCCATCGGGCTCCGGCAGGTGTTCCCGGTACAGACGATGAGGACTTGGATCACGCGTTTAGGCCCTCAGGATGCGTTCGTAGACTCCGGCTGAGTCTAGGGTCCGGCCCGGGGAGCGTCAAGGCTTGCATCCCCCAGCCGGACGGCGCCTTGGCGCAGGATTTCGACCCCTTTCGGCCCGATCCGGACCAGGGTCGACGGGAGGCCGTCCAGGACCCCTCCATCCACCACCAGATCGGCGACTCCGGGGGGCGCGTCCTCCGCCCGGAGCGCCGGCGGTTCCCCGCTCCGATTGGCCGAGGTCGAGAGCACCGGCTCCCCCACGGCCTGGACGACGCCACGCAGGAGCGCGCTCCCGGGACAGCGGAGCGCGATCGTTCCGTTGTCGGAACGCAGCGACTCCGGCGCTTCGGGCCGCGCATCGAGCACGAGCGTCAGGGCTCCCGGCCAGTGCCGGCGCGCGAGATCGTGCGCGAGGGACCACGCGTGCGCCCAGCGATCGAGATCGCCCGGCGCGGCGATCAGGCCTATGAACCCAGCGCGCGGGTCGCCTTTGAGGGCCCGGATGCGCTCGACGGCCGCCGACGACGACGCGCGGGCGTGAAAGCCGTACACGCCTTCCGCCGGCAGGAGCGCGATCTGGTTGTCGAGGAGTGCCGCCGAGGCACGCGCGATCAGCTCGGCGTCGGGCTGGTCGCCCACCGCGAGCCGGACCGCGCCCATCGGCTCTAGAGCTTCTCGCCGCGGGCGAGGCGGGCCTTGAGGTCCACGAGCTTCGCACGGAGCTCGGGATCCGAGACCGCGAGGATCTGTGCCGCGAGAACCCCCGCGTTCTTCGCCCCCGCGGAGCCGATCGCGACGGTCGCGACCGGGACGCCGGCCGGCATCTGCACCGTCGAGAGGAGCGCGTCCGCCCCGCCGAGTGGCGAGCCGCCGAGCGGAACGCCGATCACCGGAAGGGACGTGTGCGCGGCCACCGCGCCGGCGAGATGATTCGCCATGCCGGCCGCCGCGACGAACACACCGATGCCCCGCTCGGGCGCGCCACGCACGATGTCCCGCACCTTGTCGGGACTCCGATGCGCCGATGCCGACTCCATCTCGTAGCCGATGCCGAAGGAGTCGAGGACTTTGGCGGTCTCCTGCATCGTGGTCCGGTCGGATTCGCTGCCGAAGAGGATCGCGACCTTGGTCTTCGTACTCATGGACGTGAGGCTCCCGATGTTTGAGGGGACTGCGCGATGTCCTTGCGATACTGCATGCCGTGGAACTGGATCCGCGCCACGGCCTGGTAGGCGGCGACGCGGGCCTGCTCGAGCGTCTCCGAGCGCGCGGTGACGCCGAGGACGCGTCCGCCGCTCGCGACCCACTGCCCGCCGCGACGCGCGACCCCTGCGTGGTAGATGCAGATGCCGTGCGGCCAGGGGCCGTTCAAACCTTCGATCACGGCGCCCGACTCCGGGGACGCCGGATAGCCGTGCGCCGCGAGCACGACGCACACCGCCGCGCCTTCGTGGGCGACGAACGTGCCGTGCCGCTCGGCCGGCAGACGACCCCGGGCGGCGGCGTCCGCGAGCGGAATCAGATCCTCGGTGAGAAGCGGGAGCACCGCCTGCGCCTCGGGATCGCCGAAGCGCGCGTTCACTTCGAGGATCTGGGGTCCCTTGGCCGTGAGCATGAGGCCGAGATAGAGAATGCCCCGGTACGGCGTGCCCTCGGCCCGCAGCGTCGCGAGGAGCGGATCGACGAGCGCATGCGCGATCGTCTTCGCGTCCTCCGGTGTCGGGACGCGTGCGGGCGAGCAGGCCCCCATGCCGCCCGTGTTGGGACCGGTGTCGCCGTCTTGAAGCCGCTTGTGGTCGCGCGCCGGTGGAAAGAGCACCCAGCGCTCGCCGTCCGTGAGGAGGAGGATCGAAGCCTCCTCGCCCGCGAGGAATTCCTCGATGACGAGCGTCCGCCCGGAATCGCCGAGCGCACCGCGCTTCATCCAGGAGTCGATCGCGGCCATCGCTTCGTCGCGCGTCGTGGCGACGACGACGCCCTTACCCGCCGCGAGTCCATCGGCCTTCAGCACGATCGGAAGCGGCGACGCGGCGACCATGCGCTCCGCCTCCTCGGCCGATCGCGCCACCTGGAACGACGCGGAGGGAAGCCCCGCCTTCCGGAAGAGCTCCTTCGCGAAGACCTTGCTCGTCTCGAGACGCGCGCCGTCCTTACCGGGGCCGAGCACGGGGACGTGCGCCTCGCGGAGGGCGTCCGCGAGCCCTCGCTCGAGCGGTATCTCCGGGCCGACGACGACGAGGTCGATCGCGTGGGTGCTGACCCAGCGCATGAGCGAGGGCACGTCGCCCGCGTCGATCGCCACGCGCTCGGCGAGCGGCTCCATCCCCGGGCTGCCGGGGGCGACGAAGATCTTGGGGTGCTCCGGAGAGCGGTGGAGGGCATCCACGAGCGCGTGCTCGCGCCCCCCCTGTCCGACGACGAGAATCCTGGGCTCGCTCATCCCTGCTTGGCGAGGGCCGCTTTGAGAGCGGCCTGGAGCTTCTCCGGGTGCGCGCGGCCTCCCGAGCGCTTCATCGCCTGGCCCACGAAGAAGC
>DATJGP010000152.1:0-19925 GCA_035494915.1 Candidatus Eiseniibacteriota bacterium | reverse complement strand
GCGGACCTCTCGTCGAACACCATGCGTCTCTCGGAGGAGCTCCGGAAGAAGGTGCTCGCCAAGATCGACGACGAGTACGGCCTCGACGTGCCGCAGCTCTACATCGTCAACATCTCGGTCCCGGACCGGGTCGAGCAGGCGCTGGACGCGCGCTCCAGCATGGAGCTGATCGGGGACGTGGATCGCTACCAGCGCTATCAGGTCGGCGCCGCGACGCCGATCGCGGCCGCCAATCCATCGGGCGGCGTCGCGGGAGCGGGCGTGGGACTCGGCATGGGCATGGCGTACGCCGGCGCGGCCACGCGCGCGCCGCTCCAGGTGGTGCCGGCGGCCCCCGCCTCGCACGTGTGGCACGTGGCGAGCGCGGGACGCGTGAGCGGGCCGTTCGCCGTGACGGAGATCCGCGACGCCGTGGCGTCGGGACAGATGAACGCGTCGAGCCTCGTCTGGACCGCCGGAATGGATGGGTGGACGCCGCTAGGCTCGGTGCCGGCCCTCGCCGCCCTCGTCGCGCCGCCCCCGCCCCCTCCGCCGCCCGCGCCGTAAGTTGTAGTGTAGAGGGATGCCGGCAAGGCAAGGCATCCCTCGGAGCCCGCGGACGTGACGGTCTTCGGAGTCACACTCCTGATCGCGCTCGGCTCCTTCGCGGCCGGTCTCCTGGGCGCGCTCACGGGGCTGGGGGGCGGCATCGTGATCGTGCCGATGCTCACCCTCGTCTTCCACGTGCACCTTCGCTACGCGGCCGGCGCCGCTCTGGTGTCTGTGATCGCCACGTCGTCGGGCGCGGGCGCCGCGTACGTGCGCGAGGGCTTTACCAATATCCGGCTCGCGATGTTCCTCGAGATCGCGACCGTGCTGGGCGCGCTCGCCGGCGCGTACGCCGCCGCGTTCGTCCCGCCTCGCGCCCTCGCGGTCGCCTTCGCCGCTGTCCTCCTCCACGCCGCCTACCGCTCCCTGCGACCTCACCCCGATCGCGCGACGATCTCGGCTCCCCACCCCTGGGCGGCGCGGCTCCGGCTGAACGGCGTCGAACCCTTGCCCGACGGCGGCGGCCGCGCGTACACGGTGCAGAGCGTACCGCTCGGATTCGCGATCATGTCCGTGGCCGGCGCGATCTCGGGCTTGCTCGGTATCGGCTCGGGGGCGCTCAAGGTTCTCGCGCTGGACCAGGCGATGCGGCTCCCCTACAAGGTCTCAGCGGCCACGAGCAACTTCATGATCGGCGTGACGGCCGCCGCGAGCGCGGGCATCTACATCCGGCGCGGCTACGTCGATCCCGGCCTCGCGTTTCCGGTCATGATCGGGGTGCTGCTCGGCGCGCTCGTGGGAGCGCGCCTGCTCGCGGCGGCGCCGACGCGCCACCTGCGCACGCTGTTCACAGTGGTCATCGTGGTCCTCGCGATCGAGATGCTCGCGCGCGCGATACAGGGAGAGTTCTGATGGCCGCGACGTCGACGCGCCTGTCGGGGCTCTTGGGACGCGTGCTCCAGACCGGCGTCGGGGTGAGCGCGGCCGTCGCCCTCCTCGGAGGCTCGATCTACCTCGGCCGTCACGGGGCCTCGCTGACCGAGTACGGCGAGTTCCGCGGCGTGCCGCACGGGCTGGACACCGTGCGCGGCATCGTGCGGGGCGCGCTCGAGGGACGCGGCCGTTGGATCACGCAGTTCGCGCTCTTGATCCTGATCGCGACGCCCATCGCGCGCGTGGCGCTCTCCGCGGTCGCGTTCGCGCGGGAGGGCGACCGCACCTACGTCGCGATCTGTCTCTTCGTGCTCGCGATGCTACTGGTGGGGCTTCTGGGCGGAATCGGCTGACGCGGGCGTCGATCCGGACGTCGCGTTCACCCCCTCCAGCTTCACGACGGCGCTGTACCAGATCGCGTCGGGATCGATGCGGAGCGATTTGGTTTGCGCGTCGATGGCGAGGGAGCGCTGCCCGACCTGGACCGAGTCCCGGATGCCCGCGGGCAAGATCACCGGCTTCAGCTTGTCCACCGGGAGCTTCACGTTGAAGCCCTTCGTCTCGGTCAGGTTCGCGAGCAGGCCAGGCACGTTCACCTTGTCGAGCACCCAGCCGCACACGTGCTTCTGCTCGTCGAGAATCGAATCGATCGCGGCCCAGGATTCCTTGGACGGGTTGACCCGGATGCGTAGCCTCGTCTCGGGGAACACGAGCGCGGCAACGACGCGGCGTCCCTTGATGCCGAGGTCGATGCGGCCGGTGACGAGATAGTCGGCTGGAATGACGTTCCCCGACACCTTCTGGGTGATGTCCAGGTCGCCGCAGGCCAGGCCGGCCACGTGCTTCCCGTCCCAGACGAAATGGATCGTCGCCTCGCCGCGCCCTTCCTTGATGGAGATGGGAAGCTTGAGGGAGATGCTGTCTCCGCCGAAAGCGATGCGAGGGGGTTTGGGCCGTATCTTGCCGACGACCTGATCGATGTTCACGTCGACCGTGAACTCGCCCACCGTCACGACCTTCTTCACCTTCTTCGCGACGTGGGCCTTGATGCCGCTCAGCCGGAGCGTGACGCGATTCGCGACGTCCCGGAAGAGACGATCGATGACGTTCCGGATGAACGCCGTGGGCACGGCCACCACGACGTCTCCCTGAGGCAGGGCCCGGATGCGCGGATCGTCCGCGATCAGCTCGGCGGCACGGGCGCGGAGCGAATCCTGCTCCGCCTGGAGGTGCCCGATCTCGAGGTCCCAGCGCTTGCGCTCGTCGGACGAGGGCGTGCGCGCGCAGCCAACGGCCAGGATCGCGGCCAGGATCCCGATGAAGAGACCGCGCCGGGCCATCACGACGGAGCCGCCTTCTTCTTCGGCTTCTTCTGGACCCGAACGCCGATCCCCTCCTCGCCTCCCGTGACCTTGCCCACCTTGGCGTCGAGCGTGATCCACAGCTTGCCGCCGGCGGCGAGGACGCGCTCCACCGAGAGGTCGAGGGGAACGACGAGCGAATCGAGCTGGAACCCTTCTTCCTGAACCGCCGGCACGTGGATCGAGCGCCCGAGCACCACCGGCACCTCGATCTCCGGTATGGCCTCCTGGATCCGCGGAAGCGCCTTCCGCGCGAGGAGCGCCTTGCCACCGCTCCCCAGCACGGTTTCGAGGAGGCCGGCTTCGAGGATCTCCAGCCGGTCGATGGCGATCTTCACGTGGAGGACGTCGGTTGCGGAGTCGACCGCGACTTCGCCGAGTCCGCCGTGGACGCGGATCCGAACCCTGCGGTCGGGGGTCGCGCTGCGGTTCGCGTAGCCCTCGATCGTGATCACCCCGAACTTGTCGCGGAGGCGGATGGTCGCCCCCTCGAGATGGACGACGATGCGTTTGCCTACGGGCTTCTCGATGGGGAGCTGTGATCGGAAGAGATCACCGACGACGGCTTCGTCGATGCCGATGAGGAATCGGTCGCGCGGGACGAGGGACCCGCGCTCCTCCTCCTGGATGAGCTCGCGGATTCCTTGGTTCTGTCGCTCGAGGAGGGCCTTCGTGGCGAGATAGTTCAGCTCGTCATCGGAGGGCGCGCAACCGGCGAGGAGCATCGCACCCGCCACGGTCCCGAGCACCCAGATCCGAGTCACGGGCGGAGGATAACCGCAGGGCCTGGTTGCTCCAACCCCTTGAAAAATCTGCCTCGCCCTCGCTGGATCGCGGATCCATACGCGGTCCCTTAAGCGCCCATCGGCTCGACAAATGGAGCCCGAATTGGCCCGAAGAGCAGGAATGGCCCCCGATATGCGTTAGGAGCCCTCAGACGCTCAGTTTTCGTCAAAGGAGGTTTGGATCATGAAGCCCACCCGAATGCGAATCGCTGGCCTGCTCGGAGGCGGCCTCGCGCTGGTGCTGGTTGCGACAGCCCAGGGTGCGACCCATCACTCCGACAAGTCGTTCGAGCAGCACGTGCTGTCGAAGATGCACGAAGTGAATCAGATGGAAATCGCGATGGGAAAAATGGCGGAGCGGAAGGGACAGGCGAGCAGCGTGCGGAACTATGGCCGGGAGATGCGCCAGGCCCACGAAGCGAGTGACAAGAAGGTGACGTCGCTCGCGCACAAGGAGGGCATCCACCTCGTCGCCACGACGCCCATGAACGCGGAAGAGCGGCGCCAGGTCGAGGCCGACCGCAGGGCGCATCAGGATCTGACGGCGGCCCACGGCGCCGATTTCGATCGGCAGTACATGCAGGCGATGGACCAAGGGCACGCGAGCGTTGCCCGGATCCTGACCCAGGCGCGCGCCAATCTCCATGACGGACGCGCGCACGCGCTCGTCTCCCAAACCATCCCGGTCGTGCAGCACCATCAGCGCATGGCCGAGGACGTGATCCGGAGTCTCTGATGCGACGGGCCGCTCTAGGAGCGCTGATCGCGATCCTGCTTCCCGTAACGGCGATGGCCCAAGAGGGGAAGCACGTCGCGGTTGGCATGAGCTTCGGGAGTCACGATTTCGCGGACCATCGCTTCGACAAGGGCAGCGGCGTGTTCTTCCTCTACAGGCTCCGGACGAATGGGACCGAGGAAAATGGGTTTGCGTTCGGACCGAGCGCGACGGTCGGCCTTTCGCGCGCGGACGTCGCGGACGAGGCCACGAGTGGAAACGTCACCCTCGGCCGGTTTCGGTCGATTCCCGTCATGGCCGGCGGAGGCGTCCATTACCGCCACAACGCCTGGTGGACCGGGCTCTCCATGACGGCGGGCGCCTCGTTCAACAGCGTTCTCGTGGACCAGGAGGCGAGGACGGCGTACGCGGAGCAGCTCGGGCAGGATCTCGAGGCGGTGGACGCCAACACGGCGTTCGCGGCACAGCCCGGGCTGAGCGTGTGGTACGACGTCGGCTCTCGCGTGGGTCTCTATGGGGGCGCTGCATACTTCTACAGCAGACCCAAGGCACTCATCACGGTGGACGGCGTGACGACGGAGGAGACCTGGAAGGCCGATTACCTGGGTCTCTCGGTGGGCGCCGTGTTCGGACTGTTCTAGCTGAAACGAGTCCAAAAAAATCGAGGGCCGTCGTCGCTGACGGCCCTCGGTCTGTGTCGGGCGTTGGCTTTGCGCGAGTTACTTCTTCAGCGCGGCCTTGATCTTCGCAAGGTGATGCCAGCTGTGCCGGAGAGCGTGGTCCTCGATGAAGAACTGCGCGGTGAGCGGCGGATCGCCATAGAGCGACACCGTCGCGCAGCGGTCCAGCTCCTCGTCGGTGAACTTCCGCACCGCGTCCGCGGCCGCCTTGCTCCTCGTGCGAAGGAACTCGAGAGCCTCGGCCTTGTTCACCGAAGCCTTCTCCTGCGCGTGCTTGCCGTTGATGTCGGCGACGACGGCCCACGTCACGCCCTCGATCGCCTTTCCCTGCGCGAGCACCTGCGCCAGCTCCACCTCGACCGGGTACATGTTGCCGACGTGGTGCACGATGACGCCGACGGTCCGCTTGTCGCTGGGGCTGCACGCGGTCTTCCACTCGGCGTCCGACAGTCCCTCCGCGAACGCGGCCAGAGCGGCCGCTCCCTGCTCGATCCGATCTCCCAACAGCTGAGCGCGCCGGCTCATGATGGTCTCCGTTTTGAGGTGTAATGGCGGGGCCGACGGGACTCGAACCCGCGACCTCCTGCGTGACAGGCAGGCGTTCTAACCAACTGAACTACGACCCCAGCCGAGGCAAGACGGAGGAGTATACGGGTCGAGGGGCATCGGGTCAACGGCCTGCCGGGGTTGGATTTCGGGCCGAGGCGCGCCCCGTGCTCACTCCATCCGGAGGCGGGTGTGCTTGTAGTAATGGCTCAGGATCTCGCGATAGCTGAGCCCCGCGCGCGCCATGCCCATCGCGCCCCACTGGCACATGCCGATGCCGTGCCCGTTCCCCGCCCCCGAGGCCACGACGGTCTCGGGGCGGTTTCGCTCGTCGCGCACGATGCCAATCTTGAAGAAGCTGCTCCGTAGAATCGCCGTCTGTCCGGGGCGCCGCACGGCCCAGCGGACGCGATCGCCGAGGACCCTCCATTCGCCCTCCGTCGTCGTCACCGCGAGCTCGCGCACGCGGCCGCACCGCCCGCGCGAGGCCACACGCACGTCGAGGAGATCGCCGCGGAGCGCGGCGAGCGCGCCCCCTTCCTGCGGCCCGTAGTCGCGCAGCATGTCCATGAACTCTCCCGCGCTCCATTCCTCGCGCCAGCGATAGTTCGCGGAGATGTCGCAGTACGACCGCCCGTCCGGTCCCGCGTCCCGAACGCTTCGGAGATACGGCGTCCAGGGCCACGGCCACACGTCCTCGACGTTCGCGGTCCGTCCGCCGCACGTCGCGGAGTAGAGCGCACGGATCGGCTCGTCGCCGTTCAGGAGCACCTCGCCCCGCGTCTCCTCGAGCGCACGGTTGGCCTGCGAGTTCTCCTTCGCGGTGCCCGCGTAGACCTGATCCTCCACGGTGGCGTAGAGATCGAACCCGAGCGCGGCGCGGCGTCCGATGTAGGAGAGCGTGTACGACCGCGCCGCGACCGCCTGCGCCTTCACGGCCTGGAAGTCGGTGGGCGGCGGATTGCCGATCTCGTTCGGGAGCACGCCGCGGAGGTAGCTCTCCATGTCGATCTCGTTCACGAGCGTGACCCCCTCGGGCGAGGACGCGAAGATGCGAAACGTCCCCCGGTACCAGCGGCCCGCCCACCCTGACATCCCGTTCCCGGACGGCGTGAGGAGGAGCGTGTCCCCGCGCCCGCCGGTCCAGAGGGGAGCGTCGGATCCCACGCGGA
The DNA here is from genome assembly GCA_035494915.1 of Candidatus Eiseniibacteriota bacterium. Lineage (GTDB taxonomy): Bacteria > Eisenbacteria > RBG-16-71-46 > SZUA-252 > SZUA-252 > WS-9. Next base: position 13,184 of record DATJGP010000152.1, on the reverse strand, counting down.
GCACTTCCATGGAGCCCACCCCCAGGCGGAGGATCCGGAGCCTTCCACCCTCGTCGCCACGCGCGACCTGGAGCCCGTTCGCGGTGCGGAGGGTCCAGGACGTCGACCCCGCCACGAGCACGCTGCTGGCGCCCACCGCGAGCCCGATTCGGAGCTTCGTGGCGTTCATCCAGACGTCGGGCGGCGGCAAGGGGACCGGGGCATTGGGCACCGCGGCCGGAGGGGCCTGCGTGGTCGGAGCCGGCTGAGCTGCGGTCCCGCCCGTGGCGCCAGGGCCTGGGCTGGGGTGATTCTTGGACCCCGCGCAGCCCGCCTGGATCAGGGCCGCGAGGGCTAGCAAGGCAGCCCAGGGCCGGTGACGGGCGGTCAACGCGGCCTCGGAGCCGGGGGCGGCGTGAAGGATCCCAGGACCACCCCTCGCGAGGCGCCGGTCGCGGACGGGACATTGCCGGGCCGCCCGCAGAGCGATTCGAAGGCGAGGAAGGCGAAAGCCATCGCCTCCTTCGCCTCCGGCGGAACCCCGAGCGCTTCGGTCGACGCGACCGGAACGCGCGCGCGGGCGGCGATCTCCTCGACCAGCGTCGCGTTCTTCGCGCCCCCGCCCGACACGTAGATCTCGTCCGGCTTCTTCGCCCCCGACTGCTCGATGCCGCGCGCCACCGTCGCCGCCGTGAGCGCGCAGGCGGTGCGGAGGCGGTCCGCGAGCGAGAGCCCGTCCGTGTGCGCGATGAAGCGCGAGAGATACCCGGCGCCGAACTCCTCGCGTCCCGCGCTCTTCGGCGGCTGGCGCTCGAAGAACGGCTCGGAGAGGAAGTATCGCAGCACGGCATCGGCGACGCGTCCTGGCCGGGCGAGCGCGCCTCCGGCGTCGTAGCGCGATCCCGCGGGTCCGAGCGCTCCCACGAGGCCGTCGAGGAGCATGTTGCCGGGCCCGCAGTCGAACGCGAGCGTCTCGTCGAGCGGCGCTCCGGCGCGAAGCCGCGTGAGGTTCGCGATGCCGCCGAGATTCACGAGCACGCGGTCCCGCGTGTCCGATGCGAGCTGGTGGTAGTCGAAGAGCGGCACGAGCGGCGCCCCCTCGCCGCCGGCGAGGAGATCGGCCATGCGGAAATTCGAGACGATCGTCACGCCGAGCGCGGCCGCGAGCACGGCGGGCTCGCCGATCTGCACGGTGACCCGCTTCCCCGAGCGCTCGCCGTGCGGATCGTGGAACACGGTCTGTCCGTGATAGCCCACGACCTCCGGGGGCGGCCCCGCCGGCGTCTGGGCGAGCGCGTCCCGCGCCGCCATCGCGGCGATCTCGGCCACCTCGACGTGCACGCGGAAGAGGTCCCGCAAGGGGAGCGTCCCCTCCTGCGCGCCGAGCACGCGGTGGCGGAGCTCGTCACCGTACGGCCGCGTGGCGAACGCGAGGAGCTTCGTGCGGCGGCGCGCGCCACCGCGATCGATCTCGACGACCGCGGCGTCGGCGCCATCCGAAGACGTCCCGCTCATGATGCCCACCGCGCGGGCGCGCCCGACGCTGTCGGATCGGCTCACCGGCTGCTCCCCTTCAAAACCCCCTCCACGATCTGGCGCTGGAAGAACGCGAACGCGATGACCACGGGCAGCGTGGCCAGGGTCGACCCGGCGAGGAGCGCGCCCCAGTCGACCGCGTACTCCGATTGCGCGAAGAGCGCGAGACCCACCGGGAGCGTTCGCATCGATTCGGAGGTCGTGAGCACGAGCGGATGGAGGAACGCGTTCCACGTGATGAGGAATCCGTTCACCCCCACCACCGCGAGCCCCGGCCCCGACAAGGGAAGCACGATGCGCCAGAAGATCGCCGCGGAGGACCACCCGTCCGTGCGGGCCGCCTCTTCCAGCTCCGCCGACATCGTCTGATAGTAATGCGCCATGAAGAGCACGCCGAACGGATCCGCCAGGTGCGGCAGGATGAGCGCGAGATAGGTGTCGAGCAGGCCCGCGCGCGACAGGAGGAGATAGAGCGGCACGAGCGTCACCTGCCGGGGCAGGATGAGGAACGCGGTCGCGAGCGCGAGGAAGACGCCGCGCCCCACGAACCGGACGCGCGCGAGCGCGTGCCCCGCGGCCGCTGCGAAGAGCACCTGGAGCGGCACCGCCACGACGGTGACGACGATCGAGTTGAGCGCGAAGCGCGCCATGGGGCCGCCGGTCAAGATGGCCCGGTAGTGCTCGAGCGAGAATCCCTGCGCGAGCCAGTCCGAGGGCGTGACCGGGAGATCGCCTCCGCGCCCGAGCGAGACGCGCGCCATGTAGAGGAGCGGCGCGAGTGAGACGAGCGCGATCGCGCCGAGCGCGGCGTAGACGGGGACGGACGAGCGTCGCGCGCGCGCCGTCATCGCGCCCGGGCCTCCATGGGATCCCCGCCGAGGAATCGCCGCTGCACGAGCAGGATCGCCCCCACCACGAGGAGGAGCAGGTACGCGAGCGCCGAGGCGTACCCCATCTCGAAGTGATAGAAGGCGCGCTCGTAGAGGTGATAGACGAGGGTGAGCGTGCTCTCGAGGGGACCGCCGCGCGTGAGCACGAACACCTCGATGAAGATCTGGAACGACCGGATGGTGTTGAGAAGAACGACGAAGAGGAGCACCGGCCGGACGTGCGGCAGCACGATCCGGCGCTCGATCTGGAGCCGCGTGAGCCCCTCGAGCCGCGCCGCCTCGAATTGCTCCTCGGGGAGCGTCTTTCGGGCGGCCAGGATCAGGATCGCGTAGTAGCCGACGCTCGCCCAGATATCCATGAGCATGATCGACGGAAGCGCGAGCGCGGGATCCTGCAGCCAGTGCACGCGCGAGAGCCCCATGGCGCCGAGCCAGCCGTTCAGAAGTCCCTCCTCCGCGTAGAGCGACTTGAACACGAGCGCGATCACGACCATCGAGAGGGTCGCCGGAAAGAAAATCGCGGCGCGGAAGAATCCCGCACCGCGGCGCACGCTCGCGAGGAGGCCCGAGACGATATACGCGAGCGTGAGGGTCACGGGGAGCGTGCCGACGACGAAGATCACCGTGGTCCGGAGGGCGTGCCAGAACGAGGGTGAGTGGAGCGCGCGGATGTAGTTGTCGAGCCCGACCCAGCGGACGAGATCGGGGCGAAGCGGGTTGTAGGCGAGGAAGCTGAGCGCGAGCGCGTAAACGAGCGGGAAGATTCCGAACGCGGCGAAGAAGAGCCCCCACGGCGCGAGGCCCTGGGCGCCCCGGAGACGCCTCACGGAGAGGCGAGCACCGCGTCGATGCGCTGGTCGGCGGAGTGGAGCGCTTGTTCGGCCGTCTTCTTGCCGTAGATCGCCTCTTCCAGCTCGCCGTTCACGATCTCCTCGATCTGGACCCACTTGGGATGGAGCGGCGGCCCGACCGCGGTCTTGAGCTGATCCAGGAACCTCGCGTCCTGCGGAAAGCGGTCCCAGTAGGGATCGGTGCCGACGGATACCGATGCGGGGAACGCGTTCCCGGTCGCGATGTAGACGGGCATCGTGTTCTCCGGCTTGACGAGGAACCGCGCCAGGTCGAGCGCGGCGTCCTTCTTCTTCGAGCCGCGGAAGATCCCGAGCACTTCGGCCCCCGCGAAGGACGCGTGCGTCCCCCTGTTCTTGGCCGGCTGCGGCATGAGCTGCACCGAGTAGACGAGCTTGGGCGCTTCCTGGGCGAGCTTCCGGATCAGCCAGGGGCCCGAGATGACGACACCGAGGCGCCCCTTGATGAAGGCCTGCTCGTGCATCTCCTGGCGGTCGAGCAGTGAGTACGGCTTGAGCGAGAGATAGAACTGGAGGGCCTCGATGTTCTGGGGACTCCCCATGACGCTCTTCGTCATCGCGGAGTCGAGGATGTTCCCTCCGTTTCCCCACGCGAACGGCATGAACTTCTTGAAGAGGATTTCGCGCTCGCCCGCGTTCATGCCGAAGCCGCGCGCCCCCGGGCATCGCTCCGAGATCGCCTGGACCTTGGCCCGGAGATCGTCCCACGTGAGGATGGGCGCGCCCGCGTCCATCTTGGCCTCGTTCACGAGATTGTCGTTCACGAAGAGAGCGCGCGTTCCGAGCATCCACGGGATCCCGTAGACCCGCCCCTTGTAGCTCGACACGTCCCACCCGACGAGATCCGACCTGAGGTTGGCGGTGCTATCGGTGAGATCGATGAGGGTGCTATCGGCGACGAGGCCCGGGAGGAAGGTGGAGCCGAGCTCGCAGAGGTCGGGCGGGCGCCCCGCGGCGATCGCGGCCACGATCTTCTCGCGGCCACTCTGCCAGGTGAGCTGCTCCACCCGCACGTGCACGCCGGGGTGTGCCGCCTCGTAGCGGTCGAGAACGGGCTGGATGGCCGCGAGCGGAGAGAACTGCCAGAAGACGATCACGTTCTTGGAGGACGACTTCGCGCAGCCGGAGCCGAGCGCGATCCCAAAAAGGAGCGCGACGGCGGCCACGACAGCTCCCCTCAGCGGACTCCCTTTCCAGCCCGCCTTCCGAGCCGCGCTGCGCGCGGCTCGCAAGCATGCCTCACCCATCCTTGGGCCTCCTTCAGTCTCCGCTCCGCCTCCCGGCGCGACACCCCCGCGCGCTTCATCACGATCGCCACCTTGAGCGACCCACCCGCCTGCTCGAGCACGGCGTCGGTCTCCTCGTACTTCGCGCCGGTCGCGTGCATGAGGACGCGCTTCGTCCGCTCCTCGAGCTTCCGGCTCGCGGTCCTGAGATCGACCATGAGATTTTCGTAGACCTTCCCCATCCGCACCATGGTCGCGGTCGTGAGCATGTTGAGCACGAGCTTCTGCGCCGTGCCCGACTTGAGCCGCGTCGAACCGGTCAGGATCTCGGGGCCCACGCGGGGCGCGATGATCACGTCGCAGTCGATGTCCGTCCCCCGGCCGGGATTCGCGGTCACCGCGATGGTCGCGGCGCCCACCTTCCGGCCGTAGGCGATGGCGCCGAGCGGGTACGGCGTGCGCCGGCTCGCCATGATGCCGACCACGATGTCCTTCTCGCCGACGCTCCGCTTCTTGAGGGCCGCGACCGCGGCCGACGCATCGTCCTCGGCCCCTTCGATCGAGCGGACCAGCGCGCGGCGTCCGCCGGCGATGATCCCCTGCACCATCGTGCGCGGCGTCCCGAAGGTGGGCGGGCACTCGGACGCGTCGAGCACGCCCAGCCGCCCGCTCGTCCCAGCGCCGACGTAGAAGAGGCGTCCGCCCCGCTCGATGCGCTCCACGATCAGGTCGACCGCTTTCGCGATCCTGGGAATCTCGCGCCCGACCGCGATCGGAACCTTGCGATCCTCGGAGTTCATCAGCCTCAGCACCTGGGGCGTGGAGAGGCGGTCGAGCCGGCGCGAACGAGGATTGCGGCTCTCGGTGACGAGCTTGGACAGCTCCTTGAAGATGGCCTTTCCGCTTCGGCGATCGCTCATCGCGTGCGGATCATACGGCCGTCCTGGGTCACCGTGCGCCCCGTGGAATCGGTGGCGCGGATCCGGAAGAGATAGACGCCGATCGCGGTGTCGTGCCCCTCCGAGTCCCGGCCGTCCCAGCAGTAGACGTTGAAGCCGGCGTTCCCCGGCATGCGCAGGGATGAGACGCGCCGCCCGGCCACGGTCATGAGCATGAGCTCCACCTTGTCGGCGGACGAGCTGAGCTCGTACTGGAAGATGGACCCGCCGCAGCCCGTGCCCTGAACCTTCGGACTCACCACCGCGACGCCGCGCATGGTGAATTCGGCGCTCACCTGGAAGGTCACGAGCTGCATGCCCGCGGTGCGTCCGCCCACGGCGAGCTGGAGCGTATGGGTGCCCGGGCCGAACCCGGGCAGCGCCTCGAGCGACCACTGCCGGCCCGCTCCCGTCTTCGACACGGCGATCGAAACGCCGTCGAGGAAGAGCTCCAGCGAGTCCGCGGTGACCGGGATGGGAGTGATGACGTCCGCGCGGACGCGCGCGCCGCTCGGCACGAACACCCCGTCCACGATCTCGGTGCCGTTCGCGAAGTAGTGGACCGGCGTGCGCACTTGCATCGTGAAGAGCTGGACGCGGCCGTTCAGGTCCGTCGCGCGGATCTGGAGGTCGTAGTTTCCGACGCGGGGACGGACCCGCGTCGTGAGCGTCACCTGGCGGCCCGAGTCCGAGACAGCCACCGCGTAGAGCGTGGAATCCACCGGAACAACCGGCCCGCCCAGCAAGTCCTGCTCCGAGAGCGACACCCCGACGATCGCGACCTCATCCCTCATCGACGCGACCACGACGGCGCTGTCGGTGGGAGAGTCGGTGGCGAGGAGGCCGCCGTCCGGGATGCTCGTGCCGTCGACCCTCACGTCGAAGATTCGGGGCGGCAGCGCATCCATGCGGAGCATGGGATCGGCGAGCAGGTTGACCGTGCGGTTCATGACCGCCTGGCGCGGATCGCTCGAGAATCCGTTCTCCACCTGGGACCGCGCGAACACCTCGCCCAGGATCCATCGCGACTGGCGCGGGGTCGTGGGCGCGGGAGGTTGGGTGAAGAACGCGTTCGCCACATCGAGATTGAAGGCCGCGTTCGTATCGAGGAACTCGTACGCGCTGCTCCCCATGGACGCGATCGAGCCCCGGTTGTTGAGCATGAGCCATTGCTCCCCGACGGCGTCCGAGCTGTCGGTCTTGGCGTCGCCCGAGCTGGGACCGTCGGCGAACTGGTTGGCGTGGCATCCCCACACCATGAGGAACATGGGGCGACCGACGTTGTTGATGTCGCCCGGGCCCGGATTGGTGGGACTGCATCCGCCGCGCGGAGAGCCGGTGCAATAGAAACGCTCGTGCGCCATGAGGTACCGGTTCGCGTGCGACTCGACGTTGAGGATGAGCCCGCCCGTCGCCACCTTGGAGACGAACCCGTCGTATCCGTTCCCGGGCTGCGCGAGCGCGGTCGCGACCTGGATGAGATCCCGGCAAGGATTTCCGAAGGGGTCGGGATTGGTCGGAAGCGGATCGGTATACGTGTTGAGGCTGTAGAAGTCGGGCGTCATGTCCTGTCCGCCGATCGAGCCGGCCGCGATCGCGGCGAATGTCTGATTCGTCTGCAGGAATTCCGCCTCCGCCGGCGACTCGCAGTAGCCGAGCGACGAGAAGAGCCCGGTGGAGAACTGATCGTCCGAGGCGAGCAGCATCCGAGCGCGCCACGTGTCCGTGGACTGGAAGTTCTCGTAGTTGAGGATCTTCGTGATGAACGCGTCGAGATCCTCGGGCGAGCCTGCCGGGATGCGCGAGAGGACGATGCTCGGCAGGTAATCACCGTCCGCGGGGAGCAGCGAGCTCAGATTGAGCGAATACTCGCTGTCGTGCGCCACCAGCTCGGCTCCCGTCGGTCCCGAGATCGTCTCGAACTTCAGGTAGGTCGGCACGAGATCGGCGCTGCTCGTCGTGCAATCGTGCTGGTAGTCCATGCTGGCGTCCCCGACGAGGAGCCCATGCAGCAGTCGCGGCGTCCAGGTGAGATAGGCGTGGCGGAAGTAGCGGCGAATCGCGAGCGCCGACTTCAGGCCGCCGTTGAACTCGTCGTACACGTCCTGAATGCCCGCCACCTGCACCACGTAGCCCTGGCTGCGGCGGAAGGCCACCAGCCGGTCGAGCGTCGGAAGGAACGATTCCGGCGCGATCATGATGGAGCGGGCCGTGTTCTGTCCGCTCACGAATGGATCCGGCGTCATGAGGGTGGAAGGGCTGTCCTGGGTCACGCGCTGCGCGACGATGGGAAGCTCGCTCCCGGGCACGAGCGCCACGAAATGACGCTCCCCCGCGGCGGCATCGGTCCGGAAGGTCGCGCTGTAGGGAGCCGTCCCGCTCTTGATGACATTCGTGATCTTCGTAGGGAGGAGCGGATTGGTGACGTCGTACACCTCGATGTTCGGCGAGGTGAAGCCGGTGACCGTCATCTCCACGAGCCCGAGCGCCGTCCCGCTCCCGAAGGCGAGCATGTTGCCGACCGCGTGATAGAGCCGCGGATAGGTGACGTCGATCCAGTCGAGCCAGGCGCGGCTGCCGGAGATGAAGGAGCCGCCGCTCAGGAGCTGGCGCGTCCCAACGTGCCGGTACCGGTTGTTGCCTCCGACGATGTGGCTCGATGGAATCGTGAATCCGGTGTCGTGTATGTAGACGTCCTGATTGAAGAACGTGCGATCGACCCCGATCGTGTCGGTGAGTCCCGCGCTATTCACGAAGTAGAAGCTGAGCCTATGCACCGAAGCGTTCTGCCCCTGGTAATACGAGCGGATCCGGAACGGCTGCGTGGGGTCCACGTCGACGAACGGAATCGGCGTCTCGAAAACATCTCCGTTGTTGTCGTCCTCGCTCCCCCGCGTCCAGAAGATGTACGGGATCGCCTCGGGAGGCGACGTCACGTCCGGATTGGGCGAGGCGAGCATGTACGCGTTCTGCTCGAGGTGGATCGTGTCGAGGAACGAGCCCGGGGTGATGGGGCTCCCCGCGATCGAGCCGGTGGTGGAATCGGGCGCTGTCGCCGGTGACGCCGTCCAGGTGAGCCAGTAGACATTCGTCGACGTGTAGCGGTTCTCGATGGACGCCGGGCCCACTCGATCGCGGAGGCTCCGGCCGTAGAACGTGATCGCGTCGCCGGCGTCGAACGTGCCGTTCCCATTCGCGTCGCGCGCCACCACGGCTACCGGAGTCACGGTCGGCTGGTCGAGGGCGTCGTCATAACCGCGCTGGCTCACGCCGATCGTGGCGATCGCGATGCCCGGCGGGAACCCCGCGCCGGAGAGAGTCGCGTACGAAACCGACGTCCACCCGGTCTGCGTCACCGAGAGCTTGAATTCCGGATTCGTCGCAGCGCGCAGGGGCGCTGCGGGGCGAGGCGCTGAGCGAGGGCGGATCGGGAACGCGCGCGCCGATTCGTAGTTCCGGACCAGCCCCTGCTGCACGCGTCCCCACACGCCCGCATCGCCACCGGAGCGAAACGCCGGACGCTGGCTGCGCTCGGCCTCGGTCGCGGACACGAAATCCACCCGCAGCGTCATGCGCTGGAGGATGCGGTACGCGCGCGCCACGGGATCCCAGCGCACGGGGCGCACGTGGATCGGCACCACCCAGAGCTCGCCCACCGCTCCGCCGCGACCGATGTCGGCGGCGCGCGGCGGGTAGATGCCTGCTCGCCCGTAGATCTGCGGGTTGGGCTCGAACGCGACCTCGGTGACGGGCGCCGGATCGTCGCCGACGAACCGCTGATGCGCTACAGGGACCGGAGCGGGCGGACCCGCCCGCTCGTTCCATTGCTCGCTCGTCACGGTGAGCTTCGGGCTCATGCCGTCGGGCACGCCGACCAGGAGCGTGGCCGTGGGGAGAGCCGGGTTCCCGGGCGTCTCCTCGACCTTCGCGCCAGCGACCGACACGCGCGTATACGGAATGCCTCGCACGCTGAGCGTGTCGAACCGCATCTCCCCAGGGGTGTACTCGAGCGTCGTGCCCCGTACGTCCTGCACGACCGTGCGAACGCGCTCGGGCGCGGGAGCAGACGCGGACCACGCAAGGGCCGGGAGGTAGAGGGCGAGCGAAACGACGAAGGATGAGACGGCGAATCGCCGTAGGAATGCGCGAACGTTCGGAGCGATGCGTCGGGAGCCGATGGGCGTTGTCCCTCGTGCAGGATGACCGGAATGGTTGATGGCTGGATTATAGGGAGCGCTCTCGAAGAGCGTCAAGGCGACCTCCAGCGCGCCCGGCTCGTTTGACACTCCGTGAATCGCGATGCTACGATCCCGGCGCCGGTATCCACGCATGCCAACCTCCCGAAAAGTCCAGTGGGTCGTGCGGGTGCTGGGGCCGGTCGCGCTCCTCGCCGCTTCGATCGCCATTCCCCTCTCCGACGCTCCCGTCCGCGCCGAGTCACGGCAGCGTGTCTACATCCTCGGGTTCGACGGGATGGATCCCGAAGTCGCGGATCGCCTCATGGCCGAGGGGAAGCTCCCCAACCTCGCCTGGATGCGAGACCACGGCGCCTACCGTCGTCTGTCGACCACGAACCCGGCGCAGTCGCCGGTGGCCTGGTCGGCCTTCTCGACCGGCATGAACCCGGGCAAGACCCGGATCTACGATTTCCTGAAGCGGAACCCGAGCACCTACTACCCGGACTTCTCCACCGTCACGATCCAGCGGGGGAAGTTCGCTCTCGGCTTCCTGCCCACGAAGGCGCCGACGGTCGTGAACAATCGCAAGGGGACGACGTTCTGGCAGATCGCGTCCCGGAACGGGGTGCGCTCGGTCATCCTCGAAGCCCCGATCAACTTCCCGCCGGAGACGCTACAGAATGGCGTACTCCTCTCCGGGCTTGGGGTTCCGGACATTCGGGGCACCATGGGCACCTTCTCCTACTGGGCCACCAACGCGACCGGCGTCGGCGACACGGAGATGGGGGGCAAAGTGGCCCGCATCCGGGTCGATGCGGGCGGACGGGTGCGGTCGGTGGTCCACGGGCCGCGCAACCCCTTCGCCTCGCGCGACGCGGAGGGACGCATCCCCGACCTGACGATCCCGGTGGAGTTCCAGCGAGTCCGCGGCAACCCGGGGGCGGTGAAGATCTCGCTCCAGGGCCGCGTGCAGATCGTGCGTCAGGGCGACTGGAGCGACTGGTACTCGATCCAGTTCACGATCGCGCCCTTGGTCTCCGTGCACGGCATCGCACGCTTCCACGTGCTCGAGGCGTCGCCCGAGCTCCGGGTGTACCTCTCCCCCATCAACTTCGATCCACGCAAGCCTCCGGTGCCCATCTCGCAGCCGCCCGCCTATAGCGGCGAGCTGGCGCGGCGCGTCGGGCTCTTCAAGACCCTGGGCTGGCCCGAGGACACGTGGGCCCTGAACGAGGAGGCCATCGACGAGAAGGTCTTCCTCGAGGACGTGAACTTCACGTTCAACCGGCAGCGCGCGGTCGTGTTCGACGCGGTGAAGCAGATGGATCCGGACCTCTTCGTCACGGTGTTCCAGTCCACCGACAAGGTCCAGCACATGATGTGGCGGCTCATCGACCCGAAGCATCCCATGTACAACCGCCAGCTCGCGGCGCGCTACGGCGGCTCGATCGATCGGATCTACATGCGGGCGGACTCGCTCGTCGGCCAGTTCCTGAAGCGCACCAAGGACGGACGAACGACCGTGATGGTCGTCTCCGATCACGGCTTCTCGAGCTTCCGGAAAGCGGTGAACATCAACACCTGGCTCGTGCGCAACGGCTACATGACCCTCTCCAAGACTGATCCGGTGCGGGACCGGAATCTCGAAGACCTCTTCGGACGCGGCACCTTCTGGCCCAACGTGGACTGGTCGAAGACCCGCGCGTACGCGCTCGCGCTGGGTCAGATCTACGTCAATCTGCGCGGCCGGGAGCGGGAGGGCATCGTGGCGCCGGGGGCGGAGTACGACGCGCTCCGGAAGGAGCTGATCCAGAAGTTCAGTGCGCTCACCGATCCCGAGACCGGAGAGTCGGTGGTGCGGCACGTCTACGCGCGCGAGGAGCTCTATCGCGGCCCCTACTTCAGCGAGGCGCCGGATCTGGTTGTCGGCTTCGAGAAGGGCTATCGCGTCTCGTGGCAGACCTCGCTGGGCGGCATCCCGCCGGACGTGTTCGAGCTGAACGAGCGCCGCTGGTCGGCCGACCACTGCTCGGTGGACCCGTCGCAAGTGCCGGGCGTGCTCTTCTCGAGCCGTCCCATCGACAAGAAGGACGCCCGCATCATCGACCTCGCCCCCACCGTCCTGACGCGGCTCGGTCTCTCCGTCCCCGCGGACATGGACGGTACGGATCTCGGCCTCCGCTGAGACCCGCGCCCGGTGAGCCGATGAGCGCGTGGGGCCGCGCCTGGGAGCTCGCCCGCCCCTTCACGCTCATCGCCCCCGCGCTCGGCATGTTCACGGGGAGCGTCATCGCGCTGGGCGCCGCTCCGGCGGTGCCCCTCACGCCGTGGGTTCTCGCCCGGATCGCGCTTGGAACGCTGATGGCCGCGGTCCTGAACGCCGCCTCGAACACGCTCAACCAGGTCACCGATCTCGAGGCCGACCGGGTGAACAAGCCGGGGCGGCCCATCCCCTCGGGGCGCGTGACCGAAACGGAAGCGCTCACGCTCGCCGGCTGGCTCTACGTCGCCGCGTTCGTGCTCGCCGCCCTCGTCGGCCCGCAGTGCACGCTCCTCGCGGGAACGGCGGCGGTCCTGACCGTCCTCTACTCGGCGCCACCGTTTCGCCTCAAGGCGGTCCCCTACCTCGCGAACGTCGTGATCGCGATCCCGCGCGGCGTCCTGTTGAAGGTGGCGGGCTGGTCTTGCGTGCGCGACTTCGGCCGCCTCGAGCCCTGGTACATCGGCGCCATCTTCGGCCTCTTCCTCCTGGGCGCAACCACGACCAAGGATTTCGCTGACATCAAGGGCGACGCCGCAGCCGGCTTCCGTACGCTGCCCGTGGTGCACGGCCCGCGACGCGCCGCCTGGATGATCACGCCGTTCCTCGTCCTTCCGTTCCTCCTCATCCCCTACGGCGTGCATCAGGGCTATCTCACGGGCCATCCATGGGTCCTCTACACGCTCACCGCCGTCCTCTGCTCCTGGGGCCTCTATGTCTCCTACCTCATGGTCCGCCGCCCCGACGACCTCGCTCGCACCGAGAACCATCCGTCGTGGACCCACATGTACGTGATGATGTTCGTGGCTCAGATCGGGTTTGCGCTGGCCTACGTGGGGCGGGCTCCGGGGCAGTAGCTCTCAGCGGAAACAACGGGGCAGCTGATGGATCACGCGAGGGGCGCCCTTCGTAAACTGGGCCTTTCGTGTGCGGACGGGGTAGGGGTCGGGTGGTCGATGACCGGAGGGCGCCTGGCGAGCGAAGCGATGCGACGCGCCCGGAGGTCATCGACCACCCGACCCCGGCCCATTCACCCAAGAAACCCCCCAGAAGTACAAAAGGGCAGCGCCCGAGTCGGGCGCCGCCCTTGGTTCGGCATCAAGGAAAGGGGGGGACCTTGAGCCGCGTCTTCATCGGAATGCGCCGATTTCAGGCCGGCGCCCCGGGGTTACGGGTTGTTCGGCGAAGAGCAGGTGTGGTTCAGGTGTGCTGTCATGGCCGAGAAGTCGGTCGAGTTGACCACGTTGTCGAAGTTGAAATCTCGCCACCACGTCAGGAAGTTGAACGGCTGGCCGATCTGCGATGTCA
>DATJGP010000151.1:0-5714 GCA_035494915.1 Candidatus Eiseniibacteriota bacterium | reverse complement strand
CTGAAGGGATCGATCGTCCCTCCGAGGAGCATGTTGAGCCACACGCCGCCGTCGCCGAGGAAATGCGTGCGCGTCCTGAGGGCGTAGAGCAGGATTCCGTAGAGGGGAAGCGCGATCAGCCAGAGCGGCGGGGCGTGGCTCGCCTTGCGCTTGGGTGCCTGTCGTGTGGACGTTCTAGGACTGGACCGGGATCGGGCAGCTTTGGGCCGACGCGGTCTGAGCCATCCGCCGGCGTCGAGCGCGAGCGCGGCCACGGCGAGGGCCATGAGGGCGAGGATCGCGTGCTGGACCGGCGGCGCGAGAAACCCGGCGGAGTGTATGCCCCAGTTCCGGGGACTCGCCGCGTTCGTGGCCATCCAGACCAGGGCGACGTACAGGCCGGCCAGCGCCGTGAGCACCCACGCTCCCATGCGGCGGCAGTATACGCTTTCCGCGTTGCGCCGCCTCCAGGGGGGCGTACAATGGCGGAAGATCAAGCCCACACCAACCTTGTCCGCCCCCGCCCGGGGGCCGGTCCTGCTCCGAGGAGGCCGCGGAATGTCCGCGAACGATGATTTTCTGAAAATCCGCTCCGTCGACCATGTCGAGTACTGGGTGGGGAACGCTCGCCAGGCCTCGTTCTACTACGTCAACGCGTTCGGGTTCACCGTCACCGGCTACGCCGGGCTCGAGACCAAGGTCCGCGACCGCGCGTCGTATCTGCTCCAGCAGGGGAAGATCCGCTTCGTCATGACGGCGCCGCTCAGCCCCGAGGGGCCGATCGCGGAGCACGTGCACCGTCACGGCGACGGCGTGAAGGACATCGCGCTCGAGGTCGAGGACGTGGATCGCGCGTACCAGGAGACCACGAAGCGCGGCGCGCGCGGCGTCATGGAGCCGACGACTCTGACGGACGATCACGGCTCGATCCGGCGCGCGGCCATCGCCACCTACGGCGACACGATCCACTCCTTCATCGACCGCTCCAAGTACAAGGGTCCGTTCTTGCCCGGCTACAAGCCGACGGGCACGCGTCCCGCGGACGGGCCGCTTCTCTACGTGGACCACATGGTGGGGAACGTCGCGCTCGGCGACATGAACAAGTACGTCGCGTACTACCGCGACGTGATGGGTTTCAGCCAGTTCCAGCACTTCGACGACAAGGACATCTCGACCGAGTACTCGGCCCTCATGTCGAAGGTGATGGCGGACGGCTCGGGCAAGGTGAAGTTCCCGATCAACGAGCCCGCCGACGGCAAGCGCAAGTCGCAGATCGAGGAGTACCTCGACTACTACAAGGGTGCGGGCGTGCAGCACGTGGCGCTCGCCACGAGCGACATCATCTCCACCGTGGCGCGGCTCCGCGAGTCGGGCGTTCCCTTCATCAGCGTCCCCTACTCGTACTACGAGATGCTCGAGGAGCGGGTGGGGAAGATCGACGAGGACAAGGCCGCCCTCGCCAAGCTCGGCATCCTGGTCGATCGCGACGAGGAAGGCTATCTCCTCCAGCTCTTCACCAAGCCGGTGCAGGATCGGCCGACCGTGTTCTACGAGGTGATCGAGCGAAAGGGGAGCCGCGGCTTCGGCAAGGGGAACTTCAAGGCCCTGTTCGAAGCGATCGAGCGGGAACAAGCGCTCCGGGGCAACCTCTAGACCCTTCATGCGCCTCGTCTCCTTCTCGCCGGAGGGGACGGCCGCGCGCGCCCTTGGCGCTCTCGTCGACGACTCCGTGCTCGAGCTGGCCCGCGCCGCGGCCGCGCTCGACGTTCCGGAATCCGATCCGGCACTCCTCTCCACGATGGAGACGCTCCTCCGCGACTGGGATCACGGGCTCCTCGTCGCGCGCGAGACCGTCGCGCGCGCCACGGGGCTGAGCGGTCCGCTTCGGGAGCGCCTCGCCCAGTCGCTCCACCCCCGCGCGTCGGTGACCCTCCACCCGCCGGTCGCGCACCCGCCCAGCCTTCGCGATTTCTACGCGTTCGAGACGCACGTGAAGAACGCGCGCGCCCGGCGCGGCCTCACCGTTCCGGAGGAGTGGTACCAGTTCCCGGTCTTCTACTTCAGCAACCCTGGCGCGCTCGTGGCGGACGGCGAGCCGGTGGCCAGGCCCGCGTACACCGAGGCGCTCGACTACGAGCTCGAGATCGCCTGCGTGATCTCGCACGAGGCGCGAGACGTGCGGGCGGAGAACTGGCGATCGGTCGTGGCCGGCTTCACCATCCTGAACGACTGGAGCGCCCGCGACGTCCAGCGGAAGGAGATGGCGGTCGGCCTCGGGCCGGCGAAGGGGAAGGACTTCGCCACCTCGCTCGGCCCCGCGCTGGTCACGCTCGACGAGCTGGAATCGGCCCGCGACGGGGACCGGCACGACCTGGCCATGGAGGCGCGCGTCAATGGCCGCACGCTCTCGCGCGGCAACGCCAAGGACCTGCATTTCACGTTCGGGCAGATGATTGCGAGGGCGTCGCAGGACGTGTATCTTTTTCCAGGCGACGTCATCGGATCCGGGACCGTGGGAGGCGGCTGCATCCTCGAGCTCGGCACCGAGACGCACCGCTGGCTCGCCCCCGGCGACGAGGTGACGCTCGAGATCGAGCGCCTCGGCGCCCTCACCAATCGAATCGTCTGAGGCTACTGGACCATGCCGATCTATCACGTCCTGGGCAACGTCCCGCACAAGCGGCACACCCAGTTTCGCAGGCCCGACGGGAAGCTCTACACGGAGCAGCTCATGGGTTCCCGCGGCTTCTCGGGGCGCTCGTCCTTGATCTACCACCACAACATGCCGACGCAGGCGCGCGAGATCCGGAAGATCCAGGACTGCCGCGTGACCTACGCCGACGAGCAGACGCTCCGCCACCATCACTTCAAGACGAAGGACCTCCAGAAGAGCGGCGACCCGGTGAGCGGTCGCGTCACGCTCCTCCACAACAACGACGTCTCCATGGCCATCGCGGTTCCGGACCAGAAGATGACGTACTACTACCGGAACGGGCAGGGGGACGACATGTACTTCGTCCACGAGGGGACCGGGCGCGTTCAGACCATCTTCGGCGAGCTCCACTACCGCCCCGGCGACTACATCGTGATCCCGCGCGGCACGACGTACATGTTCCATCCCGACGCGGGGCCGCAGCGCTACCTCGTCATCGAGAGCGCGTCCTCCATCGAGACGCCGAAGCGCTACCGCAACGAGTACGGTCAGCTCCTCGAGCACTCTCCCTTCACGGAGCGCGACATCCGGAAGCCCGAGCGCCTCGAGACGTTCACCGACAACGGCACGTACGAGGTGCGGATCAAGGCGCGCGACCAGATCACCGCCTACGAGTTCGATTTCCATCCGCTCGACGTGGTGGGCTGGGACGGCTACCTGTACCCGTACATCTTCAACATCGAGGACTTCGAGCCGATCACCGGGCGCATCCACATGCCGCCGCCCACGCACCAGTGCTTCGAGGGGCGCAACTTCGTCGTCTGCTCGTTCGTCCCGCGGCTCTACGACTATCACCCGGACGCCTTGCCCGTGCCGTACAACCATTCGAACATCGACTCGGACGAGGTGCTCTATTACGTGAACGGGAACTTCATGAGCCGGCGCGGCATCGAGGTCGGCTCGTTCACGCTCCACCCGTCGGGGATCCCGCACGGGCCGCATCCCGGTGCCGCCGAGGCGTCGATCGGAGCGAAGGAGACGAAGGAGCTCGCGGTGATGCTCGACACGTTCCATCCGCTCCGGGTCACCAGCGACGCCATCCCTTACGACGACAAGAGCTATCCCTACTCGTGGCTCGAGCCGCCGAAAAGTTTCACGGGCGAGGGCGCGACGGGGTGAGCGCGTCCTCGTGACCGAGGCGCACCCGAAGCTCCGCGAGATCGATCCGGCGGACTCCCCGTCCGCCGACATCTACGCCCTCATGACGGGCGTGGTCGTGCCGCGTCCGATCGCGTTCGTATCCTCGCTCTCACCCACTGGTGTCGCGAACCTGGCGCCGTTCTCGTTTTTCAACGCCGGTGGAGCGAACCCGCCTTCGGTCGTCTTCTCGCCGATCACGAGCCACGGAGGACGCGACAAGGACACGCTCCACAACGTGCGCGCCACGGGGGAGTTCGTCGTGCACATCGTGCCCTGGTCCATCCGCGACCACATGAACCAGACCTCGGCCGAATACGGGCCCGAAGTGGACGAGTTCGAGGTGGCCGGCCTCACCAAGGCGCCGAGCGTCAAGGTGAAGCCCTGGCGCGCGGCCGAGTGCCCGATCGCGATGGAGTGCCGGCTCTTCAAGATCGTCGAGCACGGCGAGGGGCCGTTTCGCGCGAATTACGTGATCGGGGAGGTCCTCCTCTTCCACGTCGCGGAAACGCTCCTGAACGGGCTCCGCGTGGACTCGGCCTCGATCGATGTCATCGCCCGGCTCGGCGGTCCCAACTACACGCGGGTGACGAAGGAGACCGTGTTTGCCATGCCGCGACCGGTGCTGCCGAAGTGAAACGGGTCCGCGTCGTCGTGGGCGTTTTGGCCGCCTTCTCGACCGTCTACGCCATCGTTTGCTCGATGGGCCTCACGAAGGGATTCGATCTCATGAGCGCGATCCTCTGCGTCACGGCGGCGACCTTCGCCTGGCTCGGTTGGTGGTTCGTTTTCGGCGGCTGGAGGTCCGTGCAGGCGCGCCTCAAGTGGGCCCTCATCGGCGGGCTCGTCGTCGGGGGACTGGGCTTCATCGTGGGCTTCTTCGGTCCGCTCATCTGGGCGCCCCATTCGAATCAAGGTCCGCTCCTCGGCATCTTCGTCACCGGTCCCATCGGATTCGTCGTGGGTGCGGTGACGGGTGCCATCCTCGGAAAGGAACGCGGACCGCATCCAGCGCCGCAGGCGCTACCGAAGTAACCGGCACACGGAGGGAATCCCATGCCAGGTCGCGTACGCCTCGCCCTCGTGATCATGAGCCTCTTGGTTGGCTGCTCCTGTCCGCGGCGCTCTTTGGTGCGACCACACTCTATCTTCTCCTCCTCCTGACCAACCGTCTGGTCTACCGGGAGGAGCGAGCGTGAGGTCCATGGCCGGACACATCGTGATGGCCGCGGTCGCCGCCGTGCTCCTCGTGGCCGCTCCGGTCTCCGCGGGCGTGAAGAGCGCGGCGACTCTCAAGTCCACCGTCAAGCTGCGCCTTCTCCGTCCCGGCGTCTGGGTGCACACGTCGCGCTACGTGTTTCCGGACGGTTCCGTGATCCCGTCCAACGGGCTCGTGGTGAGGGAGGGGAGCGGCCTCGTCCTCATCGACACCGCGTGGGGCGAGATGCTCACGGCGGAGCTCCTCGACGAGATCCAGCGGGAGATCAAGCTGCCCGTGCGGCGCGCGATCGTGACGCATTCGCACGCGGATCGCATCGCGGGCGCCGACCTCCTCCGTCAGCGCGGGATCACGGTGTTCGCGCATCCGCTCACGTGCCGGAGGGCGGCCGCCGTGGCGATCGCGATGCCATCGGACAGTCTCGCGGGACTTCGCAAGCCCGGCGACGCCGAGTTCGTGGGATCGGTCGAGGTCTTCTATCCGGGACCGGCACACTCGCCGGACAACGTCGTGGTCTGGGTGCCGTCCGCGCGCGTTCTCTTCGGCGGCTGCGCCGTGAAGTCGGTCGACTCGAACCTGGGCAATCTCGCCGACGCCGACACGCGCGCCTGGCCCGACGCGCTGCACCGCGTGATGGAGCGCTATCGGCAGGCCGAGGTCGTGGTG
>DATJGP010000150.1:0-8753 GCA_035494915.1 Candidatus Eiseniibacteriota bacterium | reverse complement strand
TCTTGGGTTCGCTGCTTCGCTCGCATCCGCGAGCCGTTCACGCCAGGACGCTAGAGCAGCCGCCGTGCCATTTGCATTGCGGTTTGTAATTGAGGCCGTATCCATTTGTAATGCCTAGGCTTGCGGGGTTGCGAAATGCCTGGACCGGGGTCTGGGACTTTGCTCCCAAACGTCAATGAATTAAGACACTTCCATAGCGTGGCCGTTGAGCGTTGCGGGACAAGGGGTTGGGCGAGTAATCAAATTTTGACGACGAGTGTCCGCGCGTGTTGTCGCTTCGAGGCTTCAGCTGGCCAGCGGCAGGGTCTCTTGTTCGCTGGGAGATACCGTCTGGGGCGGCTCCGAATACCCTGCCAGACCGGCCACGGTCGTGGGCGGGAGGCGCAGGACGTAGGCACGACGCCCTTCGCCAAGATCGCGTTCGTGAAGGGCGCCGCCGTGCGCCTCCATGATCGCTCGGGCGAGCGCTAGCTGGAGGCTGTCCGGGGTGGCCGCGCCCGGCACGGGCAGCGCGGCGCTCGCGCCGACCGCCACCGCGATCCCTCCTTCGACACGCCCGGCCTCGATGAGGACCCGCGCTCACTCGGGAGCCGTTCCGAGCACCTGACGGACGACGGAATCGATGGCGCGCTGGAAGAGGGCCTCGTCCACGCGGCCATGCTCCAGCCCCGGCTCGGCCACGAAACTCAGCGCCTGCCGGCGGCGCCCGGCGGCCGCGATGTGCTCGACCGCGGCGCGCTCCACCAGTGTTCCGACGTCCGCCAGGCACAGGCTGGGCTCGAGAGCGCGGCGTTTGAGGGCGCCCAGGTCTTCGAGATCCCGCACCGTCCGCTCGAGCGACGCGGCCGTCCGGGAGATCGCGCCCATTCCCTCCTGCTGGGGAGGGGACAGCGCGCCGAGATCGGGGGTCGCGAGGAACGAAGCCGTGGTCGCGATCGAGCTCGCCGCCTCGCGCACGGCGGGAGCCACATCCGCGAGGATCGCTTCCGCGGCGCGAAGCCGCGTCTCGAGCGAGCGGAGTTCGGCCTCGTGCGCGCGTTCGGCGCGCCGCCGGCGGACGAAGACGACGCCCGCGATCGCGCCGCCGGCGAGGAGCGCCGCGAGGAGTCCCATGCCCGACGCCTTCCAGAGGTCGCGCCGCAAGAGCACGAGCGGCGACGAGGCCGACTCGAGCGGGCGGATCAGAACGTAGCCAAGCGGGCCGCCCCCCGCGATCGGCGTGTCGATGGAACGGTGAAACGCGATGAAGCGCGAGCCGGAGGCCTCGACCACGTCCACGTCGGGGGCGGGCCGGGTCCGATCGCCCGCCGCGGGGCGCGGCCGGGCCTGGTCGGACGTGTCGAGGCTTCGGTCCCCGATCCGCTGCGCGATCGACTTCCGGACGGGCGACGGCGCGAGCGTGGTCGACGCCACGGACTCCCCGATCGTGAACATGACATCCGCGCCGATCGCGTCCTTGAGCGCGCCGGCCACGTCGGTGTCGAGCGCGGTCCCGAGGCAGAGGGATCCGACGACGACGCCCCCCGCGGTCACCGGCACGGCCACCACGCAGTAGGCCATCCCCATCTCGATCAGGACACCGTGCCCCGGCCGGCCGCGCACGGCGTCCAGAACGAACGGCGCCTTCGAGAAATCCGTCGGCTCGTCGGGCGGAAGCGCGCGCGAGAGGAGCGCGCCGCGCTCGTCGGTGACCGCGAAGACCGGCGTGAGCGCATCGCGCTGGAAGTCGCGAAGCACGCTCTCGACGGCGTCCTTGTATTCACGCTTGCCCCGGTCCGACTTGGGCAGGGCGAGCGACGCGTAGAACTTGGGGTCGCGCGCGAGAACGGTCGCGAGCCGCTCGAGGCGCTCCCCTTCGTCCGCGATGGCCCGCTCCACGGCCGACGCACGGCGCGAGAGCGCTTCCGCGGCGGCGCGATCGCTTTCGTTATCGGGGTGGCGCGATAGAGCCACGAGCGCGAATCCGACCGCGACGAGGATCGGAACGACGCAGATGGCGACGAGATAGGCGCTCAGGGGCACCGGATGGCGGGGGGTCGGCTCCACGGAGGCTTGATCGGCCGCTTGGCGCTTCATCTGCAGCGCGATTCTGGCGTCGCGGCGCCCCGGATCGGGCCGGCGGCGCTGGTGTAGACTGCGCGGATGAACGTGCACGACGAAGCGTCGACGGACGCGGCGGAGCCGCGGACCGGCGCGCGATCCAACCCGCCCGCGGCTCCCGTGAAGAAGGGCCAGAGCCTCGAGCTCGAGGTGGAGAATCTCGCGTTCGGCGGCAAGGCGCTCGCGAAGCTCGATGGGTTCGTGATCTTCGTCGAGAACGCGCTCCCGGGGGACCGCGTCCAGGCCACCGTCTTCAAGAAGCGGCGAAGCTACGCGGAAGCGCGCGCCGAGCGGATCCTTCGCCCCTCGCCCGCGCGGATCGCGCCCCGGTGCGAGCACGTGCCGACCTGCGGCGGGTGCCGGTTCCAGGACCTCGACTACGCGGAGCAGCTCCGGCACAAGGAGCGGCAGATCGAGGAGTGCCTCGAGCACTTGGGGCGCCTCCGTGTGGCCCCCTCGCCGATCGTGCCCGCGCCGAAGCTCTTCCACTACCGGAACAAGATGGAGTACTCGTTCGCGCGCGACTCGGACGGGCGGCTCACGCTGGGGCTCCACGTGCGCGGATTCTTCGACCGGACGTTCGACCTCGCGCGCTGCCACATCGCGACCCCCATCTCGAGCGAGATCGTGGCGTTCGTGCGCGAGGCCGCGCGGCGCGCCTCCCTCGCCGCCTACGACACGCGCTCGCATCACGGACTCCTCCGCTACCTCACCGTCCGCGAAGGCATCCGCACCGGGCAGGTCATGGTGAACGTGGTCGCTTCCGAGGATCACCCGTTCTTCCACGCGCTCGCGTCCGATCTGCCGCGCGTCTTTCCGGCCGTGAAAACGGTCGTGCTCAACACGACCCGGCGGCGCGCCCAGGTCGCGACGGGCGAGGAGGAGCGCGTTCTCTTCGGAGGCGGGACGATCGAGGACGTCCTCGGCGGGATCACCTTCGAGATCTCCCCGAACTCGTTCTTCCAGACGAATACCGAGCAGGCGGAACAGCTCCTCCGGCTCGCGCTCGAGGGGCTCGACCTTCGCGGAGACGATCGCGTGCTCGACGTCTACTCGGGGACCGGCACCTTCACGCTCCCCATCGCGCGCGCCGCGGGCGAGGCGATCGGAGTCGAATCATCGGCCGTCGCGGTGAAGGACGCGGAGCGGAACGCGGCCCGGAACGGGATCGGGAACGCGCGCTTCGTGACGGGCGAGGCGATGGAGGTGCTCCGCGACCGCTTCGGACTGGGGACGCGCGCGTCCGGTGCGGCAATGGACCGCCCCGACATCGATGCGGTGCTCGTCGACCCGCCGCGGGCGGGACTCCATCCCGGCGTGATCCAGCGGCTCAAGCATCTGGGCGCACCCCGGCTCGTCTACGTCTCGTGCAATCCGAGCACGCTCGGCCGGGACCTCGCGCTCTTCTGCGAGTCGCGCTACCGCCTCGAGTCGGTGCGCGGCGTGGACATGTTCCCGCATACGCCGCACATCGAGTGCGTCGCCGTGCTCCGCCTCGCGGAAGCGTGATACATTCGGTGCAATGAATCCCACCCAGGCCGCGGCCACGCGGTCGCCCGTCCACGAGACGACCCTCGCCAACGGCCTCAAGGTGCTGATCCAGGAGGTCCGGACCGCCCCCGTCGTCTCCTTCATGGTGTGGTACCGGGTCGGCTCTCGGAACGAGGCCTCCGGCATCACCGGCATCTCGCATCTCCTCGAGCACATGATGTTCAAGGGAACGCCGACGTACGGAAAGGGCGAGATCGCGCGCGTGCTGCAGCGCCACGGCGCCTCGTTCAACGCGGGGACGTCGCTCGATTACACCTGCTATTACGAAGTGCTCGCGAGCGATCGGCTGGAGATCGCGGTCGAGCTCGAGGCCGACCGCATGTCGAACGCGCTCATCCCCGAAGAAGAGCACCGCCTGGAGATGACCGTGGTGCGCTCGGAGCTCGAGCGGAACGAGGACAATCCGCACCGCGCGATGTTCCTCGAGCTCCTCGCGCAGTCCTTCAAGGCGCATCCCTACCACTGGCCGACCATCGGCTGGAGGACGGACGTCGAGCAGATCACGACCGAGGAGATCCGGGCGTATTACCGCACGCACTACGTTCCGAACAACGCGGTCGCGGTGATCGTGGGGGACGTGGATCGCGCGCAAGGCCTCGCGCTCGTGGAGCGCCACTTCGGCGGCATCCCGCGCGGGCCCGAGCCGCCGCCGGTGCGCGTGGTCGAGCCGCCGCAGACGGGGGAGCGCCGCTTCAAGATCCGCAAGCCCGGCGACACGCGCTACCTCGTCGTGGGCTGGCGGAACCCGGAGCTCGCGCACGAAGACAACTATGCGCTCGACGTGGTCGGGATGATCCTGGGGCACGGCCGGACGTCGCGGCTCTATCGCGGCCTCGTGGAGACCCAGCTCGCGACCGAGGTGGACGCGGCCAACGAGACCGCGCACGACCCGTTCCTCCTGGTCGCGCAGGCGACCGTGGCCCCGGACGCCACCCTCGACCAGGTCGAGGCGGCACTCCACCGCGAAGTGGAACTTCTCCGGACCCAGCCGGTTACACCCGAAGAGCTGGCCCGGGCCAAGCGGCAGGTCGAGGCCTCGTTCGTCTATTCCAAGGATTCCATCCGGAGCTTGGCGCAGCAACTGGGGTACTTCGAGACGGTGGCCTCCTACCGATACCTCGACACTTATCTGGAGCACCTGGCCGCGGTCGGCCCGGACGACGTGCGCCGGGTCGCGGGGGCCTATCTCACCGAGGACACCCGCACCGTGGGCGCCTACGATCCGATCTCTCCGACGAACGGCTCGCACACAGAATGACCCCGGCCGGCCTGGAGTCTCCCGCCGCCCAAGCAGTCCGCCTGGTCCTCTCGAACGGCCTCACGGTCATCCTTCGCGAGAACCACGCGAACCCCACGGTCGCGCTGCACGGCGTCGTGAAGGCCGGCGCGATCTTCGATCCCCCCGGGAAGAGCGGCCTCGGCACGTTCACGGCCGGCATGCTCGATCAGGGCACGCGCACGCACACGGCGTTCGAGCAGGCGTCCATCATCGAGAGCCTCGGTGCGTCGCTTCGCTTCGAGGGCGGATCGGAGACGGTGACGTTCCATGGCACCATGCTCTCCGAGGACCTCGAAGCGGTGATGACCGCGCTCGCCGACGCGCTCCGCAATCCGGTGTTCCCTGCCGACGAGACCGAGAAGATCCGGGGCGAGCTCCTGAACGAGTACCGCATCGCGGAGAACTCCACGGCGAGCGTCGCGGCACGCCGCGCGAACCGGCTCCTCTACCCTCCCGGGCATCCGTATCACCGCCACGCCGGGGGCGACGAGGAGAGCATCCGCTCCATCACGCGCGACGATCTCGAGGCGCATCACCGCGCCCACTACGGCTCCGACTCCACGGTGATGGTGCTCGTGGGGGACGTCACGCCGGACGGCGTGCGCTCGATCGCCGAGCGCGTGTTCGGCACGTGGACGAAGCGCCCCAAGGCAATCCCGTTCGAGGTGCCCGAAGCGCCGGCCCCGTCCTCGGCTCGGCGTCTCGTCGTGACGCGGCCCGGCAAGTCGCAGGCGGACGTGGCCTACGCGATCCCCGGGGTCGCGCGGACCGCTCCCGACTACGACGCGGCGATGATGATGAACTACGTCCTCGGAGGCGGATCCCTGTCGAGCCGACTCATGGATCAGATTCGCGATCGTCAGGGTCTCGTCTACGGCGTCTACTCCGGCCTCATGGCCGGAATCGGCGCCGGGCCGCTCCAGATCCGCGCTGGGACGAATCCCGCGAACGCGGCGCGCTGCGCCGATGCCATCCTCGACGAGGTGCGGCGCCTTCACGACGAGGGGCCGACGGACGAGGAGATGGAGGAGGCGAGGGGCTACCTCACGGGCGTCTTCCCGGTGCGCCTCGAAACGAACGCCGGGGTCGCGGGACAGCTCCTGAGCGCCGAGATCTACGGTCTCGGGCTCGACTACATCGAGCGCTACCCCTCGATCATCCGCTCCGTCACGACCGCGCGCGCGCGCGAGGCCGCGCGGAAGCACCTCGACCCCGAGCACTACGTCCTCGTGTTCGCCGGTCCGCTCGATCCGTCCGCCCTGGGAGACGTGGAGCGGGATGCGTAGACTCGCTCCGGGCCTCCTCATCCTCCTCGGTCTCTTCCTCGCGCTTCCCCGCCCGGCGCACGCGCGGCGGCTGTTCGTGCCGAGGCAGCACAAGACGATCCAGAAGGCGATCGATGCCGCGTCTCCCGGAGACACGGTCTGGGTCGGCCCGGGCGTCTATCGCGGCCCGTTCGTGATGAAGAAACCGCTCGTTCTCTTCGGCGACCAGGGCCCGGAGACGACGATCCTGGACGGCGGCGACAGCGTTCGCGTGCTCCAGATCGAGGGAGTCCGGAACGCGGCGGTGGTCGGGTTCACGATCCGTCGCGGGAAGGCCAACTCGGGGGGCGGGATCTCCTGCGTGCGCGACAGCGCGCTCATGATCGCGACCTGTCTCATCGAGAAGAACTGGGAGTCGGGTATCGGGATCTGGCAGTCGATTGACATCGACATGCACGAGATCCATTTCCTCGAGAACTCGGGCAGCGGGCTCTCGCTCAACGAGTCCGCGGTCGCGATCCGCGACTGTCTCTTCCAGCGAAACAAGGCGTACGCGGGCGGCGGGCTCTCGATGAACGAGTCGGTGACCATCTTCCCCGTCCGGAATTGCCGGTTCGAGGACAACAGCGCCGAGACCGCGGGGGGCGGAGCGGCCTACGCGGATTCGTCCCAGCTCCTCTTCTCCGACACCATGTTCCTGCGCAACAGCTCGCCCTTGGCCGGCGGCGCCATCGCGGCGATGCGGGAAACGAGATCGGCGATATCCCGTTGCGTCTTCCAGGAGAACAGCGCGAAGGCGGACGGCGCCATCCATTCGGACGGCTCGATGGTCAACGTGGGACTCTGCATCTTCGACCGAAACCGGTCCCAGGCGGCTGGCAGCGCCATCGGATACGTGAAGCGCCCTTCATCGGGACTCCAGGCGACGCTCGCGAACTGCACGTTCTACCAGAACATCTCCGGCGAATCGGCCACGATCTGGGCCGAGTTCGCATCGCCCGAGATCCGGAAGAACATCTTCGCCCTCGCGCCCAACCAGCGGGTCACGGTCGGCTTCAGCAGCACGCCGCTCTACACCTGCAACCTGATCTACGACCCGACGGGAGCCGCACTCGGGTCGCTCCCCTCCGTCGATACGCTCGTCGGAGATCCACTCTTCTGCGACCCCGACCACCAGAACTTCAAGCTCCGGGACCTCTCCCCCGCGGCGCTCGCGGAGTGCGGCCCGATCGGCGCCGCGCCGAAAGGCTGCGCCAGCTTCAAGCTCGTCCCCGCCAAGTAGCCCCGGTCGCCACGCTCCACGCGGCCAATCCCCTAGCACCCCATGGGAACCGGCGACCCTCTTCGCTTGTAGACGGATATGTGGCCGGACGGTACCGGCCCTTCCCCATCTCCCAAGGAGGTCGAACATGAGGAACTTCATCGCCCGCGTGCCGGCGGCGGGAGTCCTCGCCGGGCTGGTCTGCCTGATCCTGGCGACCGGGCCCGCTTTCGCGCAAAGCGATGACGAAGACCAGGGCACCCAGCCGCGGGTGCGGGTCTATCACAACGACGACGACAACGGACCGTCCCAGAGCGGCGGCGCCTATCTAGGCGTGCGGGTCCAGGAGATCACCCGCGATCTGCAGCGCGCCCGCGATCTTCCGAACACCCAGGGGGCTCTCGTCAGCATGGTCGCGGACGGAAGCCCGGCCGATCAGGCCGGTATTCGCCGGGGCGACGTGATCGTCCGGGTGGACGGCAACGAGATCTCGGATCCCGACGAGCTGATTCGCGAGATGAAGGACGAGGACGCCGGGTCCCGGGTGTCCATCGTGGTGCTCCGGGACGGCTCCCGGAAGACGTTCGACGTCAGGCTGGCCAGCCGGCCATCGTCCATGGATGTCTCCCCGTCCTACCGCCAACCGGCGGCAGGCGACTACAGCGACCTCCAGCGCCGTCTGACCGCCCTGGAGACCCAGCAGCGCAAGTTGGAGGATGAAATCCGGGCGCTGCGCGAGGAACTACGCGTCCGGAACGGGGGTCGCGATCGCGACGACGATTGACGGCTCCTAGTAAGGCGGGCGGACCGACCGGGGGCCCTGGCCCAAAGACGAACCTCGGCACGGCCGCCCGCACCTTTCTTGCATCGACGTAGCACTGCGGGGTTGGATGGGTCGCATGTGGTGTGCTACAATGAGTTCCGCCGTACAACTCCACGGCAGATGTCGCATTTTTCCGCTACATATCGGCCTGCCCAGTCCGATAACCCTGGAGAGGGCAAGCGTTTGCCCTCGCTCCGCCTTCGAAGACAGGGAGTCCACGGATGAGGGCTAACCTACCATGATGCCTATGCTTACGATCCGCCGTGCCGCACTCTCGCTGACCGTTGCATTTTTAGCCGAAATGGCCCTCGTGGGGCCGGTCCCGGCGCAGGAATCCGCTGTCCAGACCGTCCCCGCGACCGAGTCCTTCGGCGTGTCCCAACAGACACAGGTAGCTCCGGCGGCGACGACGGCCAAGCGCAAGCGGCGGAGCACGCGCTATCGGTCGCGCCGGCGCCACGCGCAGGCCCCGCT
>DATJGP010000149.1:0-2860 GCA_035494915.1 Candidatus Eiseniibacteriota bacterium | reverse complement strand
GATGGCCGAGCTCCTCCTCTACGGGAATCTGCGCCAGATGGCTGCAGCCGAGCGAGAGGCACAGGACCGTCACGCACACCATTCGGGGATACCGGTTCATGCGATCCTCTTCTCGAACACTTGCAACGCGCTCGCCCGCGTGGTACCCGTAGCGACGCATGGGGTTCGGAAAGCTCGCCTTCGGGTTTGTCCTGGTCGGGATGGGGGCGCTCCTTCTGGGCGCGGCCCTCGGCTATCTCCCCCATGGTGTCTGGCCCTGGCTCGCCCGCTTCTGGCCCGTTCTCCTCGTCGGATTCGGCCTCGCCCTCCTCGCCAATGCCCTGAAGAACGCATTGCTCGGCGTAATCGCACTCGCCCTGGTCGCGGCCGCCTTCGTTTTTGGGGGCTGGTGGATCTCCAAGCACACCGAGATGGGGCTGCCGCCGACCCAGGCGACCCTCATCAACCTGGCGCATCCCGGCGTGCGCACGCTCCGGATCCAGGAGCGGTCGGTCGGGGGATCGTTCGCGATCCACACGCAGCCGGGCAGTCCGGACCAGGTGCTGATGAGCGCGAAGAACATCTTCGGACAGGACATGATCGCGCACGGCTACGAGCCGAAGAACGGCGTGGGCTATCTCGTGTGGCCGACGACGCCGATCGCCGGCGACCTGAGTCTCTTCGGCAGCATCGTGGACGCGAGGCTGCCGGAGCGTCAGCGCGTGTCGCTGCGCTCGTCGAATTACTTCGCGTTCGGGACGATCAATCTCGAACAGGATGCGCTCGAGGAAGCTGACGTGAGGGCGATCAGCTCGTCCGTACGATTCGCCGTGGGGGCGATCCGGCCGCCCAGGATCCGCGTGCACGGGCTCCTTTCCAACGTGGAGATCCGGCTTCCCGCCGATGCAGCCGCGCGCGTCGAGTACGAGTCGCCGCTCACATGGCACTCGTTCAGCAGCGATTTCACGGAGCACGTGAGCGGCCGCGTGAAGGGCAAGGCCGCCTTCTGGACCGCCGAAGGCAAGGCCCCGTTGACCGTGATTCACGTCGACGGCCATCTCATGCGCATCCACGTCTACCGCGAGCCGACCCCCAAGCCGTAATCACCCCGAAACCCAGGAGCCTCGAGGATGCCCGGCAAAGGAAGCATGAGCATCGCGTTTCCGCTGACCCTGATCGCGGTTGGGATCCTGCTCCTGCTCAAGGAGTTCGGATATCTGCACGGGAACCTGCTCCGCTACTGGCCGGCGCTCCTGATCGTCTGGGGCGTGGGCATGATCCTGGCGGCGCGAAAGGGTTAGGCCGGGGCGGTTGCAGGAACCGGCAGGCCGCTGCTACGGTTGGACAGGATGATGCGCTCTCGCTCCACATCCCGGGTCGTTGGCCTCCTGGCCCTGCTCCTCTTCGGAGCGTGGCTCGGATCGGCCGTGCTCCACGAGCACCCGGGTCCTCCCTGCCAGATCTGCAAGGATCTGCAGGCGAGCCAGGCGGACGTCGTGACGCCGCTGGCTCCGCCGCGCGTCGATTCGCCCCCCGAGCGGCTGGCCGACGCCGTCGCCCACGACTGCCCCGCGCTTCACCCCGCGGCTCCCACCGGACGCGGACCTCCGCTGACGTAGCGCTCCCCGATTGAACCGGTCCCGGCGCCTGTGCGGCCGGGCCACGATTCACACGACAATCGAATAGAGGAGGCACGTCCATGCGTGATCACGCAGGGGCGATCGCCGCGCTCGCCGTCGCATGTGCGTTCGGCTTGGCGAGCGTTGCGATCGCTCAGGAATCGTCCTCGCCCGACAGCACGGCGTCCGCGCCCGCCGTCCCCCAAGACACCACGCCGGTGGATGCATTGCCGGTGTCCGGCGGCGTCACCGCGCCCCCCGCGGGCTCGAACTTGCTCAACCCGAACATCAGCGCGATCGGGTGGTTTCAGGGCCAGGCGGGCGACGCGCTCGACCCGCCGGACGCGAAGGCGTTCCAGCTCCGCGAGGTCGAGCTGGGCTACCAGGCGACGGTCGATCCGTACAGCCGCGCGGATTTCTTCATCTCCGTGAGCCCCGAAGAAGGAATCGACGTCGAGGAGGGCTATCTCACGCTCCTCACCTTGCCCGCCGGATTCACGGCGAAGCTGGGCAAGTTTCGGAGCAACTTCGGCAAGTTCAACCGCACGCATCCGCCCGAGACGCCGTTCGCGGATCGGCCGCTCGCCGCGGAGCGGTTCCTGGGTGAGGAGGGGCTTTCGGGGGTCGGGGCGTCGGTGTCGTGGCTCGCGCCGCTTCCGTTCTATCTCAACGTCGACGGCGAGGTGACGAACACGCCCGACTCCACGGACGTGCCCGCCTTCGCCGCGTATCGCGGAAAGGATCTGATGTATCTCGCACGGGCGTCCACGTTCTTCGATCTAGGGGAGACGACGAATCTCACCCTCGGCGGCTCGTACGCGAACGGTGCCAATGGCCCCGAGGCAACGGTGGATCCGTTGCTGACGCCCGATGCGCGACGCGCGCAGCTCTATGGCGCCGACGTCACATTCCGCTGGAAGAATCCGAAGCGCGCCATCTATCGCGCGCTCACGGCTCAGGCCGAGTGGATGGCGCGCGATCCGGACGACGGGCCGCGCCGCGCCGGCGGCTACGCGTGGGCGGATTACCAGTTCGCCCGGCGCTGGCACCTGGGCGGTCGGTACGACTGGTCGCAGGCGATCGCTTCGATCGCGGACGATACGACGGCGGGCGGCCTCGGCTTCCTCACGTTCACTCCGAGCGAGTTCTGGGCGCTGAGCCTGCAGGCCCAGGACCGCGACTTCGACGCCGGCAGCATGAGCTACTTCTTCAAGACCACGTTCAACATCGGCCCGCACGGGCAGCACCCGTTCTAGATAGGA
>DATJGP010000148.1:0-6009 GCA_035494915.1 Candidatus Eiseniibacteriota bacterium | reverse complement strand
GTCGGCAACCGCACCGAACCGCTCCGGCGGCCAGGTCTTGGGCTTCCACGCGGCCCCCGGGTGGATCACCACGAACGGACGATCGAT
The DNA here is from genome assembly GCA_035494915.1 of Candidatus Eiseniibacteriota bacterium. Taxonomy (GTDB): domain Bacteria; phylum Eisenbacteria; class RBG-16-71-46; order SZUA-252; family SZUA-252; genus WS-9. The sequence continues at coordinate 5,922 of DATJGP010000148.1, read as the reverse complement.
TTCGATGCCCCGTTCTTCCAGCTTCCGCTGCATCGAGGCCTGCGCGGCGGGGCGTGCCCGCATCTCGACCGGCGGCGCCGGGATCGTTCCGGTCAGCGGGCGCACGATCTCGAGATTCGTCTCCAGCTCGTGGCGGCCGGACGAGCGCAGGCCGAGGCGCCGGAAGAGGCGGAACGTGCCGCGATCCACGCGGCGCCTGGCTCCGGTCCAGAACGGGAGGAGAAGCGTGCGCCCGTCGCCACGCAGCTCCACGATGGTCGTGTATCGAGTCGCGGCGATCTCGCGCAGCCGTCGCATACCCTCCGCCGTACCCGGGGATCGAGCGTACCTCGGTGAGCGGTACGTGAGGACGTGATCCACGCAGGGGTGTCCCTCGAGGAGCGGAGCCGTCTCCGGCAAGAGGAGCACGTCGATCCGGGCATCCGGCAGCCGCTCGCGCAGAGCACGCAGGACCGGCGTGGCCAGCACGACGTCGCCGATGTGGTCGAGCTTCACGATCAGGATCCGCTCCACGGCCGGGCGGCCGCGCAAACGCCCCCACACGTTCACGACCAGCGAGATCGCCGACGAGAGGGTGAAGAGGACGTATTCGCTCACCGCACGACCCTCGCGACGAGCTCGTTCTGGCGCCGGGCCACCGCGACGTGGGACCAGTGGGTCTCGGCATACGCCCGGCCCTCTCTCGCCAGGAACGAGCGCTGCGCCGGATCTTGGAGGAGGCGGGCCGTGAGATCTCCCAGCTCGCCCGCGTCCGGCGTCTCCACGTCATGCCGGCCCGGCTCGAGTCCGAGCCCTTCGGCGCCGATGGGTGTCGCGGCCACGGGAAGGCGGGCGGCCAGCGCTTCCATGATCTTGACGCGCGCACCGGCGCCGCTCCAGAGCGGGACCACCATCACCGCGGCCCGCGACATCTCGTCGGCCATCGAAGGAACCACCGGCACCACGTCCGCCCCGGCAGCGCGCGCGGCCTGGACGAGGTCGTCCGGCTGCGACTTCCCCACCACGCGCAATCGCGCGCTCGGAACGGCGGCGCGCACCCGGGGCCATCCGTCCGTGAGGAAGCGGATCGCGCCCGAGGCGGTCGGCGGCCACGCGAACGACCCCGCGAGAAGCACCACGGGGGGGTCGGCAGTACGCGGCTGACCGAAGCGGCTGAGGTCGATCCCGACCGGCAAGGTCTCGATCCACGCACCGGGGGCGAGCGCGCGGAGCGCGTCTCGCTCCAGATCCTGGATCGCGAGCGTCAACGCGGCCGCTTGGCAGAACGATCGCTCGGCCGCCTCGAGACGACGGGCCTGGAGGCCCGCGTACGCGCGAGCGGGGCCCTTCAGGGACTCCTCGGCGTAGCGGCTCATCCAGAGGTGCTCGAGGTTGTGCTCCCGCAGCACGAGCGGGACTCCGTCCAGTCGATCGACGTAGGGCGCCATGTGGAGATGGTTCGCGAGCACGAACGCCGGGCGACGCGCGCGCACGCACTCGTCGAGGACGCGGGCGAACGCCGCGCTCCGGTAGCGCGAGAGCGTGTAGGGGAGCTTCCCGACGAGGCCCTGCACGAGCGCGACCGGCTTCCACGGAGGACGATGCTCCACGGTCTTCACATCGACGCCGAGGCGCCGCCACGCTTCGGGCGCCGGGGCAGGCGCTCCCTGCGTGAACGAGATCAGCGTGACGTCGTACTCCTGCGCCGCCGCCCAGATCGACTGCGCCATCGCGATCCGTCCGCCGTCGTCTTCCGGCCACGGAAGGCGAGGCGTCAGGACGAGCGCGGCGGGTCGGGACGTACGGTCCTCCAGGCGCTCGCCGCCCAGGCGAGACCGATCAGCGTGAACAGGAAGTCGAGCAGCTCCTCGTCGCCGAAATTCCATTCGAAGAGCCCCGCGACGAGAAAACCCGCGAGCGCGGCCACGATCCCGATCCGGAGCGCCATGCCGAAGGGATCGGCGTCTCCCTCGCGCGCGTCCCGGCGAAGACGGCGCGCGGCGGTGCGCCAGAGCGCCGTGACCAGGTAGACGAACGCCGCGAATCCGACCACGCCCATCGTGACGAGGACTTGGAGATACACGTTGTGCATGTGGCCGTGCGGCGGCTCGTGCGCCTCGGGCGAGCGATACCGCGCCACCAGCGGCTTCAAATCCTGGAGCCCCACTCCCGTCACCGGGTGCTCGCGAAACATTCGCCACCCCGCGTCCCAGAGGATGAGACGCTCCCGGTTCCAGACGCCGTGCGGGTGAAAGACGCTCAAGGCTCGCTCGCGGTAGCCTCCGGGCATCACGAGGACGAGCAGAACCACCGAGGCCGCGAGCGCCGCGATCCATCGCGCGCGCGTGAGCGCGATCACGATCGCGAATCCGACCAGGGTGCCGATCCACGCGCTCCGCGTGTAGCTCCCGAGGAGCGCCGGAGCGAGGAGCGCGAGGAGCGCGAATGCCGCCGCCATCCAGCGCCGGTCGCGCGAGCGGAGGAGGATGGCCCACGCGAGCACGGCGAGGAGCATCGCCTGGCCGCCATAGGTCAGCGGATGCCCCACCGCGCCGCGCACGCGCACGGGGAACGCGCCCCCCTGCATCATGAACTTCGTGAGCGCGAATACCGTCGCGAAAGCGGCCGAAACGAGGAGGACCGCAACCGCGCGGCGAGCCTGCTTCGGATCGCGGCCGTGATAGGCCGCGAGAGGAACGATCCCAAGGAGAAAACCCTTCGTGACCCGGTGAACGCTCCCGGCCGGATCCTCGCCGGCGAACGCGGCGATCACGAGCGCCAGGAGCCAGACGAGCGCGGCCGGGTCGACCGGCGTGCGCACCCAGCGCGCGCCGCCAGGACGCCACCAGCATGCGAGCGTCAGCGCCCCGCAGAGCGCGACCGCAATCGACATGGGCGCGATGGACCAGGGAAGCGCGGCGGCCAGAAGGAGGAACGAGAGCGCGGCCCCGCGCTCGAGGGCGGACGACATCCCGGTCATCCTGCGGCCGGGACGCCCCGGCGTCAAGCCGCCCGCCTTGACGGGTCCGCGGGGCTCTGGGAGACTCCCCCGACATGAACAGGGACACTCGAATCGTCGTCACCGGCGGGGCCGGATTCCTCGGGCGGCACGTCATGGCCGCGCTCGTATCGCGGGGCTACCGGAACGCCACGACCTTCCGCTCCGCGGAGTACGATCTCACGCACGAGACGTCCGTCCAGCGGATGCTCGAGGATCTGAAGCCGCAGGCGATCGTCCACCTGGCCGCCTCCGTGGGCGGGATCGGCGCCAACCGCCGCTACCCGGGCACGTACTACTACCGGAATCTCATGATGGGTTCGCTCCTCATGGAGCACGCTCGCCACGCCGGCGTCGCACGGTTCCTGAGCGTGGGCACCATCTGCTCGTATCCCAAGTTCACCGAAGTTCCGTTCCGCGAGGAGAACCTCTGGAACGGCTACCCCGAGGAGACGAACGCGCCGTACGGCCTCGCGAAGAAGATGCTACTCATCCAGTCGCAGGCCTACCGGCAGGAGTTCGGCTTCGACGCGTCGAACGTGCTCGTGGTCAACCTCTACGGGCCGCACGACAACTTCGACCCCGAGAGCTCGCACGTGATTCCCGCGCTCGTCCGGAAGTGCGTCGAAGCGGTGGAGACCGGCGCCGACACGATCGAGGTCTGGGGGACGGGCAAGGCCACGCGCGAGTTCCTCTATGTCGAGGACGCGGCCCGAGGCATCGTGGCGGCGCTCGAGAAGCTCGAAGGGAGCGACCCGGTCAATCTCGGAGCCGGGTTCGAGATCTCGATCCAGGATCTTGCGGAAACCATCGCGCGACACTCCGGCTTCCAGGGACGTCTTCTCTGGGATCCGACGAAGCCCGATGGGCAGCCCCGGCGCTGCCTCGATACGTCGAAGGCAGCGGCGCTCCTCGAGTGGCGCGCGACGATGCCCTTCGACGAAGGGCTCGCGCGGACCGTGGCCTTCTTCCGCGACCACGTACGCGCCCAAGAGCGCGTCCAGCCCGCGGCTCGCTGATCGCGGGGCCGCGTGCCCGCTGACGCCATCCGCTTCACCGTCGTCGTTCCCACACGGGGCCGCGACGATCTGCTGAATCCACTCCTCGACGCGCTCGCGGCGCAGACGCTCGATCGCTCCCGCTGGGATCTCGTCGTCTCCTTCGACGGAGCCGAACCTTCGCCGGCCATCGCGCGGCGTCTCGACGCCATGGCCGCGTCGACGATCGCGAATCGCGAGCGTCGAGGACCCGGCGCCGCCCGAAACGCGGGCGCGGCGCGCGGGACCGGCGACTACCTGGCCTTCACCGAGGACGACTGCAACCCTGCGCCCGGATGGCTGGAGCGCGCCCTGGAGCGTCTCGACCGAGATCCCGCGATCGATGTGCTCGAAGGCGCCACGTTGCTACCCGACGGCCGTCCGGCGCGGAGACGCGCCGCGGATCGACTCACGTGGCTTCCCACGAATCTCTTCGTCCGGCGCTCGTTGTTCGAAGCGGTCGGGGGTTATTGCGAACGCTTCTTCGATCCCGCGACCGGCGTCTACTTCCGCGAGGACTCCGATTTCGGCTTCACCGTGATGGGTCGCGGCGCGCGGGTGCTCCACGACGAACGCCCGCGCGTGGTGCATCCGCGAGAGCATTCGGCCTGGCTCGACCCCGTCCGGTGGGCGCGTCGCTACGAGATGGATCCGCTCCTGGCCGCGCGGCATCCCGAGGCGTTCCAGGACGAGATCGAGGTATCGCGCTGGGGGCCGTTCCAGCTCCGACGCCCTTTCGTTCGCGCATGCGCCGGATTCGTTCTCGGCTGCCTCGTGGCGCTCGGGTTCCTGGCCCTGGGCAACGCCGGACTCGCGAGCTGGTTCGCGGCCGTGGCGCTGATCCTTCTGCTCGTGATCGCGGCGAAGTGGCGCTTCGAGCCGAAGCACCTCGTGGTCGCACCCGTCGTTCCCGTGGTGCTCTTCCTGGCCCTGCTGCGCGGACGGCGGCGCGCGGCGGGCGTCGCGCCGGTCGAACGAGCGGAGCCGGTCAGGCCGTGAGTTCGAGCACCGCGCGGTAGCGGCGCGCCAGCGACGAGGCGATCACCGTCCAGGTGTAGCGCTCGCGCACGAGATCGCGTCCGCGCCGGGAACGTTCGCTTCGCTCGGATGGATTCGCGGCGAGCCGGCCGAGGGCGGCGGCCAAGGCCGCCGGATCTCCCTCCGCGGTCACAAGGCCCGCGCTTGCCACGACCGAGGGCAGCGCTCCGCTATCCGACACGACGACGACGGAACCGGCGGCCATGGCCTCGGCGGCCACCCTGCCGAACTGCTCCTTCCAGGTCGGGGTCGTGAGCGACGGAACCACGGTGACGTCGAACGCCGCGAAGACGTCCGGCATGGACTCGTGCGGCACGGCGGAGACGAACCGCACTCGCGGCGCGATCCCGAGCTCGATCGCCAGGGATTCGAGCGCGGCGCGCTCGGGTCCGTCCCCGACGATGGCGACGGTGTATTCACCGGGCCCCCCGTTCGCGAGGATCGCCGCGGCACGGAGCAGCACGTCCACGCCCTTCATGGCGAGGAGCCGTCCCGCATAGCCGATCACGAGGCCGGAAAGGCCCAGGGACTCGCGTGCCACGGCGCGGCGCTCCGGAGTTGGATCGGGATAGGTCTCGAGGTCGAGGCCATGGGGGACGACGTCGATCGGGCCCCGATAGCCTTTGGCCCGGAGCACGTCGACCACTTCCTCGCTCACGGCGGTCCCCGCCTCGCACTGGGTGAACGCCCACCGCTCGATGCCGCCGTACAGAGCGGACGGGCGGTAGGGATAGCGACCGTCCCGGGTGAGATTGTCGGAGGAAAAGAAGAGCGCCTTCGCTCGCGGAGCGTGCACGCGTCGGAGGAGCAAAGCCTCCAGCGCGATGAAGCTGAACGGCTCTTCCCAGAGGTGGAGGATGTGCGGTCGCG
>DATJGP010000147.1:0-7466 GCA_035494915.1 Candidatus Eiseniibacteriota bacterium | reverse complement strand
GAGCCAGGAGTCGAAGCACCGCGGCATCACGGCGTTCCTCGTGGAGCGCGGCTCGCCCGGACTCGGGATCGGAAAGACCATCGAGAAGATGGGCATCCGCGGCTCGGACACGACGGAGCTCTCGCTGGAGAACTGCATCGTACCCGTCGAGAACCGGCTCTGGGACGAGGGGCACGGCTTCCGCGTCGCCATGCAGACCCTGGACGGCGGACGAATCGGCGTCGCGGCGCAAGCGGTCGGGATCGCACAGGCCGCCCTCGACGCCTCGGTCAAGTACGCGCGCGAGCGCGTTCAGTTCGGGAAGCCGATCGCCGAGTTCCAGGCGATCCAGTGGATGCTCGCCGACATGAAGGCCATGATCGAGGCGTCGCGGCTCCTCACGCTGCGCGCCGCGTGGCTCAAGGACGCGGGGCTCCCGCACGGCCCCGAGGCCGCCATCGCCAAGCTCACCGCGTCCAAGTCGGCGCGCGAGTGCGCGGACAAGGCGGTGCAGATCCACGGCGGCTACGGCTACACCAAGGAATTCGCCGTCGAGCGGTACTACCGCGACGCCAAGGTCACCGAGCTCTACGAAGGGACCTCGGAGATCCAGCGCATCGTCATCGCCAACTCACTCTTCCGCGGAAACACACCCACGACCTCATGAACGCCAAAGTCGCCGTACTCAAAACCACGCCTGAAACCGTGGTGCGGGATATTCCGCGCCTCGTCGATCTCGCGGGCATGCGCTCGGAGCTGTCGCCGGAAGCCACGACGCTCCTCAAGGTCAACATCTCCTGGCACGTCTACTACCCGGCGTGCTCCACGAGCCCGTGGCAGCTCGAGGGCGTCATCCAGTCGCTCCTCGCCTCGGGGTTCAAGAAGGAGAAGATCCTCGCCGCGCAGAACTCCACGGTCGTCGTGGATCCGCACGTCGGGGTGAAGAACAACAAGCTGGAGCCGCTCCTCGACAGGTACGGCATCAAGAACATCTGGCTGAACGATCCGGAGAGCGAGGCGGACTGGATCCGCTACGAGCCGAAGGGGAAGATGCTCGTCCTGAACAAGGTCTACCCGGAAGGGCTCATGATTCCGAAGACCCTGATCGGCGCGAACATCATCCATCTGCCCACGCTGAAGACGCACGTCTTCACCGAGATGACCGGTGCGATGAAGAACGCGTTCGGCGGCCTGCTGCACTTGAAGCGCCACTGGACGCACAGCGTCATTCACGAGACCCTGGTCGATCTCCTCACGATCCAGAAAGAGATCCACCCGGGCATCTTCGCGATGATGGACGGCACGATCTCGGGCGACGGTCCTGGGCCGCGCGCGATGCGGCTGCGAGTCACGAACCTCATTCTCGCATCCAAGGATCAGGTGGCCATCGACGCCACGGCGGCCCGTTTGATGGGCTTCGATCCGATGACGATCAAGTTCATCCGCCTGGCGCACGAGGCCGGGCTCGGGAAGGGCGACCCGCGGGAAATCGACCTCGTGGGAGACGACGTCTCGAACGTGAACCTGGGCTACTCGCGCAACGAGAACACCTTCGCGAGCAAGGGCCAGAAGCTTATATACCACGGACCTTTGAAGCCGCTGGAGGGGTTCCTACTGAGGAGCCCCCTGGTGCCGTGGTCCTATGCGGCCAGCCGGCTCTATCACGACGTTTACTGGTATCCCACGGTGGGGAAGGGCCGTAAACGGTCGATCATGAATACAGAGTGGGGCAAGCTGTTCCGGGAGTACGAGCCCAAGGGGGCCGAGGGGTAATTCGGCCCGCCGCGGGCGTCCCCCGTGGCAGCGGCCGCACAGGGAGGGATCGTCATGGACCAGGCTCTCGTACGAAGGATTCTGTTGGGAGTCGTCGTCCTCACGGCGGCGTTTCTCGTAGCTCCGACGCACGCAGTGGCGCCGGCGCTCGCCGAGACCGCCCCGAACCGCTACGTCTCCGAGGTGGTCGACTCGATCTTCAGCGTCGGCCCGGCGGAATTCTATGCGCTCGACCTCCCCACGCAGCCCGAAGGGGCGCGCGCCATTCACCTGCTCGGCAACGTGAACATCGCCGATCGCAAGGGGGACATCATCGTTCGCATGTTCCGCGGGCCGGAGTACCAGAACTGGCTCAAGAAGCGGGGCGGGGACCACTCGAACGCGTTCTTCGTGTCGAAGAAGCTGCGCAATATCCAGATCGACATGGATCTTCCCGAGGGGCCGGTCGTGCTGCTCCTCGACAACGGCTACTCGGTGCGCACGCCGAAGCACGTCCGCACGCAGCTCCAGATCCAGTACGAGCGCACCGGCGCCGTGGAGGCGTCGAGCGTGCCGGGTGGGACGGACACCGGCGCGCCGCCTCCGGACGACTTCATCGCGCCGCGATCGAATACGGAGGAGAACACGCCTCCGCCTCCTCCTCCACCGCCGTCGGACGACAGCAGCAACCAAGGCGGCGAGTAGACCAGCCAGCTCCGAGGCGGCACGCTTCGCGCGTGCCGCCTCTTTTTTTGCCCCGATCTCTCTCCGTCGGACCGTCTTGGCCAATGGTTACGGTAAACTCAGCCCATGGCGCGGGCGGGGAGGAGATCGCGGTGGAAGCGCGTGGCAGGGTTTGTCGTGGTCGTGGCCGCGCTTGTGACGCTTGGTCTCATTCTCACCGTCGCTCCCGCGAAACGAACCCCCTCGAGGGACGTGCCTCACCCCCGTGAGGCGGTGACGCCCACCTTGAGCGCCGGGTACCCCGACACCATCCTCGAAGCCCAGCTGACGGTCCTCGCGAGCCGCGCGCCCGCACGCGTCGGAATCTTCGCGAGGAACCTCGAGAACGGGGCCTACGCGCGCGTGAACCCGAACGAGCGCATCCCGCTCTTGAGCGTGGTCAAGCTGCCCGTGGCCATCTTCGTGCTCGAGGGAGTCGACAGCGGGCGATGGTCCCTGAGCACTCCCATCACACTGCTTCCAGGAGACATGCACCCGAGGGGGGAGCTGGGCGACCGCTATCCTCACGGAGGCGGCCCCGTGCCGGTCCACCGGCTTCTCAAGCTCATGATCGAGCGGAGCGAGAACAGCGCGGCCGACGTCTTGATGCGTCTCGTCGGCGGGCCGAGCGCCGTGACCCAATGGCTGGAGCGCCACGGCATCCATGATTTCCGCGTGGACCGCAACGAGCGTGAGCTGGGGAATGACTGGTACGGGTTGCCCTCCGGAGCCGACACGATGGGATCGGCGGAAGACATCCGCGAGCAGCGGGCCCGGGTGGTCCCAGCCGTCCACGACAGCGCGGCTCAGGCGATGCTCCTCGATCCGCGTGATACCGGAACGGCCGAAGCCTGCGTTCAGCTGCTCGAGCGGCTATGGCGCGGAGAGTTCTTGTCCGTGGCGAGCACCGACACTCTGAAGTCCATGCTTGCCGATTGCGAAACGGGGAAGGATCGACTGCCCGGGCAATTGCCCAGGGGCACGCTTGTGGCGCACAAGACCGGCACCGGCGGGACGACGGCAGGGGTCACCGTGGGAATCAACGACATCGGCGTCATTCGCCTGCCCAATGGCGATGACGTGGCGATTGCGGTCCTGGTGGGGGAGCCGCGGGGAACGATACCGCGGGCGGAACGAGTGATCGCGCGGGTTGCCCGTACCGTGTTCGATGCGTGGGGTGGTGTGGACTCGACGGGTCGACGCGAGTGGAGGGCGTCCGGCTCGACGGCACCCAGAGGGACCAACTAGAGGCAGTTGGTGAAACACCCCGCGGTCCGTGCTCGTAGAGCACGGTATGGGACGAGTCACGTATCTCTTCGTCGTGTCCCTCCTGGTGGGATCTACCGCGCACGCTGCATCGCAACCGGAGGCAAGCGGCCCGCCCGACAGCCTCAGGGTCCGCGCAGGGGTTTACCGTGCCGGGAAGGCGCATGACATCGCGATCGTACCCTTCCGGACCTCTGCCGGCTGGATCCTGCTCATGGCGGACCGACGGACCGATCAGCTTCGCCTCCTCGCACCGACAGACGATGGGAAGTACGCAGCGGGTACGGAATTCACGCGGCCAACGCCTGTGGAGTGGTCACTGACGTTCGCTCCCAGAGCAAAGCCGGCCGAGCTCGTTGTCGAGGAGAGCGGCACCGGGCTGCGATTCACGGCCAGGCGTCTACCGATCGACACCATTCCCATCTCATTCCAAAACGGCGCCACACACCTGGATGGATATCTCTATCGTCCATCTGCTCGGAAGGCTCGCCTGCCCCTGATCGCGCTCGCGCACGGCAGTGAGGAAAGCGATCGGTATAGCTTTGGACCGATACCTTGGGTGCTGGCGTCGCAGGGCTACGCCGTGCTCGCCTACGACAAGCGTGGGACAGGAGCCTCGACAGGCGAGTGGAGCTCGGCAGGATTGGAGGAGTACGCGGACGACCTGGTCGCAGGCATCCGGACCATACTTCAGCGCTCTGACGTCGACGGGAGTCGGGTGACCGTGTTGGGGGTCAGCGAAGGAGCGTGGGTCGCGCCACTGTCAGCTTCTCGACTGGCTGCAATCAAGGCGATTGGCGCGATCAGCGGAGGCGCCCGCACCAAAGGGGACGCCTACGTGTACAAGGTGCGTCGCGAAGCCGAGGGAGCCGGCGCCTCGCCGCAAGCCGTCGACAGCCTCGTGGGGAATGCGCAACAGGTCGTCGCAACCAGCATTCGACATGTCACCAGTGGATCGGGTTCCGGTTTCGATCGCCGGCTCGCATACGACCCGACGCCGGACTGGCGGCGGTTCCGAGGTCCCGTCCTGTACATGGGTGGGGAAGCCGACGTGCTGGAGTCCGGGAAGGAGGCATCGGCCTGGTTCCGCCGATTGTTTGCCGAGTCGGGCAACGTGGACGTGACGATTCGCCTCTGGCCGCGGGCGCATCACAGCTTGCTCCTGGGGGTGACGGGTGAGCCCTCGGAATTTCGAAGCCTTCGCGGGATCACGCAGCTCGCGCCCGGGTATTGGGACGTGCTGCTTCGTTGGCTCGACGAGGAAGCGCGGCCGAGCCAATGACACGGGCGATCTGAGCGGCTCAGCTCCGCTTGTCGTCGCCATCGTCGCCGTCCAGGATCACGCGAACGTCGACGACGTGCGTGGGGTCGAACGGATCGAGCTCCACGCGATGCGGCTATGGCGCGGAGATTTCTTGTCCGTGGCTCAAGGCCCGTAACGCGCCTTCAACTTCGACACCTCGATCATCAGCGCAGGCGTAACGGTGGTTTTCCGGGCGAAGTCCGATGCTTGCGCGAACGCTTTGCGGGCGTCATTGGTGCGCCCGGCGCTCCCGAGCGTATCCACGTAGAGGAGCCAAGTCTTGAGGACGTTCTCCGACAGCGGGCTCGCATTACGTCGAATTGGGCTCCAGTCGCGGTCGGATACTCCCGGCCCGGCGAATTCCTCGGGTCGAACAAGAGCCAGGCCCTTCCGGATCGTCGTGGTGTCGACGAGGACCGCGCTGGACTGTGCGCCGCACAGATACGCGCCGCCAATGAGGGCGGCACGATCGAGCAGACCCGGAGGCAGATCTTGAGCCGGGACCGAAATGGCCACGGCCAATGGTCGACGGAACCCGCCCGAGGCGCGTGCGGATTGCCATTCGTGAAGGATTCTTTGATTCAGCTGGGCCGCGTTCTCGGCGGAGCCGAGTGAGTCGAGGGCCTGATCGGGGAAGGGAAGAGGAACTCGCATGTCGTCGCGCGCGCGCCTCAAGTACCACGCAAGCCGGATCATCTGGTAGTTCAGCACCGCGATATCCGGTCGAAGGCCCCGAATGGCCTGAAGCGCCCAGGCTGGATAGGTGTCCAGATCACCATTGGTGATGAGGACGGTACTCTCGGGTAGATCGTGGAGCATCCAGCGGCCGTAGGCTTGAACGTGTTCCGTCAAGAATCCGGTTTCGAGGAGTTTGGCCAGCGAGCGGCGTGAGAGATCCGGCTGGATCCAGCGACGAGCGACCAAGCCCATCCACGCGTTGCCATCGGTCGAGTCGCAGGCAACAGCTTGGAGCGAATGGGTGCGAGTCGAATCGATACTGGTGAGCGGCCAAGGACTCAATTGATCATCGAAGCAGGACGCCAGGACCGTGTGGGCCATCGAATGGCGTGGATTCAGCTCGAGCGCTCGCTTCGCGAAGAGGGCGCCCTCGCCGACCAAGCCCTGTCTGCGAGAAGCCTCCGCGAGGTAGGCAAACGTGTCGGGGTTTCGCGTCCCGTTCTGGACAGCTTCAAGGAATGAGTCCATGGCGTCGGGGAGCCGATTTTGTCTAAAGGCGTCCAGTCCCGCCTTCGGCATGGAGTCGCTGGGCGAGCTTTCCACGAGGGGCGGATTCCACTCGAAGATGTAATCGTGGCTCTCCAGCGTTCGGGGAGGGATGGAAGAATCGCTCGACATCGCGACCCAAGCGTGTCCGGCGGAGATCGGGCGCATCGACTTGGGTTCGAGAATCACGCGGCGCAGGAACATGGTGTCCTCCTGAGCGAGCGCCATCCCGTTCAGGTTCGGTACAGGCCGCGTGATGTACGTCAGGGCGATGAACGCGCCGCCGGGTCCCGTGGGGCCCTCATTCAAGAACATCTGGACGGATGGGACCGGCGCCCCACCCTGGGTCACCGGGTCGCGAGTGGCTTTCCGCTCGCCGGGTGGAAGAGCCAGACCAATCCAGTTTCCCACCCATGAGTCCCAGCTGGATTTGTCGTCGATCTCGGGCTGTCCGCGGATCCACTGGGCTCGACGGATCGTTGCTTCGGGCGTGAGCATCGACTTGGGTACGGCACGCCCTTGCGATTGGACCTGCTTCTCGCCATAGGCGATGAGGTCCTCGATCGACGGTGTCCGAAGAAACTGACCGTCCGACGCGATGATCGTGGCGGGTCTCTTCTCCATGGAGTCGAAGTAGTTCGAAAAGCCCTCGAAGAAACCCTTTGTCGGCGTAGGTTCCCGGATGCAGTCCCAAAGCTCTTGTTTCTCACGCCGCAGCTCGAGCTCGGAAGGAAACGATCCGGCGCTGAGGCTGACCATCTCATGGAGCATGTATTGCGATTCGCCCCGAACGACGACGGTTGTGACGCCGACCCGGGCCGGGAGGGGCCAGCGGAATTCAAGAGGAGGCGGTGTTCTTGGCGCCGCCTGAACCGGGCTAGGGAGCGCGCCGAGCACGGAGACAAGGGTCAAGGCAGATTGTAGGAGGATCGTTCTCACGTGGGGGCCCTCAGCCGCGTTTGGAAGGCTTCTTCTCCTTGGGCGCGGTCCATCCCGGCCCGCGCAGCAAGAGGATCTGCCCACTACCCAGCTGGTCCCACAGGCGGGCCTGCTTCTGATTCGGCGCCTGCACCGAGATGAGCCACGTGTCCGCGCCGAAGATCTCGCTCGCGTCCACGATCCCGGTCGTCTTCCACACTCCGCCCACGCCCTGCGAGAGCACGGCTCCTTTCGCGTCCCGCTCCGCGCATTCGGCCAGGATCTCGAGCCGGCTCGCGTC
>DATJGP010000146.1:0-13697 GCA_035494915.1 Candidatus Eiseniibacteriota bacterium | reverse complement strand
CAGCGCACGCAGGAGGCGTTCCACACCGAATGGCTCCGGATCTACACCAACGACGACGTCGCCGGCGTCGAGATCGGCGTGGCGCTGAAAAACGTCATAGCGATCGCGGCCGGCATCGCGGATGGACTTGGCTTCGGGGACTCCACCAAGGCCGCGTTGTTGACGCGCGGCCTCGCGGAGATGGGACGCCTCGCCACGAAACTGGGAGCGCGTCCGGAAACACTCTCCGGCCTCGCGGGTATGGGCGACCTCATCGCCACGGCCGGGAGCCGGCACAGCCGGAACCGCCGCTTCGGTGAAGCGGTAGGACGAGGCGCCACCGTGAAGGAGGCGCTCGCTTCGTCGCCCATGGTCGTCGAAGGCGTCGCGACCGCGGAAGCCGCGGTGGCACTGGGACAGAGGGAGGGCGTCGAGCTGCCCATCATCGAGCAGGTCCACGCCATCCTTCACGAAGGGAAGAGCGCGCGCGCCGCTCTTCGCGAGCTATTGACCCGGGACTTGAAATCGGAAGCCCCAACCATGTCCAGGAGGTGATCCCGTGAAGTCGCTTCCGGTCGGCAGGCTCTACTACTCCATCAGCGAAGTCAGCGACCTGATCGGCGTCAAACCTCATGTGCTGCGTTACTGGGAGACGCAGTTCAAGATGTTGCGCCCGAAGAAGGGGCGCGGCGGGGCGCGGATGTACCGGCGCCGCGACGTCGAGACCCTCTACGAGATCAAGCAGCTCCTCTACGACCAGCGGTTCACGATCGCCGGGGCGCGGCGCCAGATCCTCGACGGGAAGCAGGAGGAAGGGAAGGAGCAGATCGAGCTCCCGTTCTCCAAGCTCGACCGAGAGGAGATGGTGCGCTCGCTCAAGGCGGACATGGAGAATCTGCTCACGATGCTCAGGGATGAGGCGATCGCGCCGAAGGTAGCGAAGGGGCGATCGAAGCGCTGACCGTGCGAATCGTAGGACTCTTCATTTGTCTGCTTCTATTACCCTGGGCTGCCCAAGCGGACAAGGCCTGGGTGTGGGAGTCCGAAGCACGGTTCCAGGTCACGACGTGGCCCCATCCCTTCGCAGACGCCACCGGACTCTGGGCCCTTGATGTCGAGGCTTCGAGCGGACGGCTCAGGGGCGAGACGAACACGACGGTCTGGTTCCAGGTCACGGGTAACGGGGAGATGGAGCCGGACTCGACCTATCACCTGACTGTTGGCCGGATGGGTCATCCCCGTTGGACGGTGTTCATCCGTCGAACAGGAAAGGGCCCCATTCAGGTTCGGACTTCATGCCGATTCGACGGCCGGAATTCCAGGTCCTACGACCTATGTGAGTACCTGACCGCTGTCGAGTTTCATCCGGGATCCCGTGGCATCGACAGCGCGATCGTCCGTGAGAACCGCATCGTACGACAGGTCCTGGTGCGAGACGGCAAGCGCTACCGCTGTGGAGGGGAGCGCTTCGTCGCGATCGACGAGAACGAGCGTGAATCGCCGCGCGCCTATCAAAGGCGAGCCGCCGTCCTCTCGCAGCGCGATCTCCACTGCGCGGACTGCGGGCTCACGGGCCCCGTCGAGGTCCCGGTCGTCGTCACCGTGGGCCGGAAAGGCACCGTCAGCTGGGCTCGCCCGGATGCCGTGATGACGTCGAGCGAGCCGATACCCCAGACAACGATCGATCCACATTTGTGGGCGGCCATTGAGCGCGGGCTCAGCGGGTTTCGCTATCAGACAGCCAAAGCCGACGGGCACCCCGTTGCCGATTACGCGCTATTCAAAGTCCGCGTGGTGCCTTGAGTGCCACGGCTCGGTCGGGCTGTATCGCGCCGTGAATCATCCGTGTCCGCGCGTATCGGCTTACCCCACGGCCCCTTGCCGCCAGCCGCCCCCTCGTGTAGCATCGCCGAAACGCCCGGCTTTTGAAGCTTCGGTCGGGGCGTAGCGCAGCCCGGTAGCGCACCTCCTTGGGGTGGAGGTGGTCGCAGGTTCAAATCCTGTCGCCCCGACCATTTTGCCGTCCGCAGCTCTGCCGCCTCGGGGCACGCCCCGGGGCGTCGTCGTTCTCGCGTGTGGGGGACTCGTGACCGACTTCGGGTATCTGCTCGCATCGACGACGGCGTGCACGCTCCCGCGTCCATGGAGCGAGGCCCTCGCGGCCGCCTTCGCGGATCTCTACACGTGGATCCACCCCAAGCGCGCCCGCGCCATCGAAGGCCGCCTTCAGCGCATCTGGTCCGAGACAGGGCGGCCGGGCGCTCCTCCCAGTCCTCGCGAGACCTACCGCGCGTTCTCGCGAGCCGTCCTGGACTTCCTCGCGGCTCGGCCGGGGAAGCGCCTGCGCGTGCATCTCGACGATGAATCCCGGGCCATCCTCGAGCACGTGCGCGCATCCGGACGGCCCACCGTGATCGTGAGCGGCCACTTTGGTCCGTGGGAGGTGGCGCTCCAATGGCTCGCGCGCGAGATGGGTCCCGTGCATGCCCTCGCACAAGCGCATCGATCGCGCGCGGTGGAGCGATTCTTCGCGGCGAGGCGTGCCGCCTTCGGGGTGCGCACCTTGAGCGGGGGACGGCCGGTCGCGGCCGCACTCGGGCATTTGCGTTCCGGCGGATGGATCGCGGCGCTCGCCGATCGAGGCTCGCGCGTGCGCATCCTGAATCGGCGCCCCATCGTGGGCCAGAACGGCCTCGTGCCCCTGGATCCGACCCCGCTCCTTCTGGCGCGCCGCGCCAACGCGCAGATCCTCGCGGGCGTCGCGTCGCGTGCCAGCGATGGCGCCATCGAAGTCCGTTTCCATCCGCCATTCACCCTCGAGAACAGCCTCGAGGACGGCGAAGCCAGGCTCCAGCAGTTCTTCGACGCGCACGTCCGGGCGCACCCTACCCAGTGGTTCCACTGGGCCGGGACCGCCGGTTGAAGCTCGTCGCGGTGATTCCCGCCAAGGACGCGGCCGGGACCATCGGTGACGTCGTGCGTTCGCTTCGCTCCACGTTTCCCGATGGCGAGGTCGTCGTCGTGGACGACGGATCCACCGATGAGACGGCCGCCAGAGCAGAGGAAGCGGGCGCCACGGTCGTTCGCCACGAGATCAACCAGGGGAAAGGGGCCGCGCTCCAGTCGGGCTTTGACGAGGCGCTCCGCCGCCAAGCGGACGCCGTCCTCGCGCTCGACGCGGACGGACAGCACGACGTGAACGCGGCGCCAGGACTGATCGCCGCGCTCGCGGACGCGGACCTCGTCATCGGCTCTCGCGAACGGGACCGCACCGGCATGCCGTGGCTTCGCCGCAAGACGAACGACGTGACCACCTGGTGGACCTCGTATCTGGCCGGCCAGCGCGTCCCCGATTCGCAGTCCGGTTACCGCGCCATCAAAGCTCCGGTGATCCGTGCGGTGCGTCCCGTGAGCCGCCGATTCGAATACGAATCGGAGTTTCTGGTGCGCGCGGCGCGCCAGGGATTCCGGATCGGCCAGGCGCCGATCCCGACCCTCTACAACGCGCCCGGCTCCCACATCAATCCCGTGCGGGACACGGCGCGATTCATCCGCCTGGTGCTCCGGCTCCTCGCATCCCGATGATCGAGATCCTCGTCACCAATGACGACGGGATCGGGGCCGACGGCATCCGCGCGCTCGCCAAGGCGATGGAGATGCTCGGAAACGTCACGATCATGGCGCCCGACCGCGAGCAGAGCGCCACGAGCCACGCGCTCACGCTCCACCGGCCGCTTCGCATGCGCAAGATCTCGGAGCGCGAGATGAGCGTGGACGGCACGCCGACCGACGCGGTGCTCCTCGGGGTTCACGGCTTCCTCAAGGAGCGCCCCGCGCTCGTGGTCTCGGGCATCAACCATGGGCCCAACATGGGGAACGACGTGCTCTACTCGGGGACCGTAGCCGCGGCGAGCGAGGGGACGTTTCTCGGCATCCCGTCCATCGCCATCTCGCTCGCGACCTGGGACACGGCCGACTTCGGTCCCGCCGCCCGCGTGGCCCGAACGCTCGTCGCTCAGCTCCTGAGGCGCGGTCTTCCCGCCAAGACCTGCCTCAACGTCAACATCCCCGCGATTCCGTATGACCAGATCAAGGGCGTGCGGGTGACCCGGCTGGGAAAACGGGTGTACCGCGACGTGATCGTGGAAAAGACCGATCCGCGAGGTAAGCTGTATTACTGGATCGGCGGCGAGGAGCCCACCTGGGAGAACGACGACTCGAGCGACTTTACCGCCGTCGAGAACGGGTACGTGTCGGTCACGCCGCTCACGTTCGAGCTGACCGACTACAAGGAGCTGGTCGACCTCGAGGCGAAGGGACTCTCCCTCGATGAATCCGCATCATCATGATCTGAGCGTCGCCCGGCGGCGCATGGTGGAAGAGCAGCTCCGACCGCGCGGCATTCACGACCCGCACGTGCTCCGGATCATGCAGGCCATGCCGCGGCATCTCTTCGTGGACGACACGCTGTCCGCGAGCGCCTACTCGGACCACGCGCTCCCGATTGGCGAGGAGCAGACGATCTCGCAGCCGTTCATGGTCGCGCTCATGACGCAGGCCCTCGACCTGACCGGGAACGAGAAGGTGCTCGAGATCGGGACCGGGTCGGGGTACCAGACCGCGATCCTCGCGGAGCTGGCGGAGCGGGTCTTCACGATCGAGCGGATCCCCGCGATCGCCCAGGGCGCGCGCGAACGGCTCACCGCGCTCGGCTACTCGAACATCGTCTTCCGCTGCGCGGACGGTACGCTCGGCTGGCGGGACATGGCCCCGTTCGACCGCATCCTCATCACGGCCGGCGCCCCGCATCTGCCCACGTTCCTCGAGGAGCAGCTCCAGCCGGGCGGGATCGCAGTCGTGCCCGTGGGGCAGAGCGAGAACCAGTCGCTCATCAAGGCGACCCGAACGCCCGAGGGGCTTGCGCGACGGGTCCTCTGCGGCTGCACGTTCGTCCCTCTGATCGGCCGCGAAGGGTGGGCTGCGGGCGAGGTTGGTTGACCCTCCCGCGCCGCGACTGATACAATCCCGCGCCTGAGAAAAGATTCAAACGATGCGGTTTGCGGCCGAGGATCGGGGCGTGGCTCAGCCTGGTAGAGCACCTGGTTCGGGACCAGGGGGTCGGAGGTTCAAATCCTCTCGCCCCGACCATGACCCTCCGCATCGGTTCGACTCATGAGCGCGTTGGGGTCCCGTCGGTGACGGAGACCCAGCGCCTCGCGGCCCGGGTCTCGGGACGCGTCCAGGGTGTCGGCTACCGCTGGTTCGTCCATGCCGAGGCGGAGCGGCTTCACCTCGGTGGGTCGGTGCGGAATCTGCCGGATGGGGCGGTGGCGGTGGAGGCGGAGGGCCCGCGGCCCAAGCTTCTCGATCTCCTGAACCGACTTCGCGAGGGTCCCCCGGCGGCGCGCGTCGAGCGCGTCGACGTCGACTGGCTCGCTCCCCACGGCCAAACCCAATTCCAAATCCTGTCCGGCTGAGTGATCCCATGACCGAGAATCCACGACGTTTCGTGTCCGAGCTGTCCGAGGCCATGCGTGCCGGCCTCGAGCGGGGCTCGCTCACCGACGACGATCTCGATCCGCTCCTCCATTCGTCCGACTTCGACGCGGGCGCCTTCGACCTCTTCCTCGCCGAGGCGCGCCGTCAGGGCATCCGCCTTCCCGAGGAAGCCAAGCCGGAGGATCTCTCCGCTGCGGCCGGCGACCACACGATCGGGAGCCTCGAGCGGCGCTACATGAAGGAGATCCAGCGGTACCCGATTCTCGCGCGCGATGAAGAGCGGCGCCTCTGGATGGGGATGCGGCATGGGGACGAGGAAGCGCGTCGCGCCTTGATCCTCGCCTACCTCCGCCTGGTCGTCTCCATCGCGCGGGCGTACCGGAATCGCGGCGTCGAGTTCCTCGATCTCGTCGAGGAGGGGAATCTCGGACTCATCACCGCCGTGGATCGCTTCGACGTCGATCGCGGCATCCATTTCAGCACGTACGCCACGTGGTGGATCCGCCAGGCGCTCGCGCGCGGCGTGGCGAACCAGTCGCGCACCGTGCGGATCCCGATTCACGTGCTCCAGATGATGCGCAAGTTCGTGGCGACACAGCGCCGGCTCGAGTCCGAGCTCCGGCGCAAGCCCGAGGCGAGCGAAGTGGCCCAGGAGATGGGACTGCCCGAGGCTCGCATCTTCCGGCTCGAGAGCCTCGTCCAGTCCATCCACACGCTCGACGTGGACATGACCAACGAGGCGTTCCATGGGCTGATCGATTCCGAGGCCATCGAGCAGCCGCCAAGCCTCGACGAGATCATCGAGATGCAGATCCGCGATCAGCAGCTGAACGAGATGCTGAAGCGGCTCTCCGGTCGGGAGGAGGCGATCCTCCGGCTCCGCTACGGCTTCTACGACGACCGCCCCCGCACGCTCGCCGAGACCGGGGAGCATTTCGGGCTCTCGCGCGAGCGCATCCGCCAGCTCGAGGAGCGCGCGCTGCTCAAGCTCCGCCATCTGCTCGAAACCGAAACCGGCGACGCGCGGGCGTCAGTCCACTAAGTACCGCCGGCTCCGCTCGCCGGAGCCGCCCTCGATAGCAGCGTCATTCAACTGCGGCCTTGGGCCGCCACTCACGGAAGGAGACGGCATGCTGCTCGTTCGCGAGATCATGTACTGCAAGCCCGGCAAGGTGAAGGCCTTCGTGGAGAAGTCCCTGGCGATGAACAAGCTCATGAAGAAGTCGAACCAGGGGTCCATGCGTGTCATGACCGACTTCTGTGGCGAGCAGTTCTGGATGTGCGTGATGGAGATGGAGGTGCCGAACATGGCGGCCTTCGAGAAGATGATGAGCGGGGAAGGGGAGAGTGCGGAGTCGATGAAGGAATTCGAGGCCATCATGAAGGGCTACCACGATCTCGTGGAACGGGGACGGCGCGAGATCTACAAGATCGAAGGATAGCGGCGAGGCGAGGGGCCGCCTGGATCGGCGGCCCCTTTCGTCGTCTGACTCCGAGGTTCAGTGGTGCTTGTAGTACTGCACCGCCCGCTCGTGCTTCTGCGCCGCCTGTCGCGAAGAGAACGTGCCGAGGTTGCGCCGCTTACCGGTCTTGGGGTTCTTCTTCATGGAATACAGGCGGTATTGACCGTCCTTCAGCTTGCGAATCATGACTCCTCCCATCCGGGCCTTCGCCAGCGCCCCTCCTACGATCCTGAACCTCAGCATAAGGCCGCGCAAGCGCACTGAGGGAACCTGCTAAACTTTCCACACGAGTTGCGGCGGCGGTCTGGTCCATGGAGGCGTCATGAAGAAGTCCGAATCGACGAAGCCGGCTTCGGAATGGATCGACGAGCGAATCGAGGAGCTCGGGGACTGGCGGGGCAAGACCCTCGCGCGAGTTCGCAGGCTCATCCACGACGCGGATCCCGAGATCGTGGAGGAGTGGAAGTGGATGGGTACGCCCATCTTCTCCCACGACGGGATCGTCTGCACCGGCGAGACCTACAAGAGCGTCGTGAAGATGACCTTCGCCAAGGGAGCTTCGCTGGACGACCCGTCTGGCCTCTTCAACTCCAGCCTCGACGGCAACGTCAGGCGCGCGATCGATATTCATGAAGGCGAGGCGATCGATGAGAAGGCCTTGAAGGCTCTCATTCGCTCGGCCGTTGCGCTCAATGTCGAGGGGAAGAGCAAGGCGAAGGCGCGCCCGAAGACTGGGGCGGTCAGGACCGCCAAGAGGACGACGAAGAAGGGGGCCAAGTGATGAAGAAGCGGTTCTTGGGACCGAATCGGTTGGAAGTCTCGGCGATTGGGCTCGGATGCATGGGCATGAGCTTCGGCCTGGGCCCCGCACCCGATCGCAACGACATGATCGCGCTGATCCGCGCAGCCGTGGCGCACGGGGTCACGCTCTTCGATACGGCTGAAGTGTACGGACCGTTCACCAACGAAGCGCTCGTGGGCGAGGCGCTCAAGCCCATGCGGCAGGACGTGGTGATCGCGACGAAGTTTGGCTGGAACGTCGATCCGCAGACCGGGACGCAGAGCGAGGGCCTCAACAGCCGCCCCGAGCACATTCGCGCCGCGGTCGACGGGAGCCTTCGGCGGCTCCAGACATCCTACATCGACCTCCTCTATCAACACCGCGTGGATCCCAGCGTGCCCATCGAGGACGTCGCAGGGACCGTGAAGGACTTGATCGCCGCGGGCAAGGTCCGGCACTTCGGCCTGTCCGAGGCGGGCGTGCGGACGATCCGAAGTGCCCACGCGGTGCAACCCGTCACGGCTGTCCAGAGTGAGTACTCGCTGTGGTGGCGCGAGCCGGAGGCGGAGATCGTTCCCGCACTGGAAGAGCTCGGTATCGGATTCGTGCCGTTCAGCCCTCTGGGCAAAGGCTTCCTCACCGGTCAGATCAACGAGACCACGACCTTCTCGGACAATGATTTCAGGAACACGGTCCCGCGGTTCTCGCCCGAGAACCGCAAATCGAACCTGGCCCTCGTCGATTCGGTCCAGCGAATCGCCAAGCGCAAGTCCGTTACGCCGGCGCAGCTCGCGCTCGCATGGGTGCTGGCGCAGCATCCATGGATCGTTCCCATCCCAGGCACGACGAAGCTCCAACGAATGGAAGAGAATCTAGCTGCGGCGGAGGTGGAGCTCACACCAGACGATCTTCGCGAGATCGATGAGGCGAGCGCGACGATCGTCGTGCAGGGGGCGAGGTATTCCGAAGCTTCACAGAGGTGGATCGATCGGTAGGTACAATCGCCCGCTCTCGTCCCCTCAGAACCTCACGAGCGAGTCTTTCCTTTGCGCGGGCTACGGGACGTCTTCGTGGCGGCGGGCGCGAGGCCGGACAGCGTCAGATCGAACGCCTGCTTGAGGAATTCACTCGTCGCAGGCTCCCCTCGAACGAACCGCCGGTAAAACATCGCACCGAAGAACAGGTCGACGGCCAGCAGGGGAGGCACCTCCCGCCGTATGAGACCGGCCTCCTGGGCCCGGCGGACCACCTCGGCCGTTGCTTGGCGGCGGGGATTGTAGAGGCCGCGGAGCAAGGCGTCGCGAACCTCCGGGTCTTGCTGTGCCTCGCCCATGAGGGAGAGGAACAGCCGCCCCGACAGCTCGCCCGCGGCCTCGGCCACCATGCGAACCTCGGTACGGATCGCGTGCAGGGGATCCGTGCCGGTTGGAGGTGGGGCGGCCTCGGCGGCCAGCTCCAGCATGAGCTCGACGAGTAGTGCCGAGCGGTTCGGCCACGAGCGGTAGATCGTGGTCTTGGCCACACCCGCCTGGGCCGCGATCCCCTCGACCGTGGCAGCCGAATAGCCCCCTTCCTGGAACAGGTTACGGGCCGCGTCCAGCACGGCTCGGCGCGCGCGTTCGCTGCGCGGGCGGCCGCCGCCGTGGACGGTTCGACTGGGTCGAGCAGGCATGTCCGGCCTCCAATATTTCCTGAATCGCTACGCTACGTATCGTATCTAACACCGGCATAGAGCGCAAGAGCCGGGGTTTCTCAGAGCCCGGCGGTCGAACCGACCCATCGCAGGGAGGCACTCCAATGGCCCCGTCCGCCCCCAGTGCCCGTCATCTCGCGCGCATCCTCACGATCGCCCTCGGTCTTCTGGCGGCGGCTCCGGCCGCGGCCCAGTGGACCCGTGTCACCGATCTTCCGGTCACCAAGGTGTTCTCGCTCTTTTCCAATGGCGACACGCTCGCCGCCGGCGTGGACACGGCGGTCTACTTCAGCACGAACAACGGCGTTGGCTGGCGTGCGTCGACCAAGCCCACACCGGCGGTGACTTCGATCCAGGGGCTTTGGGTCCGGAGCGGCCGTATCTATGCCGGCACGTTCGGTCAGGGCGTCTTCGTGAGCGATGACCGGGGCGCCACCTGGCAGGCGTTCAATCAGGGCTTGGTCGGAGGCATTCTCGATACCCAGCTCTTCATCTCGGACCTGGTCGTCCGGGGCGATAGTCTGTACGCGGCCACCTCGGGGGCCGGCGTGTACGTCCGCGGCCTGACCGGCGCGACGACGTGGAGCCATTTCGGGGGAGCCTTCGAGGAGAATCAATCCTCGAACCTCAATCGCCTCGCGGTCGGCGGGTCCAGGCTTCTCGCGACCGCACCCGGCAACGGCTTCGTGTTCGTTCGGGATCCCGGCGATCCCGAATGGACCGTCTCCAATCTCGACAATGTGGGGCCGCATGGCGGACTGGCGTCGCAATCGGTGGTGTTCACCGGCACCGCCTGGGTCGTCGGGACGAACTCGGGCATCTTCCACAGCACCTCCGGTCAGGAACCCTGGTCCCGTCTGAACCCGAACCTCGGGACCGTGAACTGGGCCGAGGTCGCGGTGGACAAGCAGCACCTCTTCCTTGCCTTCGATGTGGTCACGGGCGCGTGGCTCGAGGAGAGCGACGACGATGGCGCCAGCCTGCACAACGCTGAATTCCAGCCCGGCGTGTTCGTCTTCAAGCTTGCCCCGGGCAAGAACGATCTCTACGCCGCGAGGGCAGACGGCCTCTGGCGTCGCCCCCTGGGAGCGGTGACGTCCGTGCCCGAGGACGCCGCTCCCGGTGCGCTTCAGTTCGCAGTCGCTGGACGTCAGCCCTTTGGAAACGGGACGCGTCTGCGCTTCCAGCTGCCGCGCGATGAAGCGATTTCGATTGAGCTGTTCGATGTGCAGGGAAGACTCGTGGGACCGCGGATCGAGGGATGGCAGTCAGCCGGTTCCCATGAGATCGCCCTCGATGCCGGCTCGTTGGGCGCGGGGGTCTATCTCGCTCGCCTTACCGCAGGTCGGACGAGGGAAGTCGTGCGGCTGATCCACGTGCGGTAGGGACGTCGGAGAGCGGACGCTTGGACGGCCAAGAACGGCCGCCGGCCCCGCACCCTCATCTCGTACCAAAGTGTTGCAGCGGCCGTCTTCTAACCTATGATCTCGCCACGATGCCACTAGCCGCGGGCGCTCGTCTTGGTTCCTACGAGATCGTCGCCGCGCTCGGTGCGGGGGGTATGGGCGAGGTCTACCGCGCCCGCGACTCTCGCCTCGGGCGCGATGTCGCGCTGAAGGTTCTACCTGCCGAGTTCGCTTCCTCACCCGACCGCCTGAAGCGCTTCGAACGCGAAGCGCGAGCGGTCGCCGCGCTCAACCATTCGAACATCGTGGTGCTCTACTCGATCGAAGACGCGGCGGGAACCCGCTTCCTCACGATGGAGCTGGTCGAGGGGCAAAGCCTCGATCGTGAGGTGACGGCCGGCCCCCTTGCGATTCCCCGCGTCCTGGAATTCGCGATCGCGTTGGCCGATGCCCTGACGGTCGCGCACGAGAAGGGTGTGATCCATCGCGACCTCAAGCCCGCGAACATCATGGTGGCGGCCGATGGCCGGCTCAAAGTGCTCGACTTCGGGTTGGCGAAGCTGGCCGAGCCGGAAGGAGACGCGAGCCGCGCCACGGCGCTTCTGTCGTCCACATCCGAAGTCGGCGGCTTGATCGGCACGGTACCCTACATGGCGCCGGAGCAGTTGCGGGGCGAGCCCGTCGATTCCCGCACCGACCTCTTCGCGTTGGGTGCGGTCCTGTACGAGCTGATCTCCGGCCGGCGTGCCTTTGACGGCCGCACCATGGCCGAGGTGACCTCATCGATTCTGCGCGACCAGCCGCCACCGCTCCGCGCGTCGCGCCCGGACGTGCCGAGCGGCCTCGACCAGGCGGTCTCGCGCTGCTTGGGAAAGGGGCCGGCCGAACGCCCGGCCTCCGCTCGCGAGCTCGCGGCCGAGCTGCGGGAGATCCAGCGGGCGTTCGAGCGAGGCGATCTGTCAGTCGGCGGCGCGCAAGCGACGCTCGCGGGGCGCCCGGCGGTCGCCGTCCTCCCGTTTCGGGACCTGCAGCGACGTCCGGAGAACGCCGATCTGGGACTCGGTCTCGCGGACGCCACGATCACCGAGCTGACCCTCATCCAATCGCTGCTGGTGCGTCCGACCTCCACCATTCTCCGCTACCAGGAGGAAAGCATCTCCGCCCAAGCGGCGGCGCGACAGCTGGGGGTCGACGCCGTCGTGGAGGGGAGCTTTCAGCGCTCGGGCGACCGGCTCCGTGTGACGGTGCAGCTCGTCGCGCGCGCGGACGGGCACCCCCTCTGGGGCACCAAGATCGACACGTCCCTCGAAGATGTCTTTCGCATGCAGGACGAAGTCTCGCGGCACATCGCGGCCGCGCTGGACGTTCGGCTCACGCCCATGGACGAGCAGAAGCTGGCGGGAGCCTCGCGGGCGGCGCCCGCCGGCGATGCCTTCGCGGAATACATGGGTGGGAAGCGGCACCTCTATCGCGGCACGCTCACAGGGGTCAACGCCGCGATCGAGCACTTCGAGAAGGCTCTCTCCATCGATCCGCGATTCGCCGCCGCATGGGCCGGGCTTGGGGACGCCTACATGCGCATGGCGTTCGAGCACGCGCCGGACGGCGACTGGCAGCTCCGCGCAAAGGAAATGTGCGAACGGGCGCTCGCGCTCGATCCCGATCTCCCCGAGGCACGCTACGTGCGGGGCCGGCTGGCGTGGAACCCCGCGGCCGGCTTCGACCATGCACGAGCGATCCGCGAGTCGCTCGGAGCGCTCGCGCTGCGGCCCGGACTCACGGAAGCACGCTACCTGCTGGGAGTGGTTCTCTTCCACGTCGGCCTGCTCGACGAATCGGATCGAGAGTTCGATCGGATCCTCGCGGCAGATCCCCAGGACCTCTACGCCCGGGCCCACCGCGGATCGAACCGCCTGCACCAAGGGAGGTACGACGAGGCGCTCGCGCTCGCCGAGGAGGAAGTGCGCCAGGTCGCCGCTCCGTGGAATCTGTACGTTCTCGCGCAAAGCCAAGCGAGACTGAGCCGGCTGGACGAGGCGGCGCAAACAGTCCAGAGACTGGGGCGCGAGGCGCCCGACTACCCCGAAGCCCACGCGCTGAGCGGGCTGGTCGCCGCTCTTCGAGGAGATGACGCCGCCGCGCGGCAAGAGATCGAGCGGACCGCGGCGAATCGCCGAGCGTTTGGGCACTATCACCACGCGCAATACGACGTCGCGTGCATCTACGTGAGGCTGGGCGAACTCGACCCGGCGCTCGAGTGGCTGACGCAGTCGGCGAAGAATGGATACCCGTGTTACTCCTTCTTCGAGAGCGATCCTCTCCTCAGGCCGCTTCAGGCGCACGCGGGGTTCGCGCCCTTGATGCGAGAGCTGCGAGCGGAGTGCGAAACTTATGCGCGGCTTTACGCGGAGGCGAGGGAAGGGGTATCAGCATAGGTAGCCCTCGCTGCGCTGGCGCTTCGGGTATGATTCCGGATCGACGCCCGCCCCCGTAGCTCAGACGGATAGAGCAGCGGTTTCCTAAACCGCGTGCCGGGTGTTCGACTCACCCCGGGGGCACCATACCGCCGCACGTCCTCGCACGCACCGCCCCCCTTGATCACTCCTGAACATCAGTGCGTAGTTCGAAGACCCAATTATGCCTACTTGTCGCAACTGGAATACATTGCAATCACAGTTGTTACGTGGTACGCTTCACCCATGTTGCGCGCCAGTATTTGGATCGCTGTGGCTTCTTTGTTGGCCCTCGGATGTTCCGAAGATCCCCTCAAGCCCTCGTCGGTGGACCATTCCATTCCGTCCCGCACGGTAGGCCAGTTGCTCTCGTCTCCCGGCACGCTTTGGATCGGCACCACACCGCTCACGCTCTGGGTGTCG